>DDMS01000025.1:0-65749 GCA_002340765.1 Flavobacteriaceae bacterium UBA2540 | reverse complement strand
CAACTCACACACAAACCAACAGGCATTCAAATTCAGTGTTCCAATTCGCGTTCACAGCATGATAACAGAGCAACTGCTATGCAAATGTTGAAGTCGCAATTGTATGAAATTGAGCTTAAAAAACAACAAGCTGCCAGAGATGATATTGAAGCTAACAAAATGAAAAACGAATGGGGAAGTCAGATTCGCAATTATGTGATGCATCCTTATAAATTGGTAAAAGATGTTAGAACAGCTCACGAAACAGGCAATGTTGATGCGGTCATGGATGGTAATATTGGTCAGTTTTTGAAAGCATTTTTGATGTTGAATGGGCAAAAGAGTTTAGAGTGATGTTTTGATAGTTAAAACAACTAATCAGGTCATAAAATTTCTATTTACCTTTTTAAACAAATTTACTTTAACAAAACAATTATTTGATTAAAAATTAAAATTATAAATACCTTAAATCAATAGCTGTTCGTAAGTCTTTCTTTATCTTTGCAAAAATTGTTTTTACAAGGAAAAATGCTAAAAAAAGTAAAAATATCGGTGTTAATGGCTCTGTATAATACCGATTTTTCTCATATCAAAAGAGCTATAGATTCCGTTTTACAACAAGATTTTAATGACTTTGAACTCATTATTATTGATGATGGTAGCAATGATTCAAATCGTAAATCTTTATTAAAATATGTTGAAAAACATGAAAATAAAATAATTTATATCAGACACAGCAATCGTGGTCAATCGGCATCTATAAATCGTGGAGTTTTGAATAGTGTTGGCGAATTTATCACCATTATTGATAGCGATGACGAATATAAACCCCAACATTTAAGTTCCTGTTTGCAAGAAATCGAAAACGTCGATTTGATTTGTTCTACAACAGAAACAATTGTTGGTTCAATCGAAGATTATTTTGTTCCTGATAAAAATGATCATACAAAATTGATTCATTTAGATGACGGAATTCTTTTTGGTACTTTGTTTGGACGAAAAAAAGTATTTGAAATCATTAAATTTAAAAATGGTTTTGCCGCGGATGCTGATTTTTATGAACGAGCTAAGAAACAATTTTTGGTTAAAAAAGTAAATCTTAGAACTTATATTTATTATAGAAATATGCCAAATAGTATTTGCTCGACACTTAAAAAGCAAATTTCAAATGTGAATTAATGGCTGTTACAAAACCTAGTTTAGCTCCAAATTCAAATATACTTTTGGCTTGTCATATTACTGGAGTATATGACGTAAACAGGAGTACAACACTTGCGCATGACAATTATGAGTTGGTTCGAAATTGGGCAGAATCTGTAGCAAATGCTAAACTTCAAGGGATTATTTTTCACAATAACTTCATCGAAAAAACCTGCAAAAAATATCAAAATGAGTATATTTCTTTTATTAAAATAGCCTACAATCCAAAGTTCAATCCAAACGCATTTCGTTATTTTGTTTACAAAGATTTTTTAGAAAAACATCTAAATCTTATCAAGAATGTTTTTGTAACAGATGTTTCTGATGTTACTCTTATTAAAAATCCTTTTATAGAATCTTATTTTATTGAAAATCCAACTGCGATTTTTTGTGGTGACGAACCCAAAATTCTTGACAATGATTGGATGAAAAGCCACAGTTTTCACTTTAGAAAAACAATTAAAGAGTATGCTGATTATGAAGAAAAGTTTAAGAATGCTTCACTTTTAAACTGCGGAATTATTGGTGGTGAAATCACTATTTTCTTTGATTTTGTTCAGAAACTGTGTGACATTCATAAAAACTACAATTCCGAAAATAAAACCGCTTTTACTGGCGATATGGGTGCTTTTAATTATTTGGCAAGAACACAATTTAACAATCAATTGATTCATGGAAAACCTGTAAATACTATTTTTAAAGAATACGAAAACAAACGCTTAGATTGTTGGTTTAGACATAAATAAAAAAGTTATTGTTTTTATGTTTACATTTGGAATATAATTTTTTTTATATGGAATTTAATAAATATTACGAATTGCTTTACAAAAAGTTTTTATCCGATGTTACTCGAAAAAAAACCGAAAAAATCATCTTAATCATTTCTATCGCGAGTTTTTTAATACACTTATTGATTATTTTTTTAGTCGATTTTGGATATATTGTACTCGCTGAATCTTCGGATTTATTGACAAATCCTATCGCTGCAATTTATACACCATTCTCATTTATTCTTGTCTATGAAGTGTATTTATTGATTTACTATCTCCCAAAATCATTCACTATTTATATAAGTAAACAATACGAAATTATCTCACTTATTATTATTAGACGAATTTTTAAAGACCTTTCTAACTTAACACTTTCATCTGAATGGTTTACTATCAAGTATGATTTGCAGTTTACTTATGATATTATTGCATCATTATTGCTGTTTTTTCTGATTTATCAATTCTATATTCAAAGTAAAAAAAGATACAATTATGATAATGATGAACTAAAGAAAGAGGGTATTGCAAGGTTTATTAAATTCAAACAAATATTGGCAACTTTATTAGTGCCTGTAGTCTTTTTTGTAACCATTTATTCGTTTACTAATTGGTCTTACTCTTCAATAGGCGTAAATACCGATTCAAATATTTCTTTCACAAACATCAATAATATCTTTTTTGAACAGTTTTTTTCAATCTTGATAATTACTGATGTAATTTTACTTTTATTCTCATTTTTTCATACAGATGAATTTCACAAAGTTTTCAGAAACTCTGGATTTATCATTTCTACTATTTTGCTGCGAATTTCGTTTTCAGTAACTGGATTGCTAAACACTGTATTAATTATTTCAGCGATTACATTTGGTCTCATAATACTTATCATTTATAACAAATTTGAGAAAAATATTGCTTTAGAGAAAGGTAAAAAAATGATTCAGAATGAATAAAAATTATTTACAGAATAATTTTAAACTTTCAAATATTTTGAATTGAAAGAAAATTACCATTTGAAATCGTAAAACAAAAAACTAGCTTACTACGTATCAAAAAAGCCAAAAATTTTATAAGTTTGCAGGCTAAAATACAGTATTTGCACTTTAGTTATGTTTATCAAATTCATAAGTAACCACTAAATATGATTCTTACTCCTTTATTTGTTGTTTTTTTAATTATTGTTTTTGTGTTGGTTTGGCTTTTTGTTAAAACTATTGATGAACGAAAATGGCTTACGCTAATTGTCAGTATTGTTCTCACGCCAATCGTTTATTATTATGTGTTTTATCCGCTATTAAATATTTTTAGCAGTTATCATCATCAAAAACATTTTGATGCGGCTGCGTGGAAAGAAGCTCCTGCTTTACGTTATGAAATGAGTAACGAAATTCATGAATTACAGCTTTTTAAAGGAAAAACAAAAGCCGAAGTTCAAAAAGTTTTAGGAACAAGTGAATGGTATGGCTGGGATGATCGCATTAAAGCAAATTCCCCTGAAATATGGAATTATAATCTAGGTTTTAAACCTGGTGCTTTTAACAATAACCAAGAATGTTTAGAATTGATTTTCAAAAATAATATTGTAGTTAAAAGCAAACAATATCAATTAGAATACATTTATGAAAAGAAAATTGATTCAATTCAGATTGATAAAAAACTTTAAATTAAGTTTATATTTCAGAAGTTGTTTTATTACTATACTTTTTTCTTTTCACCACTTACAATTCTTGAAATAATTCCTTTGTCATCAATAAATTCTGAGATTAAAACGCCTACTAAATGAAGTACAATAAATGCTACTAAATAATAAATTGAGAGTTCATGAATGGATTCCATTGATTTTTTGAATTCTTTTGGACCAAATTTGATAATCAATCCAGTTATCAAAGAAATAATCACACACACATAAAAAATAATATAAATCCATTTTTGAAATTTTTCTTTGGTAGTTGCTTTTTTATCCAAAGGGTTTTGAAATTTCATTTCACCAAAAAATGGCAATGTAAATCGTATTAAAAACAATCCAGATAAAACATATCCCAAATAAATGTGCCAATCCCACATTGGTTGTCTGATTTGTTTTGCCAAGACAATTAATTGATCTTGACTTAAAACAACATCGTTTTTATTGAGATAATTTCCAATAATTTCTGCAACATTAAATTTGTTCATCCAAGTTAACCTAAGAAAAATAGTGATTAACATCAGTGTAAATGTAATTGCAATTGACCAATGCAGTATTCTGTATATTTTTGAATAAGTAGGTTTCATGATTGTTGTTTTTTAATTACATTAAAATCTTCTTACATGTAATAAGATTTCAATTCATTCAAATTTAAAGATTTTAAAGCAAGAATTTCAAAATATGTATTTTAATTTATAACATAACTTCAAAAATTATTGAAAAATATTATTGAACCCTTAGGGTGTTATTAATTTTTGACAATAATTTTTTGTCAGTTCGATTTTCCATAGAAAATCTTATCGAGAACAGAAAAATTAGTGTTAAAAATGACTCATGATACATTTTTTTTTCCGTTTTACTTCACAAAAAACGCTCGAATGAATGTTTTTAATAATTACACCCACGGGTTAGTAGATTATTTATCCTAATTCTCATCTACTTTAAAGTCAAAACTTTTTAAACAAAATGCAAAAACCCGCAAAAAGCGGGCTTTTGTAATATATTTAAAAGAAAAATTACTTTTCTTTAGCAGCTTCAGCAGCTTTCTTAGCTTCTTTTTTTAATTTCATGTTTTCCCAAATAGTTCCGCCAATCCAATAAGGAACTACAAATGTTAATAAAAATAATAACAACCAAAAACCAGCTGTAAAAATAAACATGAACAAAACTAATCCTGAAAACTGTGAAAAATCTAACATTGTATTCTATTTTACTATTTTATATATTAGTAACGCAAAAATAAAAATATATTTTCAACTATTACAATCAAAATCATTAATTTTCTCTTAAAAAGCTTTTTTTTATTTCATTTTAAAAATGTAACCAAAAAAAATATAACAGTTTTAAGACTTTCCTAGCTCCTTTTCTCTTTGTTTTTGTAAATTTGTATCTCGAAAAAATTTCATAAAAATGACACAATACAGAATCGAAAAAGACACAATGGGCAACGTAAATGTTCCTGCTGATAAATATTGGGGCGCACAAACTGAGCGTTCACGAAATAACTTTAAAATAGGCCCATCTGCTTCTATGCCGCTTGAAATCGTTTACGGTTTTGCTATCTTGAAAAAAGCAGCAGCGTATGCTAATTGTGATTTAAACGTATTGTCTTCAGAGAAAAGAGATTTGATTGCCAAAGTTTGTGATGAAATTTTAGAAGGAAAATTAGATGATCAATTTCCATTGGTTATTTGGCAAACTGGTTCTGGAACACAATCAAATATGAATGTTAATGAGGTGATTGCTAACAGAGCTCAAGAACTTGCTGGAAGAAAAATTGGTGAAGGCGAAAAAGCGATTCAACCAAATGATGATGTGAACAAATCTCAATCTTCAAATGACACTTTTCCAACAGGAATGCATATTGCAGCATTCAAAAAAATCGTAGAAACCACCATTCCTGGAATTGAACAATTACGAAATACCTTACAAGCAAAATCTGAAGCTTTTAAAACCGTTGTTAAAATTGGAAGAACACATTTAATGGATGCAACTCCACTGACTTTAGGGCAAGAGTTTTCAGGATATGTAGCACAATTAAACTTCGGATTGAAAGCGTTGAAAAACACGTTAGCGCATTTATCTGAATTGGCTTTGGGTGGAACTGCTGTTGGAACAGGATTAAATACGCCTGCTGGTTATGACGTTTTGGTCGCTAAATACATTGCAGAATTTTCTGGAATGCCTTTTATCACCGCTAAAAATAAATTTGAAGCATTGGCTGCTCATGATGCATTAGTAGAAACTCATGGCGCTTTAAAACAAATTGCTGTTTCTTTAAATAAAATTGCGAATGATATTCGAATGATGGCTTCAGGTCCTCGTTCTGGAATTGGCGAAATTATCATTCCTGCAAATGAACCAGGTTCGTCAATCATGCCCGGAAAAGTAAATCCTACACAATGTGAAGCTATGACCATGGTGTGTGCACAAGTAATGGGAAATGATGTTGCAGTGACAATTGGTGGCACACAAGGACATTATGAATTGAATGTTTTCAAACCAATGATGGCCGCAAATGTGCTACAATCTGCGCAATTATTAGGAGATGCTTGTGTTTCTTTTGATGAAAATTGTGCCATCGGAATTGAACCAAATTACACAAGAATCAAAGAATTATTGAATAATTCATTGATGTTGGTGACTGCTTTGAACATAAAAATTGGCTATTACAAAGCTGCTGAAATTGCAAATACCGCTCACGAAAACGGAACTACTTTGAAAGAGGAAGCAGTACGTTTGGGCTATGTAACTCCAGAAGAATATGATGCTTGGGTAAAACCAGAAGAAATGATTGGGAGTTTTAAGTAGACTTTAATCTTAAGTTTTTAGTTTTAATATAAATTAAGTTTGATATTAAAATTTCTTTTTTTTAATTAATTTTCCTAAATACTAAAAGCTAATTGCTAAAAGCCAAATGCAAATTGCTAAAAGCTAAAAAAATGACCCACGAAAGCTATATGAATGAAGCTGTAAAAGCAGCTTTAAAAGGAATGCAAAACAACGAAGGAGGTCCTTTTGGTTGTATTGTAGTGAAAGATGGAGAAATTATTGGTAGTGGAAACAACAAAGTAACCTCTACCAACGATCCAACTGCACATGCAGAAGTTACAGCCATTAGAGACGCTTGCAAAAATATTGGTTCTTTTCAGTTGGATGGTTGCATTATTTATACTTCTTGTGAGCCTTGTCCTATGTGTTTGGGAGCCATTTATTGGGCAAGACCTGACAAAGTTTTTTATGGAAGCAATCAGCAAGATGCAGCAAATATAGGGTTTGATGATGCTTTTATTTATAAAGAAATTCCGTTGCCTTATGAAAAAAGGAGTATTCCTTTCGAACAAATTGGAAGAGAAATTGCCTTAGAACCTTTCCAAAAATGGACGGAAAAGCAGGATAAAATTGAATATTGAATTTTGAACCTAAAAGTACCTTTCTTTTAGCACTTTTATGTGATGTATTTGATGTCCTGAGCACAAAAAACCGATCGCTCTGACTGACATTTTTTTCCCTGAACCCTCTCCTATTCTTAGCAACGCTAAATCCGAAAAACTTTTAAATAATAAGATAGTGCCTTGCCTTACGATTGCCATTTCCGCTAATAAATCTGTCCAATTTCTTGCATTTGCATCCACATTTGCAACAAATAAATCTTGATCAAATCCTGGTAAAGACGTTTTGTCATTTCTTGCGAAACACAAAGCTCTGTGACAAAAAACACGTTCTGTGTCAATAATATGCTGTACTACTTCTTTCACTGTCCATTTTCCAGTTTCATAAGCATAAAGCTGTTTCTTTTTGGAAAGTTCAGAGAGCGATTCCTCAAATTCTTTTTGAGAAATTTCAAGATTGGCTAAAATCGATTTCCCGTTATTTTCAATTTGTTGAATGTAATTTTTATAATATGGCGCGTATTCGTTTTCTGGAATCATACATATAGTTTTATTTTTTTCTGATGAAGAAAATATTGATTTTTTTTTAATTAAAATAGATACTATTTTTGCACTTTAAATCTGATGATTATTACACTGTTTTTCAAACTCGTTTCTCGAATTCAATTTTTAGCAACTTCCACCAATCAACATGGAGTACATTCGCCTTTTGTATTTGATTTTGTTACGAAAGGTTTGTATCAAAAATCAAAAGAATTAGCACTTAAAAATGACTTTTTAGCGGTACAAAATCTACCCAAAAAAGAAGAAAAAATCCTATCTAATATCTGTAATTATTTTAAAATTAATCAACTTTACACAAATTCTAAAGAATTAGAAAATAGTTTAGATAACAATTATAAATTATTGTATTTCAATACTATAAAAAATTTTATGTTTGACGAAGCA
Organism: Flavobacteriaceae bacterium UBA2540; assembly: GCA_002340765.1. Taxonomy (GTDB): domain Bacteria; phylum Bacteroidota; class Bacteroidia; order Flavobacteriales; family Flavobacteriaceae; genus Polaribacter. The sequence goes on along the minus strand of DDMS01000025.1, from coordinate 57,779 downwards.
ATTCCAAATTCATCACAAATATTCTTTGTCATTCATGGAATACATTCAAACTCTAAATCATTCCAAAAATGGAAATCAATATGCAAAAACAACCAAGCAATTGTTACTATTGATGTATTTTATTTTGGGTTGGTTTTCTTCAGAAGAAAGCAAGTCAAAGAACATTTTAAAATTCGAGTTTAATACTTTTTTAGCCAACAATCTTTGTAACTTTACTACTTTTAATTTTCAATAAAATCATTATGAAAATATATACAAAAACGGGCGATAAAGGTACTACTGCACTTTTTGGTGGCACAAGAGTTCAGAAAAATAATTTACGTATTGAAAGTTATGGCACTGTTGACGAACTCAATTCTTATATTGGTTTAATCAAAGACCAAGAAATAAGTCAAGAAATCAAACAATCTTTGTTGAAAATTCAACACGATTTGTTCACTTTGGGAGCTATGTTAGCTACACCTCCTGAAAAAGAAACTTTAGTAAATGGCAATGAACGATTGAATATCCCAAAAGTGGATGAAAAATCAATTCTTTATTTAGAAAATGAAATTGATAAAATGGATGCTGAACTTCCACAGATGACACATTTTATTTTGCCCGGTGGTCACGTTGCTGTGTCATTCTGTCACGTTGCAAGATGCGTTTGCAGACGTGCAGAACGCCTATCTGTTGCTTTAAACGAATATGAACATCTTAATAGCACCATTTTAAAATATTTAAATAGACTTTCTGACTACCTTTTTGTATTGGCACGAAAGTTGTCAAAAGAGCTTTCTGTAAAGGAAATCAAATGGATTCCTGAAAAAATTTAGCACGTTCTTTTTTTATTAATTATATTTCTTAAAAAAGACTTGCTTAATTGGTTAAAAAAATTATTTTTGTACAAAAATTAAAAGTTAAGAAATGTATTGGACATTAGAATTAGCATCTTATTTAGCAGATGCGCCTTGGCCAGCAACCAAAGATGAACTGATAGATTATGCAATTAGAACTGGTGCGCCTCTTGAGGTTGTAGAAAACCTACAAGATATCGAAGATGAAGAAGAGCCTTATGACTCTATCATTGAGATTTGGCCAGATTATCCCTCTGAAGAGGATTATCTTTGGAACGAGGATGAATATTAAAAAATAAAACAAAGTCTCTCAAGAGGCTTTTTTTTGTTTCATGATACACTAGAAAAACTTTTTTTCAAGATATTTTGTGTTGATGTATAACCATAAATTTCAATTGTCTTTTTAATTGAACTAAAACAAACAAAATGAATATTTTAAATTCAGTAATTAAGTTTTTTGTTGGAGACAAACAACAAAAGGATTTAAAAAGTTTACAACCCATAGTAAATGGTGTAAAAAAATTTGAATCCGAAATCTCTTATCTTTCAAACGATGCTTTAAGAGCAAAAACGCAAGAGTTTAAAGATAAATTAAAAGCAGCAACCAAAGATTTTGAAGACAAAATTATTGAATTAGAAGAGGAGGCAAAAAAAGCAACTATTGATCGCCAAGAAGAAATTTATACTGAAATTGATGCTTTGAAAGATACCTCTTACAAGGCTTCTGAAGAAGTTTTAATGGAAATCATGCCAGAAGCCTTTGCAGTAATCAAAGAAACTGCCATTCGTTTTGTAAAAAATGAAGAAATTGAAGTAACTGCTACTCCTTTTGACCGCGAATTATCAGTAAAAAGAGCTCATATTACTCTAAAAAATGATAAAGCGTTTTGGGCAAATTCTTGGGATGCTGCAGGAAAACCTGTGACATGGGACATGATTCATTATGACGTGCAATTAATTGGTGGATCTGTTTTACATCAGGGAAAAATTGCTGAAATGATGACTGGTGAAGGAAAAACATTGGTGTCAACACTACCTGTTTATTTGAATGCGCTTTCAGGAAAAGGAGTTCATTTAGTAACTGTCAACGATTATTTAGCAAAACGTGATAGTGCTTGGATGGGTCCAATTTTTGAGTTTCACGGACTTTCTACAGATTGTATAGATTATCATCAACCAAATTCTGACGCACGTAGAAAAGCGTACAATGCTGATATTACGTACGGAACAAATAATGAATTTGGGTTTGATTATTTGCGTGATAACATGGCAAGCTCTAAAGATGATTTGGTGCAAAGAGCGCCCAATTATGCCATTATTGATGAGGTAGATTCTGTGCTGATTGACGATGCAAGAACGCCTTTGATTATTTCTGGACCTGTGCATCAAGGTGATCGACATGAGTTCAACGAACTAAAACCTTTGGTAGCTGATTTGGTGGAATTGCAACGCAAACATTTAGTAGGTGTTTTGGCAGAATCTAAAAAATTGATTTCGGAAGGAAAAGACAAAGAAGGAGGCTTTTTATTATTGAGAGTTTATAGAGGTTTGCCTAAAAATAAAGCCTTGATTAAGTTTTTATCTCAAGAAGGTATCAAACAATTGTTGCAAAAAACCGAAAATCACTACATGCAAGATAACAACAAATTGATGCCAGAAGTGGACGAAGATTTGTGGTTTGTGGTGGAGGAGAAAAACAATCAAATTGATTTGACTGACAAAGGAATTGCGCATTTGTCAGAAATTACAAAAAATGACAACTTCTTTGTTTTGCCAGATATTGGCGTAAAAGTGGGACAAATTGACCAATCAGAAGGAAGTGCAGAAGAAAAAGCTTCTCAAAAAGAAGAATTATACCGCGATTTTAGCATCAAAAGTGAGCGAATTCACACCATGAATCAATTATTAAAAGCCTACACCGTTTTTGAAAAAGATGTGGAATATGTAGTCATGGAAAACAAAGTGATGATAGTTGATGAGCAAACTGGTCGTATCATGGATGGTCGTCGTTATTCAGACGGATTGCATCAAGCCATTGAAGCCAAAGAAAACGTAAAAATCGAAGATGCTACTCAAACTTTTGCTACTGTTACACTTCAAAATTATTTTAGAATGTACCGTAAATTAGCTGGTATGACTGGAACTGCAGTGACTGAAGCTGGCGAATTTTGGGAAATTTATAAACTAGATGTTGTTGAAATTCCGACCAACAAACCTGTTACAAGAGATGACAAAGAAGATTTGGTCTACAAAACTTCTCGTGAAAAATACAACGCAGTTATTGACGATATTGTAAAATTAGTATCCGAAAAAAGACCCGTTTTAGTGGGAACAACTTCCGTAGAAATCTCAGAATTGTTAGGAAGAATGCTACAAATGCGCAAAATCCCACACAATATTTTGAATGCAAAATTACACAAACGTGAAGCAGATATTGTGGCTGAAGCAGGAAAACCTGGCGTGGTAACCATTGCAACCAACATGGCTGGGCGTGGAACAGACATCAAGTTGACAGAAGACGTAAAAAAAGCGGGTGGTTTGGCGATTATTGGTACAGAGCGTCATGACTCAAGACGTGTTGATAGACAGTTGAGAGGACGTGCTGGACGTCAAGGAGATGTGGGTTCATCACAATTTTATGTGGCTTTGGACGACAACTTGATGCGTTTATTTGGTTCTGACAGAATTGCCAAAATGATGGACAGAATGGGATTGAAAGAAGGCGAAGTGATCCAACATTCCATGATTACCAAATCTATAGAACGTGCCCAAAAGAAAGTAGAAGAAAACAATTTTGGCATCCGTAAGCGATTGTTAGAATATGATGATATCATGAATTCTCAACGTGAATTTGTGTATAAAAGAAGACGAAATGCATTGGATGGAAAACGTCTGCAGGTTGATATTGCAAATATGATTTATGAAACTTGTGAATCGATTGTAATTAAAAACAAAGCGGTTAAAGATTTCCAGAATTTTGAGTTTGAATTGATTCGTTTTTCGTCCATGAGTTCTCCTATAACAGAGGCTGATTTTGAAAAACTATCAGAAAAAGAAATTACAGACAAATTGTATGAAATTGTAACATCGCATTACAAAACCAAGATTGAGAAAAATGCAGTTTTGGCATATCCTGTAATCAAAGGGGTGTATGAAAACGAGGGTGATCGTTACGAACGCATTGTGGTACCTTTTACAGATGGTATCAAATCATTGCAAGTAGTCACCAACTTAAAAGAAGCTTATGAAACGCAAGGAAAAAGCTTGATTACCGATTTTGAAAAAAACATCACCTTAGCCATTATTGATGAAAACTGGAAAGAGCATTTGCGCAAAATGGACGACTTAAAACAATCTGTTCAAAATGCTTCTTACGAACAAAAAGACCCATTGTTAATCTATAAATTTGAAGCTTTTGAATTGTTTAAATTGACAGTAGATGAAATCAATAAAGAAGTATTGTCATTCTTATTTAAAGGCGAATTACCAACACAAGACACCAATCAGATTTCGGAAGCGCGTCAACAAAAAAGAGAACGTTTGAATACGAGCAAAGCAGAAGTTCAAAATAGCACTGAAAAAGCCATTGCAAACTCTAGACAACAGCAACAAGCCCCTGTTGAAACGATTGTACGAGAACAACCAAAAATTGGTAGAAATGAAAAAGTAACTATCAAAAATGTGATGACTGGTGAAGAAAAAGAAGTAAAATTCAAACAAGCCATTCCATTACTAGACAGTGGCAATTGGGTGGTGAAGTAATTGTTATCCTATAAAACTTTTTTAAAATCCGTAGCGCAAATCACTGTTTTACGGATTTTTTTTATGCTTTTGAGTTTGTTGTTTTTAAATGACTGAATTTTTGGGTAGCTCACAGCATCTAGCATTGATTTATACACCCTTTTTTTCTTTATACTGTAAATCGTCAGCAATAAGCTCAGCATCTTTCAAAAAAGACACAAATAATTTAAAAAGTTGTTTGAGTGCTTTTGGATTGTCTTTACGAAAATCGCAAATCGTGAGATAATTGGGGCGTATATCTTCCAAAAGCCACTGCACTTCAATGTTTCGAAAGAATTCTTTTTCAAGTCGTCTTGAACTACGAACGCCATTGAGATAGCCGTATAAATAGAGTTTAAGGAACACTTCTGTTTGAAAACTCGGTCGCCCTTCGGTTTTTAGCGTTTTAGGTTCAAAACCCACTTTTTTGAGGTTTATGAAGCTCACAAAAGCATCGATAAACCGCACGGGATTATCTGTGCTGATTTTATCTTTTAAGCTGGCCATTTGTTGCTGATTATGAGGAATTTCTTGGATATGGTGCATGTTTAAAAATACCAAAAAAATCACTTTTAAACAAACTTTTTGATATATTTGTTGAGAGGATTGTGAGGTTTTTTCACAGTCTGACGTTATCGGTAATATTTGACTTACACATCAAAAAAAGCAACAATCAAATTAAACCTTTCATAGTTTTAGCAGTGCAACGCTAAATTTAATAAAAAAAAATAAAAGTATGAATAAAATCCAAAGCTACTTTCTTGCAATTATTGCAGTTGCAACTATTTCATCTTGTAATAAAGATGACGATACAATGACTCCCACGACAGTAAACAATACTGTTCCAGCAGTTTACGCAAAAATATATGGTGCATCAAGCATTACCAATGACGGCACATATATTACCATAAAGACTGACGGATTACCCGACCATAAAAGTCCGTACTATCCAGTCAATAACGCTCTCTATGAAGCATACAGCGGGACAACACCTCTGGGTTTTACATTTGTACAAAATCCTAATAGGATAGCAACACAAAATTTTACTTTCAAGATTCCTTTAAATCCAGTTGTTGCTTCTAACCACATAGCTACGCCATTAGGAGCGATTGGCGTTGCATTAAATGGCGTTGCGCTTTACAATCAATATGCGGGACCAAATAATCAGGTATTGACTAGGGAAATTGCGAGCTTTGATAAATATAACGGACACCCAACAGCAACAAGCCAATATCATTATCACGTAGAACCTTTGTATTTAACAACCATCAAATCTACAAAGTCGGGTTTAATGGGTTTTTTGTTAGATGGCTTCCCTGTATATGGTCCGCACGAGGAAAACGGAACTACTGTAATCAGCAGTGATTTAGATATTTATCATGGACACACACACGCCACGTTAGATTTTCCTAATGGAATTTATCATTATCATTTTACAGCAGATGCACCTTATCTGAACGGAAACGGCTACTACGGAACACCTGGAACAGTTACCCGATAATGAAGACGATTATTTATGTTAATTTACTTCTTTTGCTTTGTTCTTGTTCAGATAGCAAAACAAAAGAAGTTTTATTACCAAACCAAAGCATTCCCAAAGTTTATGTGCTAAAATCTTCCTCAAATATTTCATTTAAAAGTGATACAATTTTGTTAAATCATAACAAATATTCAGGCTACTTGTATGAATTAAATCCTGTGAATAGAGACACCATTTTGTTGGAAGCCTATTCTGGTGGCTTACAAAATGGCGTTTCTAAAAAATGGTATGCCACAAAAAAAATAATGGAACAACGAAATTATCTCAATGGAAGAAAGAATGGAAAACAGATAGCATACTGGGAAAATGGCAACAAAAAATTTGAGTTTATAGCCAAAGATGATGCCTACGAGGGAGAAATGAAAGAATGGAATATTGAAGGCAAATTAATTCATTTAGCCAACTTTAAAAATGGACAAGAAAACGGAACACAAAAAATGTGGTATGACAATGGTAAAATTAGAACCAATTATGTAATAATTGACGGAAAAAGATATGGATTGTTAGGAACTAAAAATTGTAGAAATGTATCGGATAGCATATTTGTTGTTAAGTAGTTTTTTATTAGTATGTTGTAACCAAAGCGGGAAAGAAAAAATTGCTTTACCCTATTACAATGAACCCACATTTACACCGATTTTTGTAACCAAAAAGTCTGAGGTGAATAGAAAAATTACTCATAAAATTGATAATTTTTCACTTTTAAATCAAGACAGCGTTTTAATCAATCAGAAAACAGTTGAAGGTAAAATTCATATCGCTAATTTTATTTTCACTTCTTGCGGTAGTATTTGTCCAACAATGACAAAGAATTTAAAAATTGTAACCGACAACTTAACAACAGACAAAAGCATTGTTTTTTTATCTTACTCTGTAACACCTTGGATAGACAAACCGCACATTCTAAAAAGATACAAAAAACAAAACGAAATTGAAAATCAGAGTTGGTATTTCTTAACAGGAAACAAAGCAGACATCTACAAATTAGCAAGACAATCTTATTTTGCCGAAGAAGATATAGGATTTAGTAAAGATAGTACCGAATTTTTACACACAGAGCATTTTGTTTTGGTGGACAAGACCAAACGCATTCGTGGTATCTATAACGGAACACTAACTTTGGAGATGCAGCAGTTAATTGAGGATATTAAAATCTTAAAAACTGAACAATGAGAAAATACTACCGCTAACATTATGTTTACGAAAAGGCGAGCTAATGTGCGTAATTTAAACTTTTATACTTTCTATAAACTTTGTGCGTAGGGCAAGGAATGTGCTATCAATCCCCGCCTTCGCAAACATTTTTCCTTTGTGCAACATACCAAAAGCCCACCGCGAAAATGGCACATTTGGTTTTTGCCGACACGCAATGCTAACGTTAAAAAAACAAAAGAGCCTGTTCTTCCCGCCCACAAAATATTATTAATAAATAAAGAGTTTTAAATTTTGATACCCCAGAATTGTTTGACAAATTTGTCAAGAAATAATTTTCTAAAGAGATATGGAAACGTTTGGAGAATACATAAGGGTTTTAAGAGAAGAGCATGAAATGCCTTTAAGGAAACTTGTCGCATTTCTTGACATTGATCAATCAACATTGAGCAAAATTGAAAAAAATGAAAGACATCCAGTAAAAGACATGGTTTCCAAATTATCAGAAACATTTCAACCAGGATTGCGCTCGTACTTACTTAGTTAGCAACACTTTGAAAAACGGTCTTACAAAGAGCTAAAATTAATAAGCAAAAAGTTACGAATTTTACGTTAGCCTTCATACTTAAGTTTCTGTGGTATATGAGAGATTGCACCCAACGGGTTAATATAAATAAGATTCCTAATGGTGTTAGTTTTCTAATTATAAGCTATCGAAATTTAGAAATCTTGCTTTAGCATTTATAAATCTTACCCTAGCATATATAAAAAAAATCTTTTACAACTAAAATAGTAAAACCAATTGTAACTTTTGAATTCGAAACTTTGTATTTTAAACCTCAACAGGCTTTCCGCCCCAAGTTCCGAGGAATTTATAGGGAACAAATCGTGCGAATAGTTCTTCCTGATACCAGTTAAGTTTTCGGGTCAATAAGACTACTTCTTTGTGCTTTGGATTTTTGTAGGCATAGTCCATCATTTCTGATTGGGTTTTCCAAATACTGATGGTCGCTTGCTGAATCAAAGGCCATTCTCCTACTCCAATAGACAATACCAATCCATCATAGCCCTCCAAACTTTGACTTACAGTGCCCACTTTACTCCAAAAAGACCACAATTTTCGGAAACGAATGCGTGCTCTTGTCAAGACCACAACAGGTTTATCTTTGGCTAAAGTGGCTGTTTTTTGAAAAGGTTGTGCGCCATCCCAAAAACCATGCGCTTCAGCGGAATTCAGATAAGCAGTAACATGTTCACTACTTCGTTTTTGGTAGTTTTTGAAAAAAGTATTTTCTTCGAAAAAAGTGGTTGCAAATGCTTCTGACTCCCAAACACAGAAAAGGACATAAGTGCCAAAATTCGGAATGGCACTAAAACCATTCTCTGCTCCTGAACCTAAAATCTTATAAAATTTCAGTCCAGTAACCTGCTTCATTCCAAAATGACCCAATTGCATTTGAGTAAACGCCCAAAATTTATTAGAAAATGTTGCTACTTTAAAAAAAGTACTGGTGGTTATTTGACTCATCGAGTTGGTTGGTGGTTTTGGTTTTGGTTAGAGGTTAGATATTAGAAGTTACTTTTTATTCTCTTTTCTTTTATCTTTTATCTTTTCCTCTTTTTGCCTTCGTCTTTTTCTTAGTCTTAGTCTTAGTCCTTCTGCCTGCAACTTACTCAAACTTCGTTTCTAATTTTAGATAATCTAAAAACTCACTTTTGGTGGCAGCTTCTTTGAATTTTCCTCCAAATTCAGCAGTTACAGTGCTACTTTCAATGTCTTTTATTCCTCGAGAATTTACACACAAATGCTTTGCATCAATCACACAAGCTACATCTTGAGTATCTAATACTTCTTGCATGGCTTGTACCACTTGCATCGTTAAACGCTCTTGCACTTGAGGTCTTTTGGAAAAATACTCCACAATTCTGTTCATTTTTGACAAACCAATGACTCTTCCATTAGAAATATATGCCACATGTGCACGTCCAATAATAGGCAATAAATGATGTTCGCAAGTAGAATACACGACAATATTTTTTTCTACCAACATTTCACCATAATTATAGTTATTTTCAAATGTGGATGGTTTTGGTTTATTTTTAGGATTCAATCCCATAAAAAGCTCATTTACAAACGCTTTTGCCACTCTTCTTGGAGTTCCTTGAAGACTATCGTCTGTCAAATCCATTCCCAAAGTGTATAAAATATCTTTCACACTTTCTTGGATTTTATCTATTTTTTCTTGGTCAGAGAGATCAAAAGCATCAGCTCTAATTGGATTTTGAGCTGAAGTTCCAATGTGATTTTCCCCTATTTCGTTGATGGTTTCATCGTTCATGTTAGTTCGCAATTCAAACATTTCATTATCTAATTTAGAAATGCAAATTTAAGACTTTATTTATTTACTAAATCAAATAATTCAGATAAAGAACAAATAGTCTGTTCGCCAGAAATCATATTTTTTAATGTAAAAACTTGTTGTGCTACTTCTTGAGAACCTATAATGACCACAAAAGGAATTTCGCGTTTGTCAGCATAATTCAGTTGTTTTTTTAGTTTTGCAGCCTCTGGGTATAATTCTGATTTAACTCCTTTTTTTCTCAATACAGTAATGGCTTTCATGCAATAGAAGGCTTCTTGATTGCCAAAATTTAAAAACAATACTTTTGGTTTTGGCAAAGCTACTTTTTTAAATAAATTCAGTTCTTCTAAAACCAAATAAATTCGATCCAATCCAAAGGAAATCCCAACTCCAGAAACATCTTTTAATCCGAAAATCCCTGTCAAATCATCATATCTTCCTCCACCACCAATTGAACCCATGCTTACGGATTTAGGAGCAGCAACCTCAAAAATAGCACCTGTATAATAGTTTAAACCTCGGGCTAAAGTAATATCTAATTCTAAATCAGTAGCTTGCAAACCCAATTCATTGATGGCATTAATGACAAATCGCAGTTCTTCTAAACCTTTTTTACCTTGTTCTGAGGTGATTAAAAGGTTTTCTAAGGATGATATTTTATCCATATTATCACCAGAAAATTCAAACAAAGGTTGCACTTTTTCGATGGCCTCTTGCGAAATTCCTTTAGAAATCATTTCTTTTTCAACACCTTCTTTGCCAATTTTATAGAGTTTGTCTAAAGCGACTGTAAAATCAATCTGTTTGTCTGATGCACCAATCACTTCCGCGATTCCAGAAAGGATTTTGCGATTATTAATTTTAATGGTAGTTCCTTTTAAACCTAAATTTAAAAAAATGGTGTCATACAATTTGATAAAATCAATTTCTTGCCACAAAGAATTGCTTCCAACCACATCAGCATCACACTGATAAAACTCTCTAAAACGTCCTTTTTGAGGACGATCTGCACGCCAAACTGGCTGAATTTGATAGCGTTTGAAAGGAAACGTAATATCATTTTGATGTTGCACTACATATCTTGCAAAAGGCACTGTCAAGTCATAACGCAATGCTTTTTCAGAAATTTGTGGAGTGAGTTTTAGACTGTTTTTATCTGACAAAAATTGCTCAGTTGCTTTATCTAAAAAATCTCCAGAATTCAAAATCTTAAAAATCAATCGATCACCTTCTTCCCCATATTTGCCCATCAAGGTTTCTGAATTTTCAAAACTTGGCGTTTCAATTGGCTGAAATCCGAAGTTTTCAAAAGCAGTTTTAATGGTATTGATAATATACGTTCTTTTAGCAACTTCTGTTGGTGAAAAATCTCTTGTTCCTTTTGGAATGCTTGGTTTCATGAATCAGTTTTTAGTCTTTAGTTTTTAGTCTTTAGTTAAATACGCTAAACTAAACACTTTCAAATTTCTGTTTTAAATTAATTGTTTACTTTAAAAATCGTGCTTTTATTCATTTCAAAAATATCAAATTAGCTGAGTTTCAATTTAAATTATTGATAAATTGGTACATTAATTCATCGATACATTAACTCTGCAAATATCGTTAAAACCTAAATATTCTCAAGTCGTTTTTTGGTTTTATTTTGCCATTTCAGTGAATACAAAGAAGCATTCAATTCAAACCCTAACAAGAGAATAATGGCGTTTAACCAAATGAACAACATCAATATTAAAAGCGTTCCTATTGAGCCATACAATTGATTGTATTGCGCAAATGTCAGTACATAAATTCCAAATAAATAAAAGGAAAATAACGAAAGAACAGTTGTCAAAATAGCACCTGCTGAAAAGAATTTAGTCTCTTTTCCTTGCTTGGTTCCATAGCGAAATAAAAGCGCAACTAGTGTATAAATCATGAATAAAAACAACATGTTTTTACCATAATAAAATAGGTTTAAATCATCTGTATTTAGCCAACCTTTATAATTAATTTTTATAAGTGCCACTTGATATAAAATGGTTAATGTGATGGTTATTATCAAAAAAAATGACATCAACAAAGAAACACCTAAAGACACAAAATACGTTCTAAAAACGTTTCTAAACTCTTTAATATGATAGGAATATTCAAATCCACCAAAAATAGCATTGACGCCATTTGTCATTAAAAAAATAGACAAAATAAATCCGAAAGACAATAATCCTCCATACTGATTATTAATAATATCGCCCAAAACAACTTGAACTGCTTCAAAGGTTTTTGGGGGTAATACACCTCTAATAAAAGTAAATAATTCCCCTTGAAAACCATCAATAGGAATGTAGGAAATAAGCGTTAAAATGAACAGGAAAAAAGGAAAAATCGCCATAAAAAAACTAAACGCAATACCTCCTGCTCTTGACGTAAGTGCACCTTTGATGATGCCAATCACATACAATTCAAGAACATCATATAAAGACATACCTTCCAATCTTGGAATCTTTATTTTTTTCCCAAACTTCACAATCCAGTTGAGAATTGGTATTTTTAAGAGTTGTTCTTCTACTTCTTTTGACATTTTTTTTAAGTTATATTTTCACAAATTGGCAAAGTTGCAAAGAAATTATTAGCAACTTTTATTTAATTTATATTTCATCTCTAATTCTTTATAATTGTTTGATTGAAATTTAGTCATCTTTTTTTACTTTTAGACTCCTTATCAAGCTTGACAAAATTTGTTCAAATTTTTTTGTTGATGTAAATAAATCTTCAAATTCAACTTTATCAATAAAATTTAAATTATAGGATACCTCTTTTTGAGTTTATATTTTAAAAAGTGATAATATTGAAATATTTAAAAATCGAATAAAATCGTTTAAGCCATTTCATCTAAAACCCTCAGCAATATTAATGAGTATTGAAACTGCACTCCTGCTCATTTGAGAACTTAAACCAAATAATTATTCTTTTGGATATTCCTTTATAACCTTATAAATTTCAGTAACCAAAAGCATTGATTTTTGCTAAACTAATAATTATTTAAATGTTTTTCATAGCAAATTTTATTCTATTTCAATTCTTACACACTTTACTACTTTGCCACTTTGCCACTCTAAAAAGCTTTCAAACTCAAATCAATATTATACACAGAATGGGTTAAAGCGCCAGATGAAATATAATCCACACCGCAATCTGCATATGTTCTTATGGTGTTTTCGTTGATGCCTCCTGAGGATTCTGTCAAACATTTATTGCCAATCAAATCCACTGCTTTTCTGGTATCTTCGAAACTAAAATTATCTATAAGAATTCTACAAATGCCTTCGTGAGTTAGAATTTCTTGAATTTCTTCCAGATTTCTAGCTTCTACAATGATTTTTAAATCGAGATTGTTTACTTTTAAATATGCCTTTGTTTTGTTAATCGCTGCCGAAATTCCACCTGAAAAATCAATATGATTGTCTTTTAGCATGATCATGTCATATAAGGCAAATCTGTGGTTTTCTCCTCCTCCAATTGTTACAGCCCATTTTTCGAGTGCACGAATGCCTGGAGTCGTTTTTCTAGTGTCTAAAATTTTAGTATTTGTACCTTTTAATAAATCTACAAACTGAGCTGTTTTGGTAGCAATTGCACTCATTCTTTGCATGGCATTGAGCACCAAACGTTCTGATTTTAAGATGGATTGTGAACTTCCATATACATGAAAAACATTATCCCCAAAAGCTACTTTTTGACCATCATTGATAAACGTTTCTACTATTAAATTGGCATCTACATATTCGAAAACTTGTTTTGCAAAGGCAACACCTGCAATGATTCCTGAATCTTTCACCAGCAATTTTGCTTTGCCTGTGGCTTCTTTTGGAATGCAAGAAAGTGAACTGTGATCACCATCACCAACATCTTCTCTGATGGCATTTTCGATAATCAAGGCTATTTCTTTATCAAATTGACCTTTTGAAATCATATAATTTTGTTTGTTCGAGGTAAAAATACAAATTCATATGGCATAATTAGTAATTTTGCGATATGAAAATCAAATTGCTTGCCATCGGGAAAACAGACAACAAAGCCTTGCAATCTTTGATGGAAGAATACCAACAACGATTAAAACACTATATCAAATTTGAGTTTGAAGTAATTCAAGACATCAAAAATGCAAAGAATTTAAGCGAATCACAACAAAAAGAAAAAGAAGGCGAACTCATTCTCAGCAAATTACAACCTACAGATGAATTGATTTTGTTGGATGAAAATGGCAGTCAATTTAAATCTGTTGAATTTTCTAATTTTTTACAAAAAAAAATGAATGCAGGCGCCAAACAATTGGTCTTGATAATTGGTGGTCCTTATGGTTTTTCGGATGCAGTCTATACAAAAGCAAGTGGTAAAATTTCTCTATCAAAAATGACTTTTTCGCATCAAATGATTCGAGTTTTTGTGATTGAACAATTGTATAGAGCATTTACTATTTTAAAAAATGAGCCTTATCATAATCAATAAGATAATGTTTCAATGTAAAAATGTATTAATGTAACAATAGAAACAACAGATACCCTTAAAAATTTGTTTAGTTTTGCCTTTTAAAAAATAATAGATGACTCTGGTTTTTGCTACCAACAATGCCCACAAACTGAAAGAAGTGCAAGAAATGTTGCCAAACTCGATACAATTAGTGAGTTTAAAAGACATTAATTGTGAGGAAGAGATTGAAGAAACAGCCACAACTTTGGAAGGAAATGCCGCTTTAAAAGCTGATTTTATAACTCAAAAATATGGAATGAATTGTTTTAGTGATGATACTGGCTTGGAAGTAGCAACTTTGAATGGAAAACCAGGAGTATATTCAGCAAGATATGCTGGAGAGCCAAGAAATGCTGAAAATAATATGAAAAAATTGCTTTCTGAAGTGGTTGGTGTTAAGAATAGAAATGCACAATTCAGAACTGTGATTTGTCTCAATTTAGATGGAATTCAGTATTTTTTTGAAGGTATTTGTAAAGGAATAATCCTCACTAAAAAAAAAGGCACCCAAGGTTTTGGATACGATCCAGTTTTTCAACCAACTGGATTTAAACAATCTTTTGCGGAAATGACTTCAGAAGACAAAAATCGTATTTCCCATAGAGGTTTGGCTATTGAAAAATTAGTTGCTTTTTTAAATGAATATGTAGCATAAAAAAGTAAAAATTAAAAAAATTGAATACCATTGAACTCATAATATGAATAACCCATCTTACAAAAAAAACTTTTTAATACTCTCAGTTTTAGGGATCGTATCATTTTTTTTAAACATCAGTTTGGGCTCTGTTATGATTCCAATTCAGGATATTATAGCTGTTCTTTTGGGCAAAAATGCTAGTAAAGAAAGTTGGGAAATAATTGTGTTGAATTTCCGAATTCCGAAAGCAATTACTTCTGTGATGGTTGGCTCAGGACTTTCTGTGAGTGGTTTGTTGATGCAAACCTTGTTCAGAAATCCGTTAGCAGGTCCTTTTGTACTGGGAATTTCCTCAGGCGCAAGTTTGGGTGTTGCTTTTTTATTGTTGAGTGCTAGTTTGTTTGGAGGATTTTTGGCTTCATCAGCCATTACACATTGGACATTACCAATTGCTGCAAGTTTAGGCGCATTTTTAGTATTATCAGCAGTAATTTTCGCAGCCAATAGTGTGAGAAATACAATGTCTATTTTGATTATTGGATTAATGTTTGGCAGTTTTGCATCCGCAATTATTAGTGTCTTATCTTATTTTAGTGAAGCTACCCAATTGCAACAATTCTTATTTTGGAGTTTTGGTAGTTTGGGCAATTTAAGTTGGAATGAACTCCTTATTTTTGGCATTTTTTATACTGTTGGAATGTGTGCCATTTTTCCAATAATCAAACCCTTAAATAGTTTGCTTTTAGGCGAAAACTACGCTAAAAGTTTGGGAATTCACATTCAAAAAAGCAGGAATATTATTTTATTAATTACCAGTTTATTAACTGGTGTTATTACCGCTTTTTCAGGTCCAATAGCTTTTGTAGGATTGGCAGTCCCTCACCTAGCACGTTTATTTTTTGGAACCTCAAACCACAAAACTTTGTTGCCTGCAACTGCGTTGATTGGTGCCATTGTGTTGCTTATTTGTGATGTGATTGCCCAATTGCCAACAAGCGAATATACCCTGCCTATCAATGCGATTACCTCACTTTTTGGTGCGCCTATAGTAATTTGGTTACTCATCAGAAAAAAGAAACTCGTAGTTTAATTTTGAATATATTGTTATGAAAAACAACATTTTACATACCGAAAATCTTAGCATTGGCTACGCTTCAAAAAAGACACAAACTGTTGTGAGCGAAAACATCAACTTTAATATTCAAAAAGGAACATTTGTCACGCTTCTTGGCAAAAATGGTATTGGAAAATCGACCTTACTACGCACGCTTTCCAACATTCAACAACCTTTAAAAGGGAGTGCTTTTATCCAACAAAAGGCGTTAAAAAGTTATACAAATAAGAGTTTGGCAACTTGTGTAAGTTTAGTGCTTACAGAACGATTGCCCGAAAGTCAACTTACTGTTTTCGAATTGATTGCACTTGGAAGACAGCCTTATACAAATTGGGTTGATACATTATCTGAAACCGACATTACTAGTATAGATAACGCCATGCAACTTACTGAAATTCAACATTTAAAACATAATCGTTTTTATGAATTGAGTGATGGACAATTGCAACGTGTTTTTATTGCTCGTGCTTTGGCTCAAGATACGCCTTTGATTATACTTGATGAACCCACTGCACACTTGGATTTACACCATACTTTAAAGATTTTTAAAGTATTGAAAAAATTGGTGGCTGAAACTTCAAAAACCATTCTCATTTCAACACATGAAGTGAATTTAGCAATCAAATTTTCGGACGAAATAGCCCTAATGATCGAAAATGAATTTCATACAGGCACTCCACAACAATTGATTGATAAAAATATGTTTGAAAAGTTATTTCCTGATGAAATGATTCGTTTTGACAAAACTTTACAACAATTTGTCATGAAATAATATTTGTAAACCGCTAGTCAGAATTATTTAAATTCAATTCTTACTTTTTCCTTTTTTTGAAACTACTTTTCAAAGCATAAAACTACCCAAGAATTTGGTCCTTTTTTGTAAGTTGCCTAAAGGTCAGGTAATTCAAACTTTGCAAACTGCCATTCTCCAAAATTTAAAAATTAGAACAACCATAATAATAAAAGGATATCTAAAATTATTCATATCGAAAACGGTTTTTTACTAAATATTATTAAATTTAGCTTGAATTTAAGTTAATTTATTACATAATTCATAATATGAAATAAAATATTAAAGAAATTTAGTATTTTTTAACATCTCCACTTTCTTTAGTTTTCTATCTTTGAAATAGAAAATATCTTACTCAAAAGGAAATTATTATGAGAAAATTAGGAATTATTTTTTTGATGTTTTTCGGAGGAAATGTCTTTTCTCAGCAACGTGTAACTGGGCCGGAGGCTAAAAACACAAATGTATGGGATGTGAAAAAAACGGCTACCGTTTTGAACTTTAAAGTTGTTGTAGCCCACGAATTAAGATCGCCAGAACTTAAAAATTTAAGTCCTTGGGATTGGGCAACAACTTCAGAATTAAAAGTTACCATCGGAAATAGAAAAATGCATGATTTGCAAGGTCCAAAAAGAAAAAACTATACTCCATAGGGGGTTTAATTGTATAAAGATGTGAGGGTTTAATTGTTCAACGATTAAACCCTTCATTATTTAATTATTTATTTAAACACTTATACATTGATACATTGTTAAATTAATACATTGTTGCATTTTTTCCTTACTTTTGAAAAATAAAGTTATAACCACAATTAAACAGTCATTATTTTATGAAAAAAATTCTTTTTATTGCTATTGCACTTGTATTGAGCGCCTGTGGAACCAACAAAAAAGTTACTGAAGTTGCCAATATAGACCATGCTGCAAAATATGCAGCAACTATTACTGCAAAAGAGTTGGGAAAGCATTTATTTATTTATGCTTCTGATGAGTTTGAAGGAAGAGATACTGGCGAACCAGGCCAAAAGAAAGCAATTGCCTATTTAAAAGACTTTTATGTGAGTCAAGGAATTGCATCGCCAATTGGTATTGACGATTATTTTCAAAAAGTTCCTGCGGAATTTTTAAACAAACGCAAAAGACAAGTTTCATTGAAAGACTCTGAAAATGTAGTGGCTTTTATAAAAGGAACAGAAAAACCAGACGAAATTGTCATAATCTCAGCACACCTTGATCACGAAGGCGTTAAAAATGGAGAAATTTATAATGGTGCTGATGATGATGGATCAGGAACAGTGGCAATGTTAGAAATTGCGCAAGCGTTTCAAATGGCTGGAAAAGAAGGAAAAGGACCTAAACGTTCTATCTTATTTTTGCATGTTACTGGCGAAGAAAAAGGATTGTTAGGTTCGCAATTTTATACTGAAAACCCAATTTTTCCAATTTCAAATACTGTGTGTGATTTGAACATTGACATGATTGGAAGAATTGATGATCGTCACAAATCAGATCCAAATTATGTGTATTTGATTGGTTCTGATAAATTGAGCACTGAATTGCATAAGTTGTCTGAAGAAATCAACAAAAAATACACAAAAATCAATTTAGATTATAAATACAATGACGAAAACGATCCAAATCGTTTTTACTTTCGTTCAGACCATTATAATTTTGCAAAATTAAACGTGCCAATTATTTTTTATTTTAATGGAACACACGTTGATTATCACAAACCAACAGATACTCCTGACAAAATTAACTATGAATTGTTAGAAAACAGAACAAAATTGGTTTTCCATACTGCTTGGGAAGTAGCAAACAGAGAAAACAAAATTGTTGCTGACAAAGCTGAAAAAAAATAAGAAAAAAACAAGCAATCACTTGTGAAACTTCACTTAATAAAACCGAGCAATGCTCGGTTTTTGTTTTTGTAACATTTTATGTAATAAAAACAAGTCGATTAAATCAAAAATTTTTAACAGGTTTACTTAATTAAACTTTGATTGAATTTTGGTTAAAGCATAAGGGTAAAATGCAAGGAAATAATTATCAAATTGATAAAGCACCATTATTAAAATTACTTTTAATTGAACCAAATAAAGAAATTTAAAATCAAATTACTGTCTTTTTGTCGAAAATCATTGAAATTAAAAAGCAAAAACCCAAAATCAGGCACAACAACTTTAGTAGCCCAAATTGATCAATTGGTTTTCACATTGTATGGTTTTACGGAAGAAGAAATAGCAATCATAGAAAATGGGTACGATTTTGATTAAAAAATATTTTCCAAATTTGATAATTGTGCAATCAAAGAGATAAGATTCTCTAAAAACCCTAAAAAAATTGAATGAAAATAACAAGAAGAAAAAATATCCCTTTTTTTTATAAGAAATTAATCCTATCAACAAAACATCAGAAAACAATTTTGCTGTTATTATTCGAGCAGGAAATATTGGAAAAACTACAAAAAAAATATTTTTAGCAGAAAGCGAATCACTTCACTCATTGCTTGAAAATCAATCCTCAAAAATCGTTTTTCAATAAGTATTTTACTACTTTTGAATTATGAAAAAACTTACTACATTAGAAATCGAAGAAAGACTTGTCAAACTTATTGATTGGGAATATGAAAATGATGCATTAATTACTGATTTTGAATTTGATAATTTCAAAGATTGCATGTCTGCAATGAACAGAATTGCTTTCGAATGTGAAGCGTTAAACCACCATCCTGAATGGACAAATATCTATAACACGCTAGAAATAAAACTAACAACTCATGATGTAGGAGGTGTCACAGATTTGGATTTTAAATTGGCAACTGCAATTAATAAAATTGTAGAAGTGGAAGAGATTGATGAAGATGAAGAGGATTAATATGAAAAAAATACTCACTATTTTAGTGCTTTTCTGTGTGATAACTTCTTGTGAAAAAGATGATTTTTGCACTCTAAATCCCATTACACCCAAATTAGTTTTGCGTTTTTATGACAATGTCAACAAAACACAACTAAAAAATGTGAACCAATTATATGTTTGGGCTGCAGGAAAAGACAGTATTTTAGTGAATCAATCAACAGATTCTATTTCAATTCCATTAAATTCGATTGCCAATGAAACTGTATATAATTTTTCAAAAGGAAATGTGGTGAATCAGTTTACAATTCAATACACCCCTCAGCAAATTTATGTTTCTCGTTCTTGTGGATTCAAAGTGAATTTTGACGAAGTTTCTTACATTTCCAGCAACACTTGGATTGCTGATTTTGAGGTGACAACTATAACAATAAAGAATCAAAATGCAGCACATGTTCAAATATTTCATTAGCATTATTGCGATGTTTGTGCTTGCTGAAACAGTGGCTCAAGAACAAAAGATTGATACTTTATCAACAGATAAAGATTCTATTGTTTATAAATCTCCTTACGGAATTCGTATTGGAATAGACATCAGCAAACCCATCAAAGGTTTTATTGGCGATAGTTATACCGGATTGGAATTGGTAGCAGATTACCGAATCAAAAAAAGATTATTTATTGCCACTGAAATTGGTTTTGAAGAAGAAACAACTCAAGAATATTATACCAATTCTACTGCAAAAGGGACGTATATTCGAATGGGTTTCAACTACAATGCATATGAAAATTGGCTGGACATGAACAATGAGATTTTTGTGGGATACAGATATGGTTTGAGTTTTTTTGAACAAAAAATAAATAATTTTACGCCAAATGTGAATACTTCGTATTTTCCTGCAAATCCTATTATTAGCGGGCAAACTGATAATTTAAATTCGCATTGGTCTGAATTGATGGTAGGTTTTAAAGTTGAAACTTTCAAGCACTTTTTTGTAAGCGCAAGTGTTTCCTATAAAGTAATGATGTTTGTAAAAGAACCTGACAATTTCCAAACTCTTTTTTCACCTGGTTTTAACCAAATTTTTGAAAGCGGAACTGGATTTGGTTTTAATTACACATTGAGTTATTTAATCCCGTTTTCAAAAAAATAATCTCCCGCGCTATTTTTTTTACTAAATTTATTGCCCAATTAAAAAACAACACATGAATATCATACCTAGCGTAAATCTTGCTGATTTTTTATCTGAAGATCCTTCTAAAAAACAAAAATTCATTGAAGAAATTGGAAATGCATACGAAAATATAGGTTTTGTTGCCTTGAAAGGTCATTTTTTGGATGATAAATTAGTGACTGATTTATATGCAGAAATAAAAAACTTTTTTGATTTACCCTTGGAAGTCAAAGAAAAATATGAAATTCCTAGTATAGGAGGTCAAAGAGGCTATGTTTCTTTTGGAAAAGAAGCTGCCAAAGGAAAAAAAGAAGGTGATTTAAAAGAGTTTTGGCATTTTGGTCAATATGTTGAAAACAACCCTGCTTTGGAAGCAGAATATCCAGCAAACGTGATTGTTGAAGAGTTGCCAAAATTCAATGAAGTAGGAAAAGAAACCTATAAAATGCTCGAAAAAACTGCCAAATATGTTTTGCGTGCTTTGGCATTGCATTTGAATTTGGAAGAAACTTATTTTGATAATTATATCAAAAATGGTAATAGTATTTTGCGTCCAATTCATTATCCACCAATTGAAACCGAACCAAAAGGCGCTGAAAGAGCTGCTGCTCACGGAGATATAAATCTAATTACGCTATTAATGGGAGCTCAAGGTAAAGGATTGCAAGTGCAAAACCACAAAGGAGAATGGATTGATGCCATGGCTGAGCCAGATGAACTGATGATCAATGTGGGTGATATGTTGTCACGTCACAGCAATAACAAATTAAAATCTACCATTCACAGAGTTATAAACCCACCAAGAGAATTGTGGGGAACCTCAAGATATTCAATTCCGTTTTTTATGCACCCAATTTCTGAAATGAAATTGGATGTTTTAGAAAATTGTATTGACGAAAACAATTCAAAACAGTTTGATGACATCACTGCAGGAGAATTTTTAGATGAGCGTTTAAAAGAATTAGGATTGAAAAAATAATGGATTTAAAAGAACAGTTAAAAAATTTATTTCCAGAACACGTTGTTATTAACGAACCTATCAAAGAAAAAAACACTTTTTGGTGGCAAAACGAGCCCCTGATTTGTAAATACGAAAAACGAAAAGGAAAACCCATCACTATTATTGAAGGTTTTAATGGTGCAACAGAAGATTTTAAACTGCTTGCGAAAGAAATTAAAACTTTGTTTTGTGTTGGTGGAAGTTTTAAGGATTATACCATTATTATTCAAGGAGATTATCGAGACAAAATCATGAAATTCCTTCAAGAAAAAGGATTTAAAGTAAAACGCGTAGGAGGATAATTTAACATCCACTTTCAGTAGTAAAGAATTCAAAAAAACGTTTTAAAAGATTATGAAAGCATCAATTTTACATATTACAAATGGCGATAGTACTACCAACTATCTGAAAAAATTACAGTTTTCTGGTGAATTTATTACTTGGAGAGAAATGCTTTGCGAAGGTAAAACTACTTCAGATGTAGGCAGTGAAACCTTCTGGAAAAATAGGTTCTACTTTTTAAAAACTGCTTATAAATTAAACAAACAAACTTTTATTGAATACACATTAAAAGAATATCGAAATCTTTGTAAAAAGAGAGAACAAAACGAAATTGTATTGTGGTTTGAGCATGATTTGTTCTGTCAGATAAATATGATTGCAGTCGTAAGTTGGTTAAAAAGATACAGGCATGGTTATCAAATTACTCTGGTTGGCTCTGTAAATGGAGGAAAAAATGAAAAAATTCAACCATTTTCAATGCTAAATCAAGAGCAAATCATTACATATTACCAAAACAGAGTTACGCTATCTCAAGATGATATTGAATATGCTGATTATATTTGGCAATTGTATTGTTCAGACAGTCCTTTGCGATTAGAAGCTATTCATAAGTTTAATCCAATGACGCCTTTTCAGTATTTAGCTTCAGCTATTGAAGCTCATTTGAAACGTTTTCCATCAATCGAAAATGGTTTAAATATTGTTGAAAACAACATTTTGAAAACCGCAAATTCGCACCATTTCGCAACTAAAAATGAATTGATTATAAATTTATTGCAAGAAGATGAAATCTATGGATTTGGTGACGTGCAATATGAAAATCATTTAAGAAATCTACAAAAACTATTCTCGTCTTTCAATCCTGTAAAATTATCTAAAAAAGGAAAAGATGTTCTGGAGAAGCAATTGAATTTTTATGGGCAAATTAGAAATGAAGAAACCTATTTAGGAGGTTCAAAAAAATACAGCTTTATCTATCAAAGCAGCACTTCAAAACTATTACAAATCACTTCATAAATGAGTTTAGGAGCATCAGAATTGATCTTAAATCAAGATGGAAGTGTATATCATCTGAATTTAAGACCCGAAAATATTGCCACAACTATTATACTTGTTGGAGACCAAGATAGGGTTGACAAAGTAACAAAACACTTTGATAAAATTGAGTTTACGACTCAAAAACGTGAATTTAGGACTGCCACAGGAACCTATAAAAACAAACGTATTTCAGTAATTTCAACAGGAATTGGGTCTGATAATATTGATATTGTTTTAAATGAGTTAGATGCTTTGGCAAATATTGATTTATCAACCAGAAAAATCAAAGAAAATTTCACACAACTTTCGTTTATCCGAATTGGAACATCAGGTTCATTGCAAGCAGATATTCCTGTAAATTCATTTGTGCTGAGTTCTCATGGATTAGATTTAAACGGCTTGCTTCACTTCTATCAAATAGAGTCAATTTCACATCCAGCAATTGAAAATGCTTTTATGAAACACACTAATTGGAGTGAAAAAAAAGCGCATCCAATTATCGTTTCGAATTCAACATCATTAGCAAATAAACTTGCTTCGCCAATTGTTTTTCAAGGTGTTACAGCAACTGCTGGCGGATTTTACGGTCCACAAGGTCGTGTTTTACGCTTAGCTTTAGAAGATGCAAATCTCAATAATAAAATAGATAGTTTTTCATTTGAAGGAAACAGAATTACCAACCTTGAGATGGAAACTTCTGCAATTTATGGTTTGTCACAATTATTAGGGCATCATGCTGTTTCTTTGAATGCTGTTATTGCAAACAGAGCAAATGGCACTTTTAGTGAAAATCCATCGAAAATTGTAGCAGATTTAATTGAATATACTCTTAAAAAATTAACTGCATAAATGATTGATTTAAAAGTTGGTGGCGTTCCAGAACATTTTAATTATCCTTGGTACATTACCTTAAAAAACAAATCTTATAAGCAACAAAATATAAATCTTCGCTGGAAAGATTTTCCTGGTGGAACTGGTGACATGTGTGCTGCTTTTAGAGATGGAACATTGGATATTGCTATTGTATTGACTGAAGGAATTATCAAAGATATTGCTGCTGGAAATCCATCAAAAATTGTTCAAACTTATGTTAAATCTCGATTAGTTTGGGGAATTCATGTGAATGCAATATCCAATTTTCAAAAAATTGAAGACTTGAAACATGCCACAATTGCGATTAGCAGATTTGGTTCAGGGTCTCATTTGATGGCAATTGTGAACGCTTATAACCAAGGTTGGGATGCATCAAAATTGAAATTTTTAGAAATTGGCAATTTACAAGGAGGAATTGATGCTTTAAATTTGGGAATAGCAGATTATTTTATGTGGGAACATTTCACTACAAAACCTCTGGTTGATAAGGGAATTTTCAGAAGAATTGAGGACTGCCCTACTCCTTGGCCTTGTTTTATGATTGCAGTTAGAAATGACATTTTAGAAAATAATTTGGATGCCGTAAAAAAGGTTTTAAACATCATAAATAATGAAATTTTACATTTTAAAAAAACTCCTGAAATTGCAGAAATACTTTCAAAACGTTATCAGCAAAAGCTTGAGGATGTTGAAGAATGGCTGAAAATTACAGAATGGAATGCTGGAAAACCTATAACAAAAAATTTAATTTCACGTATTCAAAATAAAATGATGAGTTTTAACGTTTTAGAACAAAAGAAAAACTCATACGAATTCATAAAAAATATATATCTTTAAATTCTTAAAAATGAACTCATGAAAAAAGTCTTATTTATTTCAATTTATGTTTTAGGAATCGTTTGTTTGTCTTCTTGCAGAAGCACTTCTTCTTCATGTGGATTGGCAGATGCAACAATGAACCAAACTAAAATTCAACAAGGAAAATTCTGTTAAATTCATTTTTTCTCAACGTCAAATTCTATGAGTCCGCTTGGGGCTAATTTTTTACGCAATAACTCTACATTAATAAACACTTTTTTATAAAGTTAAAATCTTAATTTCTTTATATGAAGTTTACAATTTTAAAACATCTATCCAATACATTTATTAAAATCAATAAGTATTGTATTTTTTTTAAAAAAAATAAATCTATTGTCCTTTTAGGTGAGTTCAAGTGTATTGTTTTCGCCACTTTTCAAATACTTTTTTAATTTTAAAATAATAATGACAAAAATAAAAAAACGCCAATTAGATTATGGTGTTATTTTTAATGTGCATTTAGGAACTTATGATTGCAAGACAAAATAATTATTGACCTATTTAAAAAACATACAACCAAAAGTACTGATTTTGAATGGTGACATTATCGATATTTGGCACTTTAACAAACACTATTTTCCGAAATTGCACATGAATGTCATCAAGCACATCACTAGTTTGCTTTCAAAAACTCTTTAGAAGATCGCAAAGGTTTTTTTTTAATAATCTAGATGATTTATTTGATTTTTGGATTTAAATAATCAGGCAATGTTGGGTTGTTAGGGTCACTAAAATCGTTTGTTGGATCTCCATCACCATTAGCGTCTTCATTTTTGGTCAATACGCCATCTCCATCATCATCTGCATCAAAAAAGTTCGGTATTCCGTCTTTATCCGTATCATCATTGTTTATATCCCCATCTCCATCAACATCCTCTTTGTAAGAAGGAACATTGTCATTATCATGATCTGTATCTTTTACAAAATCGAGTAAATCAATATAAAAAAACAAGTTGGTATCAACCAACGAATTGGACTGATTTTGAATTCTTGACGAAGGATACGCCAACCCTGAAGGAATAAAAATAACGCCTTTTCCACTATTTAAAAAAGTAATTGGCCCGTTGAAAGGTCCTCCACTAGGATCTTTTTTTAGAGAACCTCCTTTAAAATTTGTCATGCCATACGTCCAACCACCAATCACAGAATTCAGATTGAACCAAATACCAATTATATTTGAATCAAAAGCATTTGCTGCAAAAGTTCTTCCTGAAAAAGTTCTTCCTGAATATTTTACAAAAACAGAATCAACTTTCTTTGGAAATCCTTTATCCGAATTTGGAAAGGCACTTCCTTCTTTAGCAACATAAATATATAATTTATAGCTAATCTCATTTTCAGTAACGTCCATGATTTTAAGCTTTGAATCATTATACATAGCTGTTTTTCCAGAAAGCAATGCCTTAACAGAGTCAACGGTATCATCATAATAATGTGCTTTCAAAAACTTTACAATAGAATCATTGTCAGATATAGCAAGGGCTTTATGATCAACATCAGCAAACGGATTTCGAAACGTATTGTCATCACCACAAGCATAAACTACTAGAGAAAAAAGTAGGATAATAAAAATATTTTTTATTTTAGTCATTTTACCATAAAATTTTAGGGCGCAATTTAACATTTTTATACCTTTGTAGAAACACAAAAAGTATATTTTAACTTTTTTATGAGAATAGATAAATATTTGTGGTGTATTCGGGTATATAAAACAAGAAGTTTGGCAACAGATTCTTGCAAAAAGGGACACATAAAAATTGGAGGAAGCAACGTGAAAGCTTCTAGAGAGGTTTTTGGAAACGAGTTGTTGTTGGTGAGAAAAGACCAAATCAATTATCAAATTAGAGTAATTGATTTGCCACAGAGTAGAATTGGGTGTAAATTGGTAGATTTATATAGAAAAGATATGACACCAGCTGAAGAGTTTAATAAAAATGAATTGCTGAAATTTGCCAAAGAGCATTATCGCAAAAAAGGAGAAGGAAGACCTACTAAAAAAGACAGAAGAGACATTGATGGATATCAAGAAAACACAAACGAAAAACCATGACAAAAGAAAATAATATCATTTTAGATACTGTTCAAATCGATCAAAAAATCAAGCGAATTGCTTATCAAATATATGAAAGTAATTCCGATGAAAAAGAAGTTGTGATTGCAGGCATTACTGGCAATGGATATATTTTTGCTGAAAAACTTGTAAAAGTACTTTCAGAAATTTCTGATTTGAAATTGACTATTTGCTTGGTCAATATCAACAAAAAAAATCCCCTAGATATCGTGACAACTACTTTGGCTGTGGATGACTATAAAAACAAATCATTGGTATTGGTTGATGATGTTTTGAGTTCAGGAAACACATTGATTTATGGAGTAAAGCACTTTTTAGAGGTTCCGTTAAAACGATTTAAGACGGCAGTTTTGGTGAACAGAAACCATAAAAAATATCCTGTAAAAGCAGATTTTAAAGGCGTTTCACTATCAACGTCTATCAAAGAACATGTTCAGATAGATTTTTTAGAAGATGAATCAGTTGCTTATTTACTATAATAACGTTCCTATTTCATCAACGATTTCTGATACTGATTTTTGATCAATAACTACCACTTTTCTGGCTTGTTCATAAAAGAAACGTCTTTCGAAAAGATGTTTTGCAATAAATTCAGGCACTTGATCATCTTCCAAAAAAGCAACCAAAGGTCTTAAATTTTTGTTTTTTAAAAGTCTATTTGACAGGGTTTGGATGGATGCTTTTAAATAAATAGAAATTGAATTTTTATTGAGAATTAATTCGATATTATTTGCATAACAAGGAGTACCCCCACCCAAAGAAAGGATGAAATCTTGCTGATTTTCTAGAACTTCCCTCAAGTATTCGTGCTCTTTTTTTCGGAAATAGATTTCACCATTTTGTAAAAAAATCTCCGAAACAGACTTGTTTTCTTTTTCATAAATATATGTATCCAAATCTAGAAAAGGAATCCCTAGCTTTTTAGAAAGCTGCTTGCCAATCGTTGATTTTCCTGAAGCCATGTATCCCAATAAAATAATATGCATGATGCTATTTTTTAGGGCAAATATCGATAAAATATATTTATTTTTTTAAGACTATATAATAACTTAGCAGTATATTTACATCATTATTATAATAACCTAATAGCTCTTTTGTTAGAGCATTAAACTTTTAATGAAAGGGGCTTGGTTTCGAATCCCAACACAGTTAAAAAAAGTTAGTTTAAACTTAACTTTTTTTAATATTCTGTAAAAACGCGCGTATGGCGAAATTGGTAGACGCGCAAGCTTGAGGGGCTTGTGTTCGAAAGGATGTGCTGGTTCGAATCCAGTTACGCGCACTTTTTAGAATTATTTTTCATCTTCACAAAAAATTAACCTTTCTTCAAAAGTTTTATACTTATTTTTGTTTCTATGCAAAAAAATCTGTTCATATTGTGTTTGTTGTTTTCATGGGGCATTTTTTCTCAAAATGATACCACTCGTAAAACAATATTAAAAGGTCAAATTATTCATTCAGAAACGAAACATGCTCTGAGCGCAGCTCACGTTCTGAATTTGAATACTGTGCAAGGAACCATCACCAATGAAAATGGTTTTTTTGAATTGCTAGCCATTGTCAACGATACTATTTTGGTCTCGTATTTGGGATATTCATCTATCAAACTGAAAATTACAAACGACTTATTAAAAGGAAATGAGCTGGAAATAGCGCTTTATGAAAAATCCGAGGAAACTAGAGAGATTATCATAAAATCAACCAATTTGATTGGCGTTTTGGAAATTGATATCAAACAAGTTCCGAAAGATAATTTCACGAGAATTCGTATCAATGGACTTCCACAAACGTATGAAGTTGGAAGACCAACCAAAAAAAATTACTCCTCACCTATTGCAGCGTTATTTCAACCTGTTGATTTTCTCTATAATCTTTTTGGCAACAAACCCAAACAGCTGAAAAAACTTCAAAAACTGAAAAAAGAAGACGATTTACGTAAAATGCTTTCTGGCAAATTTGACCGAGAAGTAATGATGGAATATCTTGGCATGGATAGCCAAGAATTGTCAGAACTACTAACGGATTGTAACTACTCAGAATACTTTATCAAAAAAGCCTCTGATTTACAGCTGATTGAAGCAGTATTGGATTGTTATGAAAACTATAAAGCATTGAAAAAAGGGAAAATTGAGCGCGATAAAATTCCTGAAAAGAATCAAAATTAAAAAAAAAGCCAAAAACAGTACTTTTGGCTCTCCACAACTATTTAAAAACTAACTAATTTTACCCGTTGAGTGTAATTATTTTAAATAAAATAAATTGATTAGATATTGGTCAAAATACTGGAATTCAGTATCTTGAAGTCTTAAATCAAATCGTTTCTTTTTAAGGTTAAATTATTTACTCAAATAAGAAGTTTCATAATAAATTACATCACAAAAGTGAAAAGTGTTTGATAAACTTTTAAGAATTTAAGAATATTTTTCGACTACAAATACAAACTTTCTAAAAACAAAAAAAAGCCCAGAAAAATCGTGGACTTTTTTAAAGTTTTAAGGTTAAATTACTTATTGATTTCCTAAAATAATTGGCAATCCCTCTTTTCCTGAACCAATTACAATTACTTTGCTATTTGGAGAATTGGCCAATTCTAGTGTTGCCTCAATACCTTTTTCTTGTAAGATTTTATCAGTAAGTGAGGCACTTAAAATTTTGTTAGCACTGGCCTTTCCTTCAGCATCAATTTGTTGTCTTTCTGCTTCTTTTTTAGCTTTTGACAATCTAAACTCATATTCTAAAGATTCTTGTTCTTGTTTTAATTTGGTTTCGATCGCATTTTTGATGGTTGTTGGTAATTTTACATCTTTTACCAATACTCTTTTTACAGACAAGTATTGGTCTTTTAAGATTATTTTTACTTCGTCCAAAATTTCTTGTTCAATCACATCTCTTTTGCTTGAGTATAATTGTTCAGGTGTATAACGTCCTACAACGCTTCTTGCAGCAGCATTCACAGCTGGATCAAGCAATTCACGTTCATAATCCTCTCCTTTAGTTTTGATTAACAATCCCAAATTCTTAAACTCAGGTTCATACCAAACAGTTCCATTAACGGTAACTTCCAATCCATTTACAGACAACACATTCATTTGATCTGAAACAGATTGTTGACGCACTTTTCTTACAATCATTCTATTCCAAGGAGCCACAATATGAAAACCTTCTCCATAAGTGATGTAAGTATTGATACCTTCCCCAAAACGCTCAAACACAACACCACCCTCTCCTGGACCAATGGTTATTGTTGATTTTGAAAACGCAATAATTGCTACTACCGCAATTATAATAATAAGAATTCCGCCTTTTGGGAAATTAAAATCAAATTGATTATTCGCCATATTTAATATTTTAAATTTGTTCAAATATACGACTTATATAATTCAAACACAAAATGAATGCTTGTTTACTTATTAAAGTAATCGTTAATGATTACTTCAATATTTGATTAGTTTTCCCTTTAAATCTTACCAATATATTTTCTGATGAACCATTCAATACTTAAAAATGCAATGATAAAATATAAAATCCATTTCAAATCCAATAAACTTTGCTGTTTTTTAATTGATTTTTGAACCGTATAAAAAGATTCATTTTCAAGCAATTCATCAATTAAATTATTTGATTGATTTACGAAAAACACTTTCCCACCAGAATTTAAAGCCAGTTTCATAAGTTTTTCAAAATTCGCTCTGCTAAACTGTTCTTCAATTTGATAATCAGTAACTACAAATCGTCCATTTTTAAATATATTTTCAACTAAAACTGCTACTTGATACTCATATTTTCCAGAGTTCAGATTTTCAAATGTAGCATGATAAGCATTGTTCACCAATGAAAAAGGAAACTTGATAGTTTCATTCGTGGTTGTATTTTTGATGACAATTTCCAAAGACGCTCTTGGATCAAATTTATTATTACTATCAGAATAAAAAGCTGATATATTAATGATTGAGTTTGAAGGAAATAAACTTTCAGCACTCACTTCTAGTCTATCTCTTTTTTTAGTAGAAGCTAAATAAGCAACCAAATTAACAATAAAAGCGTCAAAATCTTCAAAAGAATTGTTATTTAAAAAACTTGCTGAACGCCATTTCCAAATTCCTTCTCCAAAGAGTGTTGCAAATTTATGATTATCATTATTAAAAATTGCCAACAACGGATTTGAAGTTTGAATTCCGTTGATATTTTGGAATAGTAAAACCTGAAATTCTTTATCAATAATGAGTTCGCCAAAGAAATCTTTTAAAGGTGGGAAATCATCAAAACCAATATTATTTTGCTGAAACATCATGAATGCTTCATTGTTTATCACCCCATAATTTTCAGTCTGATTGATGGCTATTTTTTTAAAACCTAATTGCTGATTATTAACAAAATTCCAATCAGTTTTTGCACCAGAAATAAAGAGAAAAGGTATTTTTTTAGTGTTTATTTCATTAAGTATTTGTTCAAATTTATTATTTACTTGATACAGTATGATTAATTGAAAATCATTAATTTGATTTTTAAAATCATTAATTAATGAAATAGTAGCTGAACGCTGTTTGTTGCTTTCAATTGCTTTTTTTAAAACTCCCAAATCAGGATGTAAAATTGACGTTAAAATAAGCACTTTTATTTGCTCGTCAATCACTTCTACAGAGAACATTTTTGAGTTGTTTTTAGTGTTTTTTTCGTTTTCAATTTTTTGAATGCTTGCCTCATAAAAATTCACTCCCAATGAATTTGAGTTGATTTTCGTTGAAATAGTAACCGTATTTTTTTGGGCTGAAAAACTTATATTTTCTCTAAAAATTGTCTTTCCTTCAGACGTAATTCTAAATTCGGTCGTTACTTTTTCTTTGCCTTCATAATTCATTAATACTTCTACAGGAAATTGATTATTGAGAAAACTATATTTATTGACATTTAATTTGGTAATTTTCACATCAGAATATTGAGTTGTATCACCAACAACAATAGGATAAATAGGTTGTTTTGAATTCAGAAATTCATAATCAGAACCAATTGTTTGATTTCCATCAGTTACTAAAATAATTGGAGCTATTTTATCAGCATTCAGTTTTTGAACTTCAGAAATGGCATTGTAAATATCGGTTTTATTGTCCTGAAAAGTGAGACTGTCCAAAACATCCAACCCTTTTCCGAACTGAAATTGATTTTGTGAAAATTTATTATTGATTTTGGTATTTGAGTTGAATTCCGATAACAAATCAGAAACATTTTTACTCTCTTTTAAAAAATCAATGGATTTGGAGTTGTCTATCAACAAAGAAAGAATTGGTTTTTCATTCGTGTAAACTTCGTTTTCAATAATTAGATTGATAAGTAAAATCAGCATCATAAAAACACTAAAAACCCTCAAAAAAAACAAAATTATGGTAATTTTATGTGTGTTTTTTTCTCTGAAATAATATTGAAAATAAGCTATTGAAAAGCTCAATAACAACGCCAATATCATATAAATAATTACAATGTTTTGCAAAGGATATATTTTAGTTGAAAGATATAAATATCATTATTAAAAACAAAAAACATCATCGTTTTTGATTTTTTTTATAAAACAAGTTTCATTGTTTTACTCTTTGAAACTGTTTCTTGCCATTCTTTTTCTGGATTACTGTCTTTTATAATTCCTCCTCCAATAAACAAATTTGCAGTCATTTTGGTTATTTTCATGCAACGTAAGTTCACGTAAAGCATTGATTTTTTCACATCTGAATTAGTGTTTTTTAAATTCAATTCTCCTAAAAATCCTGTATAAAATTCCCTGTCATAATTTTCGTTTTCAAGGATATATTTTTTTGATTCATTTCTTGGCAATCCACAAACTGCTGGAGTTGGGTGCAAGGCTTCAATTAAATCTTTAAGAACTGAGTTTTCGGTATTTAATTTTCCTGAAACTTTCGTTCTCAAGTGAAATAAATTTCCAGCTTTTATGGTTTCAATAGGGCTTATTTTTAAATTCCATGCAAGGTTTTTTAATTGATTTTGGATAAAATCCGTCACTAAACCTTGTTCAATGAGCTCTTTTTGTTGCCAAACTACATTATCCAGATTGTTTGCGGTTTGAGTTCCTGCCAAAGACATGGTTTCAAAATCCAAATTTTCAATCTTTAAAAGCGTTTCTGGGGTTGCACCTAACCACAAACCAACTTTTGGATGAAACCAAATATATACAAACGCGGTTGGATAATTTTGAAGTAATTTTTGATACACCTCAACAAGATTAAAATCATTCAATTTTATAACTTCATTTCTTGAAATAACGACTTTTTTAAAGGTTCCATTTGCAATTTCATCAATGGCATTTTGAACAACTTTTAAATGATTTTCTCTTTGAATTGAATTCTCTTCGAAAACATTTTCTTTATTTTTTAAATAATCAAAATGAAGTTTTTCTGAAATAAAGTCAGTATCATTTTCTGGAAAAAAAATTGTTTTTTTTGATGAATCAAAAGGCGCAAAAACAAATCCGCTTTCAGAGAAATCATTTAGAACATTTAACAAATCATTTTTTTGAAAAAAACCAGCAATGTCAGTGGATTCCGGTTTTCTATAAACAACAAATGGTTGTTTTTTTTGATACGAATTTTCTATTTTTGCAAAGATTTTCAATTCAAACTAAGTATCAATTGTTCAAGTATAAACTCATATTTGCTCCAAATAAGACCATGTCCAGCAGTTCGCACTTGAACTAAATCAAACTTTTCTTTTGGAAATTTAGTTTTAAGAAATGTTGCATTATCAAAAGGAACAATTTTATCTTTATCACCATGAACAACCAAAATATCGTTTTTATTTTGACTCCAATTTTTCTCAAAAACACTCAAATCTTTTTGGTGAGATAACTTTTTTTTTGAAGCTTGTTTCCAAATTGGCGGAATCAACCAACGAGTTGCTCTCCACTTATAAAAACTTAAAAGCAAAGGCATTACTTCTTTACTACTAAAAACTGCTGGGGCTAATAAAACGGCTTTTTTATAACGAGTTGTATCTGCTAAAACAATTGGACCTCCATAAGAATATCCAACAACCACGATCTTTTTTTTAGGTAAATCTTTGGTGATACTTTGCAACATGTCTCTTTCAAAAGCGATTGATTCTTGCACTTCATTTTGAACATCATAATTGTATCCAACCCTATCATAACTCACAAAATTTGCTTTTGAATACACCATTGAATCTTTAATATATTCAATAAAATCAGCACATGAGCCAATTGTACCATGAACAAAAAAAATGGTTGGCAACACTGTATCATTGATAATTATTAGCTTTCTATATTTAAAATTATTGAAATCATGATGCGTAATTCTTGGTTTTAAATCAACGTCTTTAAACTCACTTAAAATTTTTTTATCAGATTTTGGAGAGGTAAAAAAATAAAATAATCCATAAAACAATCCAAATAACACAAATAGTATCGTGATAAAAACTTTAAAAAATTTACTTAAAAAAGTACTTTCAAACATCTCTTACTTTTTATCCAACACTATATTTGTAAGTTTGCAAATTGAAATCAGATGTTTCTCATCATCAAAAATCTTTATTTCCCATAAATGAATTGTTTTTCCTTTGTGAATTGACTTTGCAATTCCATAAACAAAACCTTCTTTTACACTTTTTAAATGACTAATATTCAATTCAATTCCTTTCACTATTTTAGTATCATTATCAACAAAAAGTGCAGAAGCGGAACTTCCAACAGTTTCTGCTAAAGCTGCTGTTGCTCCTCCATGTAACAATCCAAAAGGCTGATGAACGCTGGTATTTACAGGCATTTTAGCAGTCAATGAATCTTCAGTAACATCTATAAACTCTATATTCAACGTTTGCATCAAAGTGTTGTTTGAAAGGCGATTTATAGAGTCTAATAATTTTTGCTTGTTCAAAGATTTTCATTTTTAAAAAGGTAAAATTACACATAATTTATCGTATTTTTGCTAAGTTTTTTTTGAAAAATTTATGTATAAAATCCGCGCAATCCTAGATACAGAAGAAGATGTTATAAGAACCATTTTGGTCGATAATATCATTAATCTTGAAAGTTTACATACAATTATTGCAAATTCATTTGGATTTGAAGGCCACGAAATGGCTTCATTTTATAGAGCTGATGAAAATTGGAATCAAGGTGAAGAAATCCCATTATTCAATATGGCTGAAGCTGGCGAAGACATTTCAATGCAAAATTGCATTTTAAATGAAACCTTGCCTGAGGAAAACGACAAGTTAATATACGTGTATGATTTCCTAAACATGTGGACTTTTTATGTTGATGTCATAGAAATTTCTCAAGGAAAAAGTAAAGATTTACCAAAAACTATTTTATCTGTTGGAGAAATTCCTAAAGAAGCTCCTGAAAAACAGTTTGTTGCAGAAGAATTTGGAAGTGATTTTGAAGACGAATTTAGTGATGATGATTTTATTGACGAAGATTTTGATCATTTTGATGACTCTGAATATCCTGAATATTAAATTTCAAAATCTTAATTAATTTCAAGTTTTTAGAAAGTTTTTATTTGTTATTTTGTAACAATGGGATTTTTTAATCGTCCTAAATATAAACTATCTAAAAACTACCTTTTTTGGAAACTATTCTTTCAATCAAAAATCTCGACAAAAAATACGGTGCCGTTCATGCAGTAAATAATCTTTCTTTTGATATCAAAAAAGGAACTGTTTATGGTATTTTGGGTCCAAATGGCAGTGGGAAATCAACCACTTTAGGCATAATTTTAAACGTTGTTAATAGAACTTCGGGAGACTTTTCCTGGTTTGATGGCAAACTTTCAACGCATGAAGCACTGAAAAAAGTAAGTGCAATTATTGAACGCCCTAACTTTTATCCTTACATGACAGCTGCTCAAAATTTGTCATTAATCTGTAAAATAAAAGGAATTTCCACTGAAAAAATTGATGAAAAATTAACTACTGTAAATCTTTTTGAGAGAAAAGATAGCAAATTCAAAACTTTTTCTTTGGGTATGAAACAACGTTTGGCAATTGCATCTGCGTTGTTAAATGATCCTGAAATTTTAATTTTAGACGAGCCAACAAATGGTTTGGATCCCCAAGGAATTCATGAAATTCGCCAAATAATCAAAACAATTGCTGCAAATGGAACAACTATTTTATTAGCTTCACACCTTTTGGATGAAGTTGAAAAAGTTTGCTCGCATGTGGTTGTTATCAGAAAAGGTTTAAAATTATATAGTGGAAGAGTTGACGAAATGACTGCTTCAAATGGTTTATTGGAGTTAAAAATTGATAAAAACAAAGAAAAATTGATTCGTGTTTTGGGAAATCATGAGGCTATTAGTGCTATTTCTCAAGAACATGACTTATTAATTGCGAAGTTGAAAAACCCAATTTCTGCGACAGAAATCAATCAATATTTGTTTGAAAATGGACTGGTTTTGTCACATTTAGTGAAACGTAAACCTAGTTTAGAACAACAATTTTTAGATTTAACAAATAACAATTAACTTCCAAAACAAACGTCATGTTTAGACTACTTTCCATAGAATTTCACAAATTAAAATACAACAGAGCAAGTAAAATATTGTCAATCATTTACTTTGGATTGCTGACTTCTATAGCATTAATTGCTGCTATTAAATTCGAATTTGGCAGTTTAAAATTACATCTTGCTGATGCAGGAATTTTTAATTTTCCATATATCTGGCATTTTAGCACCTACATTGCTGCCATTCTAAAATTCTTTTTGTTGTTGGTAATTGTTTCCATGATGTCGAATGAATACAGTTACAAAACATTGAAACAAAACTTGATTGATGGCATGAGCAAAAAAGAATTTATTTTATCAAAATTCTACATGGTTTTAGCTTTTGCTTTGATTTCAACAATCTTTGTTTTTGTAGTTTCATTGATTTTAGGTTTGGTGTATTCAGATTATAACGAATTGTCAATTATTACAACAGATTTAGAATACTTATTAGCTTTTTTTATAAAACTTTTAGGGTTCTTCTCCTTTGGATTATTTTTAGGAATCCTCATTAAACGTTCAGCTTTTGCAGTTGCAGGTATGTTGGTTTGGTTAATTGGCGAAGGAATTTGCAAAGGTTTTTTATATTATAACTTTAGAGGTTCAAAAAATACTGATGAAAAAGTAGATTGGTTTATGCAATTTTTACCTTTAGAAGCAATGACCAATTTAATTAAAGAACCATTTTCAAGATTAGGAGCTGTAAGAACTATAGCTAATACAATGGTTGAATCATTTACCAAAAATTACAATGTCCAATTTTCAGCAATTTTAATTGTACTTTTTTGGACATTTATTTTCATATTTTTATCTTATAAATTACTTGAAAAAAGAGATTTGTAATTGATTTCAGCTATAAGTTTTATATATAAAAAATTTAAATTTTCTCCTCAAGCATAGGAACAAATGCAAAATCTCCCAATTCATGTTTTTCAAATTCTTTGTTCGATTTTCTAATGTATAAAGTCATGATTTGGGTTTGTTCACCCACAGGAATTAAAAGCATTCCTCCTATTTTTAGCTGAGAAAGAAACGATTTTGGCACCAAAGGTGCACCTGCGGTTACAATTATTTTATCAAAAGGAGCTTCTTCAACCAAGCCTTTATAGCCATCACCAAAAATAAATTTCTTTGGTTTATAACCTAATTTTGGTAAAAATAAAGAAGCTTTTTTAAACAACTCAACCTGTCTTTCAATCGTAAAAACAATCGCTTTTAATTCTAATAAAACTGCAGTTTGATAACCAGAACCAGTTCCAATTTCTAATACTTTCTCACCTTTTTTTATTTGAAGTGTTTGAGATTGAAATGCCACTGTGAAGGGCTGAGAAATAGTTTGTCCGGCTGCAATCGGAAAAGCTTTGTCTTGATAAGCATGTTCCTCAAAACTAGAATCTATAAATAAATGTCTTGGAATAACACGAATCGCTTGCAAAACGCTTTCATCAAGAATGCCTTTGGCTTTTAAAACGTTAGCTAATTGATTGCGAAGTCCTTGGTGTTTTTCAGTATCTTTTAAACCCATATTCATTTGAAAAAGCTAAAAATAGTAATATTTCCATAAAAATTCTTATAAAATTGTATCTTTGTTTTAGTTGGTTTATTCGGCAAATTTCATTAATATTAAGAATCTATGTTGAAAGTTGGAGTTTTAGGTGCAGGTCATCTAGGTAAAATTCATTTACGTTTGTTACAGCAATCTGAAAAATATGAATTGGTTGGTTTTTATGATCCTTCCCAAGAAAATACCGAAAAAGTGATTGCCGAATTTGATTATAAATCTTTTAATTCTATAGATGATTTGATTGATGCTGTTGAAGTTGTTGATATAGTGACCCCAACTTTGTCACATTTTGAATGCGCAAAAAAAGCCATCGAAAAAGGGTGTCATGTTTTCATAGAAAAACCAATTGCTAAAACAGTGATTGAGGCAGAAGCTATCAAAACTTTGGCAAGTCAATACCATGTTTTAGGGCAAGTTGGTCACGTTGAACGTTTTAATCCTGCATTTTTAGCAGCAAAAGACATGATTAACAATCCAATGTTTATTGAAACTCACAGATTAGCAGAGTTTAATCCAAGAGGAACTGATGTACCTGTTGTGCTTGATTTGATGATTCATGATATTGATATTATTTTATCGGTAGTAAAATCGAAAGTAAAAAATGTGTATGCGAGTGGAATTTCAGTAATTTCTGAAACACCAGATATTGCAAATGCAAGAATTGAATTTGAAAACGGGTGTGTCGCAAATTTGACAGCGAGCAGAATTTCAATGAAAAACATGCGTAAAACTCGTTTCTTTCAAAAAGACGCATACATTTCAGTAGACTTTTTAGAGAAAAAAGCAGAAGTTGTTCGCATGAAAGAGGTTCCTGAAACTCCTGATGAATATGCCATGATTTTACAAAATGGTGAAGGTGTGCAAAAACAAATTTATTTTGACAATCCTATAGTAACACAAAATAATGCCATTTTAGATGAACTTGAAACTTTTGCAGATGCCATTAATAATAATACAACTCCAGTTGTTACCATCAGTAATGGTACTGAAGCATTGAGAGTTGCACAAATGGTGATTGATAGTTTTTAGTTGTTGGTTGATGGTAAAAAGTTTAACGGATTTAACATTAGAAACAACAGAAAAAAAAATATAATCCTATTTTATGAAAAATATAGCAGTAATTGGTTCTGGAACCATGGGAAATGGCATTGCGCATACGTTTGCTCAATGCAATTTTAATGTTCAATTAATTGATGTTAGTGAAATTGCATTAAAACGTGGAATGGAAACTATTGAAAAAAATCTTGATAGAATGGTTGCGAAAGAAAAAATAACGTTGGATGAAAAAGCGAAAACGTTGTCAAATATTTCCACTTTTACAAACATTAAAAAAGGTGTAAAATATGCGAGTTTAGTAATTGAAGCTGCAACTGAGAATGTGGTTTTAAAAACTAAAATCTTTAAAGAATTGGACGAAGTATGTCCTGATGACACTATTTTGGCGACAAATACTTCTTCCATTTCTATTACTCAAATTGGTGCAGCAACCAATAGAGCTGATAAAGTAATTGGCATGCATTTTATGAATCCTGTACCAATTATGCAATTGATAGAAATTATCAGAGGCTATAATACGAGTGATGAAGTAACACAATTCATTGTCGATTTGTCTAAGAAAGTAGGCAAAATTCCTATAGAAGTTACTGATTACCCTGGGTTTGTAGCTAATCGAATTTTGATACCAATGATCAACGAATCTATTGAAACGTTATATAATGGCGTTGCTGGAGTTTACGAAATTGATACTGTAATGAAATTGGGAATGGCACATCCAATGGGACCTTTGGAATTGGCAGATTTTATTGGGTTGGATGTTTGTTTATCTATTTTAAATGTAATGTATGAAGGATTTAAAAATCCGAAATATGCACCTTGTCCATTATTAATAAATATGGTTGTTGCAGGAAAATTGGGTGTAAAATCAGAAGAAGGTTTTTATGATTATTCAGAAAATAAAAAAGCTGTAAAAGTTGCTAAAATGTTTTCTTAAAGTATTTTCATGAAACATCGATTTATTAGTTTCTTTTTTCTTTTTATTATTTTCAGTGGATTTTCGCAAGAGAAAAAAAAATCAGTTTTGAATCCATACAAAATTGGATTTCTTTACAATTATGGCACCAATGAAAATTTTATTTTTGATGATATAGATTATACGTATGCAATACAAACTTATAAAGTGCAACTTTTTTACAAATTAGGAAGTTGGAAAAATTGGGATTTTGAATTGATTTTGCAACCGCAAATTCATAGTTTAAGACATCAGTTGATAAACGAATATTTTGTGACTCCTGACCAAGAAAATTATTTGGAAAAAATAGCTGAATTTACACAACTAAAAACAATAAATTTATATGGAGTTGAATTTGGTTTTGCTGGTTTTAAAAAAATTACGAATCAACTATATTTTCAAGGAAGTCTCAGTTTGGGATTTTCATATATTGACACTCGCACGGAGCGTTTGGCGAAAGGATTTACATTTATTGAAAATTTGTCTGTAGGTTTTTTATATAAAACTAATGAAAAATCTCATTTTTATTTGGGAACAAACTTTGGACACGTCTCAAATCTCGATTTTCAAAAACCTAATGATGGTTTCAATATTTTGGGGTTAGAGATTGGTTATAGTTATATTTTAAACTAAAAAAACCTTTTTTAAGGTCTTTTTTTAGCTTAAAATATTAAAGTTTATTTTCCTAACCAAGAATTTAACATCCAAATTGTTTTTTTTGTTCTGCAATAAAATCGCTCATCATGTAATTTGTTCCTTCGTAATTTGTTTCATCTGAAACATGTAAAATTTCTCTTTCAATCACCAGTAATTTTTATAAGGAACTGATAACCAATTTAAAAGCTACAACATCATTTGAAATATCTTTTCCAACATTCACAGTTGAAATATTTAAATAATTTTCAAAAGTGTGTAAGGTTTTGCTTGTAAAGTTAAAATACGTTCTGCAATTAAATCGATTTTAACTTTTTCATCTGTGTAGAATTCTTCAAATTTCAGATGCAATTCAAAGAAATTTTTACCTTTAATATTCCAATGCAAAACTCTCAAATTTTGATAAAATATTTAGAAAATGGCTAACAAACCATTTAATTTTTCGGCTACATTTTTACTTTCAATCTTGTCTAATCCAATTGATAATTTGATCATTTCTTTATAACTTTTATGATTATCTTATAGCTACACTAAAATTATCCTAATAAGCTATAATTATTTCTGGTAGTTTTAATATCTTTAACAAATATAACTATTCATATGACAATTACTCAATTAAAATACGTTTTATCAGTTGCAGAATACCAAAATTTTACAGTTGCTGCTGAGCATAGTTTTGTTACACAACCAACCTTGAGCATGCAAATTCAAAAACTTGAAGATGAATTGGGTATTCAAATATTTAATCGCTCAAAAAAACCGATTGAATTGACTGAGGTTGGAAAAAAAATTGTACAACAAGCCAAGGTAATTGTTGACGAAAGTATTAGAATCATTGATATTGTTCACCAACAAAAAGGATTTGTTGGGGGTGAGTTTAAATTGGGAATCATTCCAACTATTATGCCCACATTATTGCCAATGTTTTTAAATAATTTCACCAAAAAATATCCAAAAGTAAAGTTGATTATTGAAGAGTTAAATACTGAAGATATTATTAGAAAATTAACTGATGGTCATCTTGATGCAGCAA
This sequence comes from Flavobacteriaceae bacterium UBA2540, assembly GCA_002340765.1. Lineage (GTDB taxonomy): Bacteria > Bacteroidota > Bacteroidia > Flavobacteriales > Flavobacteriaceae > Polaribacter. The sequence goes on along the minus strand of DDMS01000025.1, from coordinate 16,139 downwards.
TTGTTGCTTCACCCTTAGAAAACGAATCTATCAAAGAGAGACCTTTATATTATGAACCTTTTGTTGGTTTAATACCTGAAAATCATAGACTTCACAAAAACAAACAACTCACAGTTGAAGATTTAGAAATGGATGATATTCTTTTACTTGAAGATGGACATTGTTTCAAAAACAGTATTATCAACCTATGTAGAAATTATAAAGTTGATAATAAAAAAGGATTTCAATTGGCAAGTGGCAGTTTTGATACCTTAATAAAATTAACAAAAGAAGGTTTGGGAATGACATTATTACCATATTTACATACGTTAGATTTATCCAAAAACGATCAAACTTTTTTAAAGGAATTTGCGAGTCCACAACCAGCAAGAGAAGTAAGTTTGATTTTTCACAAATCTCAGTTAAAAATGCAATTGATTGAAGCTTTAAAGAAAACTATTGATGGTGTGGTAAGAGGTGCTATTTCTTTTTCGGACGTAAAAATAATTAGTCCACTCCAAAAATAATTAAAAAAAAGAAACTTTTAGATTCCATTTTTATGTTTTTAATACATTTTTTCTCTCAACTCTTTAATTTTTGGGTCGGAAATGTATTCATCAAAAGTTGTATATCTATCAATAATTCCATTTGGAGTCAATTCTATAATTCTGTTTGCAACTGTTTGTGAAAATTCGTGGTCATGAGAGGTAAATAAAACAGTTCCTTTAAAGTTGATTAGCGAATTATTTAATGCCTGAATCGATTCTAAATCCAAGTGATTTGTTGGTTCATCGAGCAACAAAATATTCGCTCTTTTCATCATCATTCTTGAGAGCATGCAACGTACTTTTTCTCCTCCTGAAAGCACATTGCTTTTCTTCAGAGCTTCTTCTCCAGAGAAAATCATTTTGCCTAAAAACCCACGAATAAAAACTTCTTCACGTTCTTCTTCAGTTTGCGCATATTGTCTAAGCCAATCTACTAAATTCAGGTTTCCATCCAAAAAAAAGGAAGAATTGTCCAAAGGTAAATATGATTGCGTTGTGGTAACACCCCAAGAAAATTTTCCAGAATCTGCCTTTTGACTCTCAGTAATGATTTGATAAAATGCTGAAACTGCTCTAGAATTTTTTGAAATCACTGCTACTTTATCACCTTTATTTAGGTTGATGTGAACGTCGTCAAACAGTTTTTCTCCTTCAAAACTTTTGCTTAAACCTTCAATATTTAAAATTTGGTCTCCTGCTTCTCTATCTTGATCAAAAATAATAGCAGGATATCTTCTGCTTGATGGCTTAATATCTTCTACATTCAATTTTTCAATCATTTTTTTACGAGAAGTTGCTTGCTTAGATTTGGCAACGTTTGCTGAAAAACGACGTATAAATTCCTCTAACTCTTTCTTTTTATCTTCAGATTTTTTGTTTTGTTGCGCACGTTGTTTAGCTGCTAATTGACTAGATTCATACCAAAAAGTATAATTTCCAGAATAATGATTGATTTTACTGAAATCAATATCAGAAATATGAGTGCAAACTGCATCTAAAAAATGTCTATCATGAGAGACTATTATTACACAATTATCATAATTTGCCAAAAAATTTTCTAGCCAAGCAATGGTTTCAAAATCTAAATCATTGGTAGGCTCATCCATAATCAACACATCAGGATTTCCAAAAAGAGCTTGTGCAATCAACACCCTTACTTTTTGTTTTCCGTCCAAATCTTTCATTTCTGAATAATGATAATTTTCAGAAACTCCCAGGTTTGACAACAAAGCAGCAGCTTCAGAATCAGCATTCCAACCGTTCATTTCCTCAAAAACAATTTGAAGTTCACCTATTTTTTCAGCGTTTTCATCAGAATAATCTGCATATAATTGATCAATTTGCTTTTTTATTTTAAACAAATCTTTATTTCCCATAATCACAGTTTCCAACACTAGATACTCATCAAATTCATTGTGATTTTGATTTAAAAAAGACATTCTTTTTCCAGTCTCAAGGTGCACTTGACCAGAAGTGGGGTCTTGTTTTCCTGAGATTATTTTTAAAAAAGTTGATTTTCCTGCTCCGTTTGCACCAATAATTCCATAACAATTTCCTTGTTGAAATTTGGTGTTTACTTCATCAAACAGAATTCGTTTTCCAAACTGGACAGATAAATTAGAAACTGATAACATAATACTTAAAATTTCTGCAAAAGTACGAATTTGATTTACTTTTAAGGCTTGATTTTGAATGCTTTTTATTGATAAATTTCAAGTAATTTTTAAGGAAGCATTACTATTATTTTAACTTCGTATTAACAATCATAGCTCATGCTAATACTTAAATTTGTAAAATCTATTTTGGTTAAAATTAATGAATAAATACTTTAAATATTTTACAATATTACTAATTTTAGTCTCTTTAATTAGCTGTAAATCAGAAAAAAAATTAACACACGTTTATTTTGGAGGAAAAATTATTCACCCAAAATCAAGCCATGTTATTTTATATTCTATGGATCAAGCAATAGATACTTTTTATTTAGATAAAGATGGTAAATTTGTTGGCAAAATAAAATTAGCATCTGATGGTTTGTATTATTTTAGTCATGGATATGAAAATCAACATGTTTATTTAGAGGCTGGAGATAGTTTATTATTACGTTTAAATACATGGAATTTTGATGAATCATTGGTATTTGTTGGGAAAGGTGCAGAGAGAAATAATATTTTAATTGACTGTTTTTTAGAGAATGAAAAAGAATCTTTTTCCTTTCACGAAAATAATAAATTAGCCCCTAAAGAATTTAAACAGAAAATAGAATCTTCCTTAAAATCAAAGTTGAAATTATTTGATGAATATGTTGAAAATCATCCGGAAGAAACTGAAGATTATAAAAATATTTTAAAAGTGGCTTTGACTTATCCATTATATGCTAGAATGGAAAAATATCCAATTTTAAATGCAAAATATGCTGAATCTGATCATCTTCCAAAAATTAATGAATCATTTTATGAGTATAGAAAAGTTGCAAAAATAGATAATGACTCTTTAATATATTACCCCCCTTATTCGCAATATGTTCGAAACTACTTATATAATGAAACATATTCATTGGGACATCCCCCAATGAAAAAAAATTATAGTTCAAAATTTACTTTTGATTTATTAACAATTATTGATAAAAAAATCAGTTTTGAAAAAACCAAAAACGCATTTTTAAAACAAACTGTTATCAGTCATTTTTATAATAAATCGAGTTGTATTTTAAATGAAGAAACTTTTGAAAAATTTTTCAAATTAAGTACAAACGAGGAAGATAAAATTCAGATAAAAAAGTTGATGAATGATACCCAATCAGTTCCAATCTTAGAAAAATTGCAAGATTTCGGTATCAATGATTATTCGAATGTGAGTAAATCAGTTTATGAAATCATACAACAAAAAAATGCTTTATTGTTTTTTTGGAGTCCAGAATATGTTTCTGAATCTTATATAGTTTCACGAATGAATTTTTTATCAACTAATTTTTTAAACATCATTTTCATTCCTGTTAAAATTGATGGGAAAAAGTTTGATAGATTAGAAAGTTTAGATATAAAATCTCAATATTACCTTCCTGACAACAGTAAAGCCAATGAATTTTTGACTAGCAAAATGCCACGTTGTATTCTGGTGGATAAAAATGGAAAAGTGATGAATGGTTTTGCTTCAATTTCATCCTCAAACCTCTCAGATTATCTTGAAATTTTAAATAAAGTAAAATAATTAATTATTTATTGCTATCTATTTAATTTAGTTTACCTTTGCACAAAATTTCTAGCGAGATAAATACGCAGAAAATCAAGCCGAATTAATAATCGGATTTACGGGTGGGCGTCTGTGAATCTAAAAAAAACACAGCATGTCAACATTTTTAGAGTTAGGTTTAAAAGAACCTATTACCAAAGCATTATTAGACTTAGGTTATGAAAAACCTACAGTTATTCAAGAAAAAGCAATTCCACAAATTATTTCATCAAGAAGCGATTTAAAAGCATTCGCACAAACAGGAACAGGTAAAACTGCTGCTTTTAGTTTACCTATCTTGCAATTAATTGATGAAAATAATTCAAATACACAAGCAATTATTTTATCACCAACAAGAGAATTAGCAGTTCAAATTGGTAAAAACATTCAAGATTTTTCAAAATATATGAAAAAAATGAAAGTTGTTACAGTTTATGGTGGTGCAAGTATTGAAGAACAAATTAGAGCTTTGAGCAAAGGAGCTCAAATCGTTATTGGAACTCCAGGAAGAGCTGTAGATTTAATCAACAGAAGAGCTTTAAAACTTGGTAATATTGAGTGGTTAGTGTTAGATGAAGCTGATGAAATGTTGAATATGGGTTTCAAAGAAGAATTGGATAATATTCTTCAAGCTACTCCAAAATCAAAACAAACTTTGTTATTTTCTGCAACATTTCCTGCAGAAGTTGAAGCAATTTCAAGAAATTATATGACCAAACCAGTAGAAATTACTTCTGGGCAAAAAAATGAAAGTTCAGATAATGTAAGTCACGAATATTATTTGGTAAACGAAAGCACTCGTTATCTTGCATTAAAAAGAATTGCAGATTTAAATCCTGATATTTATGGAATTATTTTCTGTAGAACAAGACGAGAAACACAAGAAGTTGCGGATAAGTTAATCAAAGACGGATATAATGCTGATGCTTTGCATGGTGATTTATCACAAGCGCAAAGAGATTCTGTGATGGATAAATTTCACAATAAAAGTGTGCAATTATTAGTAGCTACTGATGTTGCTGCTCGTGGAATCGATGTGAATAATTTAACACACATCATTAACCATAAATTACCAGACCAAATTGAAAATTATAACCACAGAAGTGGAAGAACTGGAAGGGCGGGAAAAAAAGGAATTTCAATAGTTTTAGTAAATAATAAAGAAAAAGGAAAATTAAGACCAATTGAAAGAATTATCAATAAAAAATTTATTGAAACTAGAGTTCCTTCAGGAAAAGAAATTTGCCAAAATCAATTAATGCACTTGATTGATAGAGTTCAAAATACGGTTGTCAATACTGCTGAAATTGATGATTTTTTACCGAGCATCTATAAAAAATTAGCTGATTTTTCAAGAGAAGAATTGATTCAAAAATTTGTTTCACTTGAATTTAATACGTTCCTTTCTTACTACAAAAACTCAAAAGATTTGAACGATATTTCTAGAGATAGCTCAAGAACAAGAGCAACAAGTGATAATATGACTCGATTTTTTATCAATATTGGTAGAAAAGACAATTTGAATCCTGCAAAATTAATTGGATTAATCAACGATCAAAAAATTGGAGACAAAATTGAAATTGGAGCCATTGATATTTTAGATACTTTTTCGTTTTTTGAAATCGATAAAAATTTCGAAGACAAAACGTTAGAGGCATTTTTAAGAAACCAACCTGATTTTGATGGACGATCTGTAAATATCGAAATCACGAAAAAAGAACGTTCTAATGGTTACGAAAGAAAAGATGGAAAAAAACCATTTGCAAAAAAAGATAGTGGTTTTGGAAGAAGAAGAAGTGATGAAAATACAAGTAAAAAACCAACTGATTTTGGTGTAAGAAAAAGAATAGATAGAAAATTAAGTGATCGTCCAAAAAGTTCAGTAGATAGAAATGCTGGTGGTTTTGGAAGAAAAAGAAAATAAAAATTGTATATAAATTTGAAAAAAACCTTCACAAATTGTGAATTTTTTTTTATTTTTCTTTTAAGTAAGAAATCACTGCTTTTCTAATATCAAAAGCAATTTCATCAGGATTTGGTGTATAAATATAATTTACTTCTTTGTTTTGATCGTTCAAAAAAGGAATATCAAAACCTTTTAGTAAATAATCAGAAAAAGCAACTGTATAAGATTTTGTGATATCTAACTCTTTGTTTTTTATCATCCACTTTTCCCTTACTTTTTCAGCATTAAATCTTTGCAAATAAGCTCCAGTTCCTAAAGCCAAATTACCATAATCCAACACTTTTTTTAATAATCTTCCTTTGAGATTAACTTTTAAAATAGCACCTCCATAAGGCAACACTCTAAAAATATCAACTGCCATAATTTCACCTTGCAAAACATCATCAATCCGAATAGAACCACCATTCACCAAAGCACAATCTACTTGATTATCAAACGAATAAGACATCGATTTTGTTATAAGTTCACCAAGATTCGTTTGTTCGCTTCTTATTGGAGTGTCTCTTCCGTCCAAATCAATAGTGGCTGTATGAATAATTTCGTTCGGATTTTTGATAATCTTTTTAATGTTTTCGTTTAAAATATCTTGCCATTTTTCAACAATTTCGCCCACAATTGTATCTTCTTGCAATGCATCATTAATCTCTTTTAATTCCGATTTTATTGTCGCTTTTTTTGATTTTTTATCATAAGAAATTCTATGTATATAAGCTGTTTTTGCGTTAGCATCTGCTTTAGTTATTATCGAATTTCCAACAGGAACAGCCATATTTGTATGTTCATGACCACCCATAATTAGTGGAATATTTGGTAATAATTGTGCTATTCTTTTATCGTTTACTATTTTTACATGTGTTAATCCAAAAACTACATTCACACTGTCTTTTATAATTTTATAGGAATTTCTTGCTTTTACAAACATGTTTTCATAAGCAACATAATCTTTTGGGTTAGAAGGAATACAAACACTGATAAATCCTACTTTGATTTTTGTTCCATCTTTATCCGAAAATTCTTTTATAAAATACTCTTTTAAAGGAGTTTTCTTGCCTTCAATTTCTTTGAAAAATGAAATTGTGTCGTTTTTAGACGCCAATTTTACATTGGCAGAAATCCAAGGAAAATGACTTTCGTTAATGCGATTTTGCAAGTCTTTTTGAGACAAATCAAACTCGTGATTTCCGAAAGCAACCACATCAAATTTCATGGCATTCATCACTTCAATCATTTGTTTTCCTAAAACTCGCTCATTATCAACCTTTAAAGTTCCTAACAATGAAGGATTTAAAAAATCTCCAGCCATGACAAGCAACGTATTTTTGTTTTCTTGCAACAATTGTTGGTGCAATGTTTCTACTCTTGCCATTCCACCAAATTTTCCTCCTTGAATAGGCGCAATTTCATACACATCATTGAGTTGTAAAAAGGTAAATTCGATTTTATGATCGTCTTTTTTACAAGAAAAAAGAATACTAAAGCTTAATAAAATCAGGATGGTATTGAAATTTTTCATTTTTATTATTTTAGAGAAATTTTATTAAAAAATTTCCAATGCTTTGTTATAGGCACTTTCAAAACTCATTGGTTTTATATTGGTGTTTACTTTTTGGGCAGTAAAATAACTCAGTAATTTTTCAGTGGGCATGTTTCCTGTCAATTCGTCTTTTGCCATTGGACACCCACCAAAACCCATAATTGCACCGTCAAAACGAATACAACCTGCTTTGTATGCCGCATTTACTTTTTCAAACCATTTGTCTTGAGTTGTGTGCAAGTGTGCACCAAATTCAATTCCTGGATATTTTGGAATCAAATTTGAAAACAAATAATCAATTACTTCTGGAGTTGAACTACCAATTGTATCAGAAAGTGATAGAATTTTGACGCCCATTTTGGCTAATTTTCCTATCCAATTTCCTACAATTTCTAAATTCCAAGGATCTCCATAAGGATTTCCAAATCCCATTGACAAATATGCAACTACTTCTTTATTCGTTTTTGTAGCAATTTCAAAAATTTCGTTCAAACTTTTAATGGATTCATCAATAGTTTTATGTGTATTTCTCATTTGAAAGTTTTCAGAAATAGAAAAAGGAAAACCTAAATAATTGATTTCCTCAAACTTAGAAGCGTCAATTGCTCCTTTTGTATTTGCTACTATTGCTAATAATTTTGTTTGAGTTCTTGACAAATTTAATAGTGATAAAACTTCACCAGTATCTCTCATTTGAGGAATGGCTTTTGGCGAAACAAAACTGCCAAAATCAATCGTATCAAAGCCAACATTCAATAAAGAATTGATATATAATGCCTTTTTTTCGGTAGGAATAAAATGACTTTTTATGCCTTGCATGGCATCTCGCGGACATTCTATAATTTTTACTTGTTTCATCAAACTCAAAGATAAATAAAGAAACGTATTTCTGAAATAATTATAGGATGAAAATTATTAGATTTTAAAATTGTAAACTACTTTTTTAAGAAAAATACAATTAAATTGATTTTCTTTAGAATCTAAATTAAAATCAACACTGCAATTCCGAAAAAAACAACAATTTGAGCCCATTTTAATACCAAGCCAATATTATTTTGCTGTTTTAAATAAGTTGAAATTTTGCCTCCAAATATTGCAATACTCCCAAAAACAAAAAAAGAAACGAACATAAAAATCAATCCTAAAACATAAAATTGAACAAGAGTTGAAATTTCATTAGAAAATAAAAACTGAGGAAAAAATGCCAAGAAAAAAATAGTGACTTTTGGATTTAGGACATTCATCAAAAAGCCTATTTTAAAAAGTTGACTGGTTGTTTTTTGAGCAACATTTTCAGTTGAAAATGAAATTTTAGCATCACTATTAAACACTTGGTAAGCAAGATAAATAAGGTAAATTGCTCCAAGCAATTTCAACGCAAAAAACAAATTTTCATTATCTTTAATCAAAGAAGAAACACCAAAAGCAACCAGAGAAGTATGAATCAAACAACCTGTCATCAAGCCAAAAATAGTTGCGAAACCATACTTTATTCCATTAACGATGCTTTGTGTCAACACAAAGATATTATCAGGTCCAGGTGAAATTGCTAAAATTGAAGCTGCAAATACAAAGGAAATCAGCGTTTCAATCATTGGTTATATATGCTTTAAAATCTCTTTATTGATGCGTTTTATCAAACTGGGACCTTCATAAATAAAACCCGTATATAGTTGAACTAAATCAGCACCTGCATTTATTTTTTCTAAAGCGTCTTTTTCAGAATGAATACCTCCAACTCCAATAATTGGAAAAGATTTTTTAGAATTCTCAGACAAATATTTGATCACTTTTGTACTTTGTGCTGTGATAGGTTTTCCGCTTAATCCACCAAAACCAATTTTTTTAATTTCAACTTTAGAAGTTTTTAGATTCTCTCTAGTTGTTGAGGTATTTGAAGCAATTACGCCATCAATCTTAGTTACAGCAACCAACTCAATAATTTCATCCAATTGGTGATTATTTAAATCAGGAGCAATTTTCAGCAAGATTGGTTTTTGAATTTTTTGCTCATTATTTAGTTTCTGACAAGCAGTTATAAAAGAAATTAAATAATCTTTGTCATTTAATTTTGCGTGACTTCCAACATTTGGACAACTCACATTTAGCACAAAATAATCTACAAAAGGATGTAATTCTTCAAAACATTCTAAATAATCAGCCGTATAATTTTCGGGAATAGTTTGCGTATTTTTTCCAATATTTCCGCCTATAATTACTTGGTGTTTATTTTTTTTAAGTTGCTCAATAACAGATTTTAAACCTTTATTATTAAAACCCATTCTATTGATAATTCCTGTGTCTTCAATTAAACGAAATAATCGTTTTTTGGGATTCCCATCTTGAGCTTTTGGAGTAACAGTTCCTATTTCAATAAATCCAAAACCAAAATTGGCAAGTTCATTATATAAAACTGCATTTTTATCAAATCCAGCAGCCAAACCAACAGGATTTTTAAAAGTAAGCCCAAATAATTTTCTTTCTAATCTAACATCATTCAGTTGATAAAAACTTCGAAATAAATTTTGAATGAAAGGAATTTTAGATACAAAAGCAATTAAAGAAAAAGTAAAATAATGGACTTTTTCAGGGTCAAAAAGAAATAAAAAGGGTCTTATAATATTCTTATACATAATGTCAAATATAAAAAAAGCTCCAAAATGAAGCTTAAAAGTTATCTTAAAACAGCATTTAAATTTTTCTCAAAAGTTTGCTGTAATTTCTGCATGATTTTGTCAATTTGTTTTTCTTCTAAAGTCTTAGATTCGTCTTGCAAAACAAAACTCACTGCATATGATTTTTTTCCATCAGGTAAATTATTTCCTTCATAAACATCAAACAAATCTACTTCTTTTAAAAGATTTTTTTCTGATTGAAATGCCAAATTATAAACATCTTTAAATTCAGTTTTCGCATCTAATAATAATGCCAAATCTCTTTTCACTGGGGGGAATTTTGGTAATTCTTGTACTTTAAAGTTTTTACTATTTGACAATTTCAACACGTTTTCCCAATTAAAATCAGCAAATAAAACTTCTTGTTTGATGCCAAATTCTTTTAAAATAGTTCGTTTTACAATCCCAAAATCAACCAACATCATTTTTCCCAAACTCAAGGAAATTCCTTCGGAGAAAACATCATTTTTAACAGGCGTATTTTTTAAATCTTTGATTCCTAAACGATTTAGAATTGCTGTAATAATGCCTTTTACAAAGAAAAAATCTGTTGATTTTGAAATTGTATTCCAAGAATCTTTGGTTTTATTCCCAGTTATAAAAAGCGTCAGATGCTTGTCTTCTTTATAACCTGTTTCAAAGTTGTGATACGTTTTTCCAAATTCAAACAACTTTAAAGAACTATTCTTCCTGTTAATATTGTAAACAACTGACTCTAATCCACAAAATAACAATGATTGACGCATTACACTTAAATCATTACTTAACGGATTTAAAATTTTCACATTTGATTGTTCGCTTAGATTTTCACTCAATTTTATGTAAGAATCTTTGGTCAATGAATTGGCTATTGTTTCATAAAAACCTAGAGAAGTCAATTGATTTGCTACGATATTTTCAACTTTAATTTCATCATTATTATCAAATGAAATTGACGTGTTTAACTTATAAGAAAATTCAATATTATTATATCCATAAACTCGTAAAATTTCCTCAATAATATCTGCTTCACGCTGAACATCAGTTCTGTAAGAAGGAATTGTCAATCCTAAACCTCCCTCAGTTTCAATATTAATTTTAATTTCTAAAGACGCCAAAATATTTTTTATGGTATCTTTTGGAATCAATTGTCCAATCAATCTAAAAGCGTTTTTATAAGAGAGGAAAACCTCAAAATCGGAAGTTTTCACAGGATAAAAATCTGAAATATCAGAAGATAATGTACCTCCTGAATATTCTTCAATCAACAAAGCTGCCCTTTTTAGAGCATATTTAGTCATATTGATATCAATTCCTCTTTCAAATCGAAAAGAAGCATCTGTATTCAACCCATGACGTTTTGCAGTTTTTCTGATAAAAATGGGATTAAAATAGGCACTTTCAAGGAAAATCGATTTTGTATTTTCAGAAACTCCAGAATTTAACCCTCCAAAAACGCCTCCCATACAAATTGGATTATCATTAGCATCACAAATCATAATATCTTCAGAGGAGAGGGATCTTTCAACTCCATCCAAAGTGGTAAATTTTGTACCTTCCTCTAAAGTTTTTACAATGATTTTATTTCCATTTATTTTTTGAGCATCAAAAGCGTGCAAAGGTTGCCCAAGTTCGTGCAAAACATAATTAGTAATGTCAACGATATTATTTTTCGGATTAATTCCTATGGATTTTAACCTATTTTGAATCCATTTTGGAGATTCTTTTAATTTTATGTCATTAATTGTAATTCCACAATAACGAGCAACCAATTCTTTGTTAGGAACCTCAACATCAATTCGTAAAGTTCTTTCATCTACATGAAAATTGCTTACAGAAGGCGAAATTAATTCCAATTTCAAATCTCTTTGAATCAAACCTGCTCTCAAATCTCTTGCAACTCCATAATGACTCATAGCATCTGATCGATTTGGAGTTAAACCAATTTCAAAAACGTAATCCATAACTACATTAAACACTTTCGCTGCGGGAGTTCCTGGTTTCAAAGAATTGTCTAAAATCATAATTCCATCATGACTTTTACCTAATCCAAGTTCGTCTTCAGCGCAAATCATTCCATAACTTTCTTCACCTCTAATTTTACTTTTATTAATGATAAAAGTTTCTCCTTTTACAGTGTATAAAGTAGTTCCAATAGTGGCAACAGGTACTTTTTGACCAGCAGCAACATTGGGAGCTCCACAAACTATCTGAACAGGAATTCCATCACCCAAATCAACAGTGGTCACTTTTAGTTTATCAGCATTTGGATGTTGAATACAGGTCAAAACTTCACCAATCACAACTCCCTCAAGACTGCCTTTTACAGATTCTACTTTTTCAATTCCTTCAACTTCTAAACCTAAATCAGTCAACAATTCTCCAGTTTTAGAAGCTTCCCAACTTACATTCAAAAATTGTTGCAACCAATTGTATGATATTTTCATAATCTCCTTTTGAGTTTTTCTGGCGCAAATTTAAGTATTTTAATCAACTTATTTTGGGGAATTCTAAAAATAGCAAATGGATTTTTCATTTTTATATCTACAAAAATATTTAAAAAAATAATAACCAATCTTACAGAAAATTATCATCTGAAAATTGTTACTTTACATTTTTAAAAAAAAGTTGAAAAATAACTATTTCAAATAATTTTTAATGGAAAAAGTACTACTTCAATAGGAAAGATACCTGTTTTTTTCTGATTTTTATTTCATTTTCTTTATTTGATAAGCTAATTATTGATGCTGTTTTGAATTGTTACCAAAACTCGTTTTAAAAAAATATTTTAAGTATCTTTTTCAGATTCAATAAGTTATAAATATTATTTGTATTTATTCTAAATAAACTTTGTTAATGTGTCAATGAGTTGTATATTTGCACTCGAAAAAAATATTATTTAAAGTTAATCTAAATAAAATGAGAAGACTATTTCTTACATTAATTATCTTATTTACAGTTAGTTTCGTTGCTCAAGAAAAGAAAAAAACACAAACTTCATTGGATTCTATACAGAAATTGGATGAAGTAATTATTTCAACCAACACTTTATTTGGAAACAAATATGTAGCTCAAAATAGAACAGGGTCAGCTTTTTACCTATCTCAAAAAGAACTGGCTAAATTCAGTTTTACTGACATTAACAGAGCTTTGAGAACGGTTCCTGGAGTTACAATTTATGAAGAAGATGGTTTTGGTTTGCGTCCAAATATCAGTTTACGCGGAACATCACCAGAAAGAAGTTCAAAAATTACCATTATGGAAGATGGTGTTTTGATTGCTCCTGCCCCATACAGTGCGTCTGCTGCTTATTATTTTCCTACAATTGCAAGAATGGAAGCTGTAGAAGTATTGAAAGGAAGTAGCCAAGTGCAATATGGTCCTTTTACAACTGGAGGCGCAATCAATATGATTTCTGCTCAAATACCAACTGAATTTGGCGGACAAATTAGAGCAAGTCATGGTAGTTTTAATTCCAATCAATTGAATGCAAAAATTGGTGGAACTTCAGGCGCTTTTGGATATGTTTTGGAATATTTAAATTATGGTTCAGATGGTTTTAAAACCTTGCCAAGTGGAAAAAATACGGGTTTCAATAAAAATGATATAGTGGCTAAAATCAAAGCAAATTTATTTCCAAATGCACGTGTGCAACAATCTTTGGAATTTAAATTCCAATATTCTGATGAAGTGGGTAATGAAACCTATTTGGGCTTGTCTGAAGCTGATTTTAACGCCAATCCTTTTCAAAGATATGCCTCTTCTAATGAAGACAAAATGACTACAAATCATAGTCAATATATGCTAACGCATCAATTGAATTTCTCCGAAAATATGCGATTGACAACGACTGCTTATCAAAATAATTTTGCAAGAAATTGGTACAAATTAAACGATATTACTTTCAATGGAAACAGACAAAGTATTGCCAATGTTTTAGATAATCCTACGTTGTTTTCTGACCATTTTGCCATTGTAAATGGAAGTGTAAACTCTGCTGTTGATGCTGTTGCTGTAAAAGCTAACAATCGTAAATATTACTCCCAAGGAATACAAACAAAGTTTGATTATCATTGGTATCAAGGAGATCTTTTTCATGATTTAGAAATTGGTGCTCGTTTTCATTATGATGAGGAAGATCGTTTTCAATGGGTTGATAAATATAGTATTTCTACTCCAGGAGCATTGAGTTTAACATCTGCTGGAACTCCAGGTACAGATGCCAACAGAATTTCAAGTGCAAATGCGTTTGCGTCCTTCATTACATACAAAGTAAAATATAAAAATTGGACGTTTACTCCTGGAATTCGTTATCAAAACATCACTTTACAAAGAGAAGATTTTGGGACAAATGATGTAACAAGAACAGGTGCAAATCTATCAGAAAGAGAAAATTCAGTAGGTGTTTTCATACCCGGAATTGGCGCAAATTATAAATTCACCAATGATGTTTCCCTTTTTGGTGGAGTTCACAAAGGGTTTTCACCTCCTGGAAATCAAGATGGAGAACAACCAGAAAAAAGTATTAATTACGAATTAGGATCTCGTTTTACCATTGGAAAACTTCGTGGAGAATTTGTAGGATTTTACAACGATTATTCTAATTTATTAGGAAGTGATTTGGCTGCAACTGGAGGAACAGGTTCTTTAGATCAATTCAATGCTGGTAAGGTTTCTGTAAACGGAATTGAATTATTGTTGAACTATAATTTTGCAAAGAAAGATGCTAAAATTTCCTTGCCGTTTTCATTTGGATATACATTAACAAATACAGAATTTAAGAGTAGTTTTGGCAGTTCTGATGAATTATGGGGAGCAGTTACTGCTGGTGATGAATTGCCTTATACTCCAAAACATCAATTCAATGCAGGTTTTTCTATTGAACATGCCGCTTTTGAAATTAATTTAAATGCTCGTTATAATGGAGAATTCCGAACTATGGCTGGCTCAGGAGACATTCCTGACAATGAAAAAGTAGCATCTAACTTTATTGTTGACCTTTCAGGAAAATATGGAATTACTAAAAATTTGAATGCTACTGCAAATATTATCAATTTATTAGATAATACGTATGCAGTTTCAAGAGTTCCTGCAGGTTTTCGTCCTGGACATCCTTTTGGGGCTTATGCGGGATTGGAATATCGATTTAATTGACCCTGATGCCGCATTTTATGGAACAATTTCCAAAACAATTGTCGAAAATTCTGATGCTATTAATTTATACTCGCTTGGTCATGACTGGTTAGACAAACCTCATTTCCCGTTATGGGTTACAGCAATTTCATTTAAAATTTTCGGTGTTTCAAATTGGGCATATAAACTTCCTGCTATCCTAACTTTTTTCTTTGGGATTTGGATGACTTTTAAGTTTACACAAAAAAATTATTCGACTAGAGTTGCCTATTTTTCGGCAATAATTCTAGCAATTTCAACTCATAGTGTAATTTCAAATTTTGACGTTAGAGCTGAACCTTATTTAACAACATTTATAATTGCAAGCATTTATTTTTTTTATAATTTTATAAAAAAATATTCCTTTAAATCGCTACTATTTGCTTGTGTTTTTTATGGTTTAGCAATCATGACAAAAGGTATTTTTTCTTTAATTCCGATTGTTTCTGCTTTAGGAGGAGAATTAGTATTAAAACGAAATTGGAAACAACTTTTCCACCCAATTTGGATTTTTGCATTTTTATTAATTTTCCTTTTTATTACGCCTGAACTAATTTCCTTATACAATCAGTTTGATTTACATCCAGAAAAGGTGATTTTCAACAGAACAGGTGTTTCTGGAATACAATTTTTCTTTTGGGACAGTCAGTTTGGTCGATTTTTCAATACTTCACCTATTAAAGGTTCTGGAGATATTTTCTTCTTTTTCCATAAAATTTTATGGGCTTTTTTGCCTTGGGGGATTGTATTTTATATTGCTAGTTTTTTTAAAATCAAAGAAAATTTAAAAAATATTTCTCAAAAAGAGGAGTTTTACACGATTTCAGGAAGTTTATTTATAATACTTATTTTCTCATTAAGTAAATTTCAATTAGCGCATTACACGAATATTATTTTTCCGTTTATGGCAATTATTGTAGCGAATTTTTTGATGAAAATTGCTTTAAAATATGAAAACTATTTTAAGAAAATAGCTGTCATTTTAAAAATACAAAATGCGATTATATTATTAATTGTCATCATAATAACATATGTAAGTTCAACTCATAAGTGCA
>DDMS01000044.1 GCA_002340765.1 Flavobacteriaceae bacterium UBA2540 | reverse complement strand
GTTTTTCATTCATTAGACATTACTAAAGCAGAAGTTCATAGCGTTCATTTTTTTAAAAACATAAAATAACAAATGTCTGATTGTGTGTTACTTGGAGATAGAGGGTATCTGTCAGAAAGCATTCAGCTAAATTTGTTTCATTCAGTAAATATAAAATTGGAAACACCAAAAAGAATGAATCAACTGAATTATAAACCACAAGCATATGTATTTAGAAAATACAGAAAAAGAATAGAAACACTATTCTCGCAACTGTGTGGCCATTTCTTAATTAGAAGAAATTATGCTAAAACTTTTGAAGGTTTTAAAACCAGAATTTTAGCAAAAATAACAGCATTAACATTGGTTCAATATATTAATAAATTTATATTTGACAGCCCAATTAATAATATCAAAAATCAATTAATTTAATTTCACCCAACGGGTTAAATTATTAAATTTAGAATTACTTCTTCTAACTCGCTGTCTGTCAACACATCCATTCTACTCACTGGCGCGCACAACATCGTTCTTGCTAATGTCGTTGGAATTCGCTTTTAATTTAAAACAAAGACTAACGCTTCTCCAATTTCTAATTGGGTAAGAACTTCACTTGTGTTAAAATATTTAGAGTTTGGATAATTTTCTTCAGCCAATTTCAAAGCTTTTCTATCTTTTGCCGTAAAAGCTCTCAGTGAATATTTGATTCATTTCAAACAATAATTGCAAAATAAATGTGGAAAATAATTTGGGCTTGTCTTGAATATCTGCGAGTCTCAAAATCAAAATAATTCCTTTACCATTTTTAATAATTCTAGTTAAATATTCAATATTAAAAGACTTTTCACCAAAAAAATAATTGACCACCTAGTTGCTAAATTTCAATAATTTTTCTCAAAATAGTTACTGTAATTGAAAACGAAATTCTACCATAATCTTTTTCAATTTAAGCTTTTCCATCATTAGTGATAAATTGCAATATTTTTTTGAAATCTTTCAAATCTAATAATGGTAATTTGTGATCATCATAATATTTGAAAATAATCGCAATAATTCCCTCTTGAACTTAAGACAAATCTAAAATTCGGGGCAATAAAATAGATACAAATTCAGAAACTGTTTCACGAATTCTGGTGCGTTTTTGTTGAGAAATTGTCAATATTTCAACAGGAATTTTTTTTTACTTCATTCGAAAACCCAATCATTTTATTGTATTCATAAATTTTTGGATGTTCAACATTTGGTTTTGCTAGTCCAGATAAATTTCCTTTAACATCCATAAATAAAACCGGAATTCCTTTGTCTGATAAGCTTTCAGCCAACGATTGAATTTTTTTTGTTTTCTGGTTCCTATTGCTCCAGCAATTAAACCATCTCTGTTGAGTGTTTTTAATAGAACTTTCACAAATTATTTGTGATGGTTTCTTCACCCAACATAGCTGCTCCAAGATTTATAAAATCACCATTTGTGGAGTAACCATTTGTCTTGGTTTCAAAATATTCTTTGTGTTTACTGATGCTTATAATTTTTAATTAAATAATCAAATTTTATAGTAATGAAAATAAAATTTTGAAAATCATTCAAGCATCTATTTTTTTAGACACAAATTTCACGAATTGCACAAATCTATGATTATAAAAAATGTTGTTTTTATAATTATTTAGAAATTTATTTGTTCGTGCAATTCTTGAAACCTTGCCTGTTCCAGGCAGCTTAATATCTTCTAAAATCAATAAATCAAAAAAAAAATTACCCAAACATTTTCATTTTTGTATCTTGTTGCCTTAATTCAAACAAACAAATCAAACAACAATGAAAAAAATAGTCATTTTTTTCCTTTTAGTTACTTCTGTAACTTTTTCTCAGGAATTTTCAATGGATTTGGTGAAAAACATAAAACCAAGAAATATTGGACCTGGAGGAATGTCAGGAAGAGTAACAGCCATTGATGCTGTTGAATCAAATCCCGATATTATATATGCTGGAACTGCTTCTGGCGGAATTTGGAAATCAACTTCTGGAGGAATCAAATGGGAACCTATTTTTGACAAAGAATTGACTGCTTCTATTGGTGCAATTGCTATTCAACAATCAAATCCAAGTGTGGTTTGGGCTGGAACTGGTGAAGGAAATCCAAGAAATAGTTTAAATGGTGGTTTTGGAATTTATAAATCTTTAGATGCCGGAAAAACTTGGAAATCAATGGGATTGGAAAAAACAAGGCACATTCACAGAGTGGTTATAGACCCTACAAATCCTGATGTTGTGTATGCAGGCGCAATCGGTTCGCCTTGGGGAGAACATCAAGAACGTGGCGTTTATAAAACCTTGGATGGTGGAAAAACGTGGAAACAAATCTTGTTTACCAATAAAAAATCAGGCATTGCAGATTTGATCATGGATCCTACAAATCCAAATAAATTGATTGCAGCCATGTGGGAACACAAACGTGAACCGTGGTTTTTTAAATCTGGTGGAGAAGGAAGTGGCTTATACATCACTCATGATGGAGGAGAAAATTGGAAAAAAATCACTAAAAAAGAAGGTTTTCCTGATGGAGAATTAGGAAGAATTGGTGTAGCTATTGCTCGTTCAAATCCTGATATCTTGTATGCTTTGGTTGAAGCGAAAAAAAATGCGTTGTACAGAAGTGAAGATGGAGGTTTTTCTTGGAAAAAAATAAATGAAAAAGAAGATATCGGAAATCGTCCTTTTTATTATTCAGAAATTTATGTAGATCCACAAAATGAAAATAGGGTTTATTCAGTATTTACCTATGTAAATGTTTCAGAAGATGGTGGAAAAAATTTCAAAGAATTGATGCCTGCTTATGGCGTTGACAATGGCGTTCATCCAGATCATCATGCGTGGTGGATTCATCCAAAAAACGGAAAATTCATGATTGATGGAAATGATGGAGGTTTAAATATCACAAGAGATGGAGGAAAATCTTGGCGTTTTATCGGAAATATTCCTGTGGCACAATTTTATCATATCAATGTTGACAACGAATTTCCTTACAATGTTTATGGAGGAATGCAAGACAATGGCTCTTGGAGAGGACCAGCCTATGTTTGGAAAGATCAAGGAATTCGCAATTCATATTGGCAAGAAATTAGTTTTGGTGATGGTTTTGATGTCATTTCTGATAAAGACGATTCACGCTATGGATGGTCTATGAGTCAACAAGGAAGTGTGGTTCGTTTTGATTATTTGACAGGAAATAATTATTCTGTAAAACCAACGCATCCTGATGCAAAAGTAGAGCTCCGTTTCAACTGGAATGCTGCCATCAATATTGATCCATTTGATAACAATACACTTTATTTTGGAAGTCAGTTTGTGCATAAATCAACAGATAAAGGATTGACTTGGAGTGTGATATCTCCAGATTTGACAACCAACAATCCAGAAAAATTAAAGCAGGGAGAAAGTGGTGGATTGACTATGGATGCCACTGGTGCTGAAAATCATTGTACCATTTTAGTCATTGAACCTACTGTTTTAGAAAAAAATATTTTGTGGGTTGCCACTGATGATGGTCAAGTTCAAATCACGAAAGATGGAGGAAAAACTTGGACAAATGTTTCAAAAAATATCAAAGATTTGCCAGAAAATAGTTGGATTACTCAAATAAAAGCATCCAACAAAAATAAAGGAGAAGCATTGTTAGTTGCCAACGATTACAGACGAGATAACTACAAACCCTATGCTTACAGATCCAAAAATTATGGAAAAACTTGGGAACGAATTGTGGATGAAAATGATGTAGCGAGTTTTACTTTGAGCATTATTGAAGATCCCGAAAATGAAAATTTGCTTTTTTTAGGAACGGATGATGGTTTATACATTTCTATTGATGCTGGAAAAAAATGGACAAAATGGACAGAAGGATTTCCAACAGTACCTGTAAATGATTTGGTAATTCATCCAAGAGAACATGATTTGATTATTGGAACTTTTGGAAGAGCAGCTTGGGTTTTAGATGATATCAGACCTTTGAGAGCACTTGCGAAAGGAAGTATTTTAAAAGAGAAATTAGCTTTATTTGCACCTCCAACAGCTTATCATACTGCTTATCAGCAACCTACAGGAAGCAGATTTGGAGCAGATGCCATGTATCAGGGAGAAAATAGAAAAAGTGGCGCCATCATTTCTTATTACATCAACAGACCAAAAGAAGTTGAGAATACAGAAAATAAGGATGTCAAAAAAGAGACTAGTGACAAAACTTTAGAAAATAAAAACAAGGTAAAATATGATTCAATAAAATTGGAAATTTTTGATGGAGAACGTTTGATAAGAACCTTAAAATTTAAAACTCCTGAAGAAAATGGCATTCATAAAACAACTTGGAATTTAGATGAAAAAGGGGTTGAAAGAGCCTCAAGAAATCTCAGAGAATCTTTAAGAGAACCTTCTGGAGTCAATGTTAAACCAGGAATTTATAAACTGAAAATGACTTTTGGTGATGCAATTTCTGAACAAAATATCAAAGTTGAATTTGATCCAAGATTGCAAATTATACAAGAAGCCATCAATCAAAAATATGAGGCTAGTAAAGCCATGGAAAGTCATCAGGAAAAAATGGCAGCAATTGTAAAACAGTTGGTTGAAAGTAAAACTACGGCAACAACTATCAAAGAAGAATTATCTAAAGATGACAAAAAAAAATACGATGCTGAAATCAAATCGTCTACTGAAATTATCAAAAAAATAGATGATATCATTGCTATTTATTTAGGCAAAGTTGATGAAAGACAAGGCATTACAAGAAATCCTGAAGTTACTGTTAGTCAGCGTTTTGGAACGGCATTTAGTTACATTCGTTCTCGTTTTGGAAATCAAACAGACACTGAAAAACAATTGGTAAATCAGTTTTTAGAAGCTTTTAAAGAAGCTATTTCAAAAACAAATACATTTTATAATTCGTATTGGATTGACTATAAAAAAGCTACTGATGGAATTGTAATTTCTCCATTTAAAGAAGCTAAAATCTTTGATGAAAATTAATTAAAATATGTTTTTACACTTGATTTAACTATAAATTCAAGGGTTATTTTTTTAAACATTGAATTTTAAATTTTGAATAATGTATGAACCAATAATTACAAACGACGCTATCGTTTTTGGAATTTTAATGATTTCGTTAGGATTCATTTTTTATACCGAAAATATAAACAGGGGTTTTTGGCCTAAATTCTATAAAATAGTTCCTGGTTTATTCATGGCGTATTTTGTACCGGCTTTGTTTACCACTTTTGGATTGATTTCTCCAGAATGGGAAACTAAAAATGTAGCGGGTGAAATCATCAAAAATAAATCACAATTGTATTTTGTTTCAAGTCAATATTTATTGCCTACAGCCCTGGTTTTGATGACGTTGAGTATCGATTTAAAAGCGATTTTCAATCTGGGTTCAAAAGCATTGATCATGTTTTTTACAGGAACTGTTGGAATTATTATTGGTGGCCCAATTGCTATTTTACTCATTTCTATTTTTTCACCTGAAACTGTTGGAGGAGCTGATTTTGATGCCGTTTGGAGGGGACTTTCCACATTGGCAGGAAGTTGGATTGGTGGTGGTGCAAATCAAACTGCGATGCTAGAAATTTATCAATACAACCCTTCAAAATATGCAGGAATGGTGATTGTTGATATTGTGGTAGCCAATATTTGGATGGCCATTTTATTGATTGGAATTGGAAAAAAAGAAGCCATAGATAAATGGTTAAAAGCAGACACTTCTGCAATAAAGGCTTTGAAAGAAAAAGTTACCCTTTTTACGAATAAAGTAAAAAGAAATCCAACCTTATCCGATTTAATGATTATGCTGGCAATTGCTTTTGGAACTGTAGGTTTTGGACATTTTACCTCTGTATATTTAAGTTCATTTTTTGGTGATTTAGTTTCGTCAATTTCATCACCCATCATCAGAAATACGTTTTCATTTTTAGATTCTAGCTTTTTTTGGTTGATAAGCATAGCCACCATAGTTGCCATTATATTGTCTTTTACAAAAGCAAGAAATTATGAAGGTGCAGGAGCAAGCAAATTGGGGAGTGTTTTTATTTACATATTAGTTGCCACAATTGGTATGAAAATGGATTTGAATCAGGCTTTAGAAAATCCAGGCTTGATTGTTATTGGAGTGGTTTGGATGACAATTCATGCAGTTCTGATGATTATTGTTGCAAAAATCATCAAAGCGCCTTATTTCTTTTTGGCAGTTGGAAGTCAAGCAAATGTAGGTGGAGCAGCCTCTGCTCCTATTGTTGCTCAGGCATTTCATCCTTCATTGGCAACTGTTGGAATTTTATTGGCTGTTTTTGGCTATGCTATTGGAACTATTGGGGCAATTGTCAGTACTATTTTAATGGAATTAGCTTCTTCTCTTTAAATAAAAATAAGCATATTTGCAGACTTAAATTTTAAATTAAAAATGAAAAAAATTATCACAATTTGTATTGCCTCATTCACCATATTCGCATGTTCTAAAAAGGAAGGAAACATGATTGTAGAGGGCCAAATCAAAGGATTGAAAAAAGGAACTTTGTATTTACAAAAGATGAAGGATACTGCTTTAGTTTCTGTTGATTCTGTAAAACTTTTGGGAACTGATACTTTTCGATTATCGGATCAAGTAGATTCTCCAGTAATGTATTATTTGACTTTTGATGGAAACACCACTGACAAACGAATTTTGTTTTTTGGGGAAGAAGGTGTCATTACCATCAAAGATCATGTTGAAAAATTTGGAATCAATCCAAAAATATCTGGTTCAAAAAATCAGGAAGTGATGGATAAATTTAATGTTATCAATAAACAATTTCAATCAGAAAGATTGGATTTCATTAAAAAAGATTTTGAAGCAAAAAAATCAAACAATGAAGAATTGATTCAAGAAGTTGAAGATGATTACAAACGGTTGGTAAGAAGACGCGTTTTATACACTACAAATTTTGCCATTAAAAATTCCGATTTTGAAGCTGCACCTTACATTGCTATTACTGAAATGTATGACGCAACAATACAAATGTTAGATACCGTAAATAAATCATTGACTCCAAAAATAAAAAAATCAATGTATGGAAAAAGTTTACAAAACTACTTAACCCAAATTAAGAAAAGTGAGCAAGAGTAATTTTTGTACGTTATATAAAACAAAAAACCGAGCAAAATTGCTCGGTTTTTTTTGCTCCTAAATGAAAATTATTGTTTGATGAACTTCGCAGTTCCAATACTATTTTCAATATTGTATTTAATCATATACACACCAGAAGCCAAGTTTGAAATATCAATTGACTCGCTCGTTTTGTTGATTGTTACATTCATTACTTTTTTACCTAACACATTGTAGATTTCAGCATTTTGAATGGTATTCGCTGCAGAAATATTCAATCTGTTTGATGCTGGGTTTGGATATAAGCTTACATTGAATAAATTGTCTTCAACGCTTGCTGTTGCAGCTCTGTAGAAATAGATATTATCAATGTAAACAGTTCCTAAGTTTGAACTAATTAAATATTGCCCAATGGCATCTCTTGCTAAAGAACCCCCACCAGCAACTGTAAAGCTTGAAAGTGGAATATCATAGGAGATCCAAGTACCTGGATTTGGATTTGGAAGAGAAGGGTTTGAGGCATTGGTCGTAGAAAACTGTATTGCACTCGTCTCTCCTGCGGCCTGATTGGCATGATTAGAAAGTTTATGGTTAAAACTCTTTTCTAAAGTTGCTGTTGTTGTAAAAATATCAATATGAAAATGTGTATAATCAGTAGCATTTATTCTATTCCCCGTAAAATCAACTCCTAAAAAAGCTCCAAAGTTTACTTTCTTAACATTATCATTCGCAATTACTGCATCTGTAATTGTTGCAGAATCCCAACTTGTTCCCCATTCACCTACATTTATATCTGTGTAAGCATCACTAAACAAAGAAATAACATCAGCTGCATTCCTAGTTGGTGGTGTTGGTGCCGCCGTAGTAGGTGCATTTGGATCTGGTGTTGGTTGCGTAGCTAAACCTTTAAGATTTTTTATGTAAAAAACTCTACCATCTGGTGCTCCATAAGTATTTGTTGTAGCATTCCAATTGATATGAAGCGCAAAATCACCATAAATACCATTTGCAGGATCCTTACCATCCAAGCTTTTATCAAAAGTGAATGTTAACGTTTCCCATCCTGAACCAGTATGACTGGCAGAGGTAACTGAATCTGGTGAACCAGGTTCTCCACCTTGTGCTTTTGGTGCGATGTTGATTGCTGTCGTTGAATAAACATCTAATTGCATTGTCAATTGAGTAGCAGCTGTCAGTTTATAAAAGGTTGTTAAAACAACATCTACACCTTGCCATGTTTGATCTCCGCTGTTTGTTATTTTTATAACTTGATCAGACCCACCAGTAGGATCAGCATCATATGCTGCTGCTGCACCTCCAAAAGTTCCTTCTAATCCGGTACCATTGAAAGATTCTAATAAATCGTAAGTTGCTGTTGGAGGTGGTGTAGCAGCATTCGTGTGAATTTTAATTTCAGATAGACTAACCTCTACATCTCTAGTTATAACATACATGAGCGCAGATTTGTATGTGTTTGTAGTATTAGCAGGAATTGCAACTTCATATAATGTATTTGCTGGATTAGTTGCTAATAAAGCTACATCAACTGTAGAAACAGAAGGGGCAACATTAGGATATAGATCCTTTTCAAATACAAATTTAATTTCAGCGTTTGTAGCTACAGTAGCTTTAAAAGATACTTTACCACCATTAGTAAATGATAAAGGGTAGATAGTTGTATTATTGTTGGCAAAACCTGCCCAAGTTTCAGCTCCTGTAGGAAAATTAAAAGTTTGTGAATAGGTAGTACCATCAAAAGTTCCATCATAAATAGGGAAATCAACTTTAAGTTGAGTTGTTCCATCCGTATCAAATTTAATAAGCTTAATTTCAGATAGACTAACTGTTACATCTTTAGTTATAACATACATGAGTGCCGATTTGTATGTGTTTGTAGCATTAGCAGGGATAGCCACCGTGTAGACTGTGTTAGCTGGATTAGTTGCTAATAAAGCTACATCAACTGTAGAAACAGAAGGGGCAACATTAGGATATAAATCCTTTTCAAATACAAATTTAATTTCAGCGTCTGCAGATACAGTTGCTTTAAAAGATATTTGTCCACCGTTTGGATATGACAGAGGATAAATGCTTACATTGTTGTTGGCAAAACCTGCCCAATTTTCTGCTCCTGTAGGAAAATTAAAAGTTTGTGAATAGGTAGTACCGTCAAAAGTCCCTTCATAAACAGGGGTAACGATTTCCTGCGAAAACCCAATTGAAGAAATCAATAGGGCAAATAATAATGTAATTTTTTTCATAATTGTATTGTTTTAAATTAAATTGTGATTCAAAACTAAAGTTTAAACTTTAAGAATTCGATAATTATACCACTACAAAAAGCATACATTTTTCAAAAAAAAACTTAATTCTTTGATATATCTGCTATAGCTAGGTTATTTAGATGTTTTTTTTTCATTTACAACGTTTTTATTTTTACTTAAAACAAAACTGTACGGTTAATGTATAGGTGTTTTTTAATTGTTAGATGCAACTGTATAGAAATATGGTATTCAAAACAAAAAAAACTCATTACTAATTAGCAATGAGCTTTCTATGTAAGTATTTAAAAATTAAAACTTTAAATTTTCGTTTTTATCCCACAATCCCCAATAAGGGCCAACATCACCTTCTGCACTCACTTTCCATGATTCATCAAATGAAGAGAAATAAAACATTTCAATAGTGTCTTTTGCTACCCATGTTTGTGCATTGACAAAATATTTCATGGCATTTTCTGCATTTGAATGTGCCCCCCCTAAACTACTTCCTTGACTTGGCCACCCCGTTTCTGTGATGATTACTTTTTTTCCTTGTCCAGCAAGTGTTGCAATACGAAACATTTCTTGCATGTGCAGTAAGGATTGGTTGATATCACACCCCTCCCAATAAGGATAACAATTTGCTAAGATAACATCACAAGCTTTGGTGATTTCTGGTCTGTGTGCAAATTCATAATAGGCATCAACATAGCCAACAGGAATGTGCAATTCTTTTAAGGCTTCTTTTACTCGTAAAATATAGGCTAATAATTCTTGCGGCGTTAACTCTTTTCGGTATAAAACTTCGTTTCCAACAGCAGCTATATCTACACATCCTTCTTTGGCTAATTGAATCAATCCTTCAATTTCTTGTTCATTTTTTTGCATGTCATTACCCAACCAAGCACCCACTAAATTTTTCATTCCATGTTTTTTAGCAATTCTTGGAATGTGTTCATTGCCTTCAATACAAGAAAAGGAACGAATCCATTTTGTATATGGTTTTAAAATTTTAATTCTTCGATCCACTTGTTCTTTGGTAATTGTATTTCCTGGCCCCTGACCATCTTCATACATGCTAAAACAAATACCATGCATCCCCTTTGTAAGTGTTTCACTCCAAATTGGTTGTAATACTGATCTTGATTTGTCAAAAACTACCGATTTATTTGAACCTATATCATTTGTTAAGTTTTCACCTTTCGTTGATATATGATGAATTTCTTTTATATCAGCATTGGGTTTTTGCGCTTGATAATATTTAAAAAAATGTTCTTCTCTAAATGACATGATAAAAAATATTAGTTAAAATTCCTATAATTCACCTCTACGTTCAATAAGTTGTTCTTTTATTTTTTTTGCCCTACTCTCATTTAAACTGTAACTCCACATTATTAAAATTGCAATTCCAGCAGTAACTGATGGAATAATTACATCAGCCAATCGTAAACTTGTCATTGTTTCCGCAGTTTGTTGAGCTGCATTTCCATCAAAACCGACGAATTTTAGGACAGCTCCACCTAAAACTAAAGCCAAAGCTTGTCCTAGTTTTACCATCCACCAATAGATAGCTCCAAAAGTACCCTCTTTTCGAGGCATTCCATTTTCTAATTCATCCAAATCACATACATCTGCAGTCATACTCATCATTAATGTAAATAATCCTCCTAAACCAAAGGCCATAAAAGGAATTGGCATAAAAAGTAAATATGGATTTTCTTTGTCAAAAGCCCACCATTTTAAAATATATCCAACAATAGACAAAGCTGTGGAAATAATAAAAGCTTGACGCTTTCCAAATTTATTTGCAATCACTGTAACAATCGGAATTACACCAAAAGCAGTTATGATTGCAGTTACTGTTGAAAACCAAGCTGGCCAATTGCCCGCATCGGCATAGCTTCCGTTATACATATAAAAAACAATGATGAAAAAACTGAAAGATGCAACCATTTGAAATCCATTAAAAACTAAAAAAGTGGCTCCACAGAGTTTTAAAAATGGTTTGTTCTTTGCAACTTGTGCAATTCCTTTAGATAAATCTATTAGATTGGAAAAAAGAGTTTTAAATGATATTTCTTTTCTATTTTCCATATTTGATGAATCAATCCCTTTACAAAAAAAAGCTGGTAAAACACCTAAAACAATGCAAACAAAACCTACAATTATAGACAATTTTCTTACTCCAACAGCTTGAGTTTCAAAAATTGTTGGATCAGCAATAATGACCCAAAACCAAGGTACAATCATCCAAGCTATTTGACCAATTGTTTGAGAAAATGCCATTATACGAGTGCGTTCATTATAATCGGAAGTCATTTCATATCCCAGGCCAACTAATGGGGTTGCAAACATGGTGTTTCCAATTAAAAAAACCATCGACATCAGTAAGAAATACCAAAAGTTATAATTTTGAGAATCCGCAGGATCCATCTGCCATAAAACGGCAAATAATATTCCACTTAAAATAGCCCCTATAAAAATATAAGGTCTTCTTCTTCCCCATTTTGATTTCGTATTATCGGAAATAAATCCCATAATTGGATCTGTCAAAGCATCAAAAATTCTTGGCAAACCTCCTAATAAACCTGCTAAAAAAGGATCCATGCCAAATGCAGTCAATAAGAAGAACATAAAAACACCCAAAGCACCAGGTAGTAAGTTGAGTACCAAATGTCCTGCTCCAAAAGCGGCTTTTTGCCCTAAAGGAACTTTGTCTCTTACTGGAGTTACATAATTTTTCATATATCTATTTTAGTTAGTGAGTATTTATTTTCCTGTCTCTGAATCACAATTGTTTGAATTGATTGTCCATTCATTTTAACAGTAATGTTTTGGTTACCAAGTGATAATTGAATATTTTTTGATTGATTTGTTTCGTTAAAAACTACTACCGCAATTGTTCCATCAGGATTCTCTGCGGCAGTTACCATGATTTCATTATCAGAATTTTCCAATTCAAAAACGGTAGCTTCTGGTCTGATAAATTTACTGAAATGAGAAAGTGCATAATATAAAGGCGTAAAATAAACCTCATCTTTTTCAGTATCCACTATTACAGGTGCTACACACCAATTTTTAAACCAATTTGGGCCTCCTTGAGTGTTCAAAACCATGTTCCAATCCATCCAACCATCAACCCAATTATTTAAACAACCAATAATATCTCTGGCATATCTATGAACTGGAGCATATTTTGGATGCATGTGTTTGTCCTTTTCTGGTGCCCAATCCCAACCCCAATCTGTGGCTTCTTTTTTCCAATACCAAGCATCATTTTTCCACTTTGGAACTTCTGCATCTACACAAGCTTCAGACTGAATTAAATATTTATTTGGGGCTTTTTGATGAGCGTATTGTAATTCTTCAGGAAAATAATGAAATGTACTTGCATACCAATGAATGGCTGTTCCATCGAAATATTTTGATGTTTCTTCATTTTTAAATTGTGAATCTACCCATTCTTTTAGGTGTTCACGGTTTTGATCATATCCTAAAATTTTCACCTCAGGATAATCTCCTTTTAGTTTTGGTCCTAAATGATGTTGCACAAAATTGGTCATTTCATCAGGTGAAAATTGCATACTTTCCCAATTATCACCATTCCCAAGTGGCTCATTTTCAACAGTAAAACCCCAAATATCAATTCCTTCTTGTTTATAAGCTGTTACATATTTTGAGAAAAATAGTGCCCAAGTATCATAATATTCAGGTAATAATTTTCCTCCAACCCAAGAAATATTGTCTTTCATCCAAGGTGGAGCTGTCCAAGGGGAAGCCAAAATTTTAAATCCGTCTTTTGACACTTTTTTAGCATCCAAAATCATAGGAATCAAATCATTTTTATCTTCATCAATGGTGAAATTTTCTAAATTTTTATCTCCGGCAATTGGTGCATAAGAATAGTGACCTAAAGAAAAATCACAAGAGTTCATGTGCGTTCTTGTCAATGAATATTTTGCACCACTTTCTCCAAAATAAGCTTCTATGATGGAATCTCTATTTTTTTTACTGATGTTGTTCAATAAATACGCTGAAGCTTCCGTAAAAGAACCTCCAAAACCTGTGATTTTTTGACGCTTTTTTGATGGAAAAAGGTTGATTTTTACCAAACTGTTTTGAATTCCTTCTATGGAAAAATCAGCTAATTTTTTTAAATTATTTCCAATTGCAGAGGTTTCATAAACATCTACAATCAATACATCCTGTTTGATTTTGCAGCTTGCTATCATAAATGATATTCCTATATATAGTATGTATTTTGTTACCTTCATTTGTTACCTATCTTGGATACTCTGTGTTTGGAGGAAATACTGTTTTTAATAACGCTTTTTTATCTCCATTAAAGGTTTTAGTAATGGTTTTTCCATCGCGGTTTAAGCCATTAAAAGTTCCTTTATCCACCAAATCCCACAATGGAAATTTGGCTTCTCCTTTCAAATTGATCAATCCAAAATGATTTTCAGAGCCGTTTTTGTTTCCTGCATCTTTCCATTGTTCGTCAAATGCTTCAAAATAAAAACAAGAAATTTTTTCTTTTGTTGTCCATTTTCTGAGGTGTTTATAATACAGTCCTTGCTTGTATTCGTCTGTTGCTCTAGAACCATTTATTCCATAATGTCCATCAGAAATGGATGCCCAACCTGTTTCGCCAATATGAATTG
The DNA here is from genome assembly GCA_002340765.1 of Flavobacteriaceae bacterium UBA2540. Classification (GTDB taxonomy): domain Bacteria; phylum Bacteroidota; class Bacteroidia; order Flavobacteriales; family Flavobacteriaceae; genus Polaribacter. The sequence continues at coordinate 10,351 of DDMS01000044.1, read as the reverse complement.
TTTTGGTAGAATCAATACTTTTCACATAATCAGACACATTTTTGTATTGCATTTTTGCAAAATCCAAAGCTCTTTTCATGGCTGAATTCACTTTTTCAAGGTCTGTTAAATTTTGCTCAATTTCAGGGATTTCCCAAAATTCTGGATTGTAATGCGAATTGTGATACGCATATGTATGCATGGAAACATAATCAACTGTCTTGATGATTTCTTCCAAATCTTTCACACGATAACTTTCCTCTCCTCCACCCCAAGAAGCAAAATCATCAGAACTTGTTATCCATAAATCTTTAGGGAGTTTTCCTTCTTTTTTCAGATTTTGAAGGTATTTTACCCATTTCAAAATCACACTAGGTTGCACATAATAGCTTGTTGCCCAGCGAATCATGGCTTCATTACCCACAGCAATTACTTTTACAATATCAGGATATTTATTTGCTAATGCTGCTGCTCTTGCAATTTCACCTTCGTTTTGTGGACTTTCAATATTGTGATTTGGTTCTTGATCTGTCCAAGCATTCAAACAATCAATCCAAGCACCCAACATTACATACATTTCAAAAGTGGGATCTTCTTGTTTTAACTGATGAATTGCCTCTAAAACATTGGATGCATGAGGTAATTTTGGTTGTACATTATAGGTTCTCAAAATTCGAATTCCCATAGCGTGTAAGAGTTTCATATCTTCTTTTAACTTAGCAATTGTTGGTTGAATTTCTCTCGTTTTTTCTCTGTATCCTCCAAATGAAATTGCTTGATACTTTGGATTTCCTAAAATATCTGCTGCTGTTCGTTCTTTTTTTGTACTCAAAATAGTTTTTTGTTTTGATTCTTTATTTGCGCAAGAAATAATAAAAACAACAAGCAATAGGTATAAAAAAGTTTTCATTATATTTTTCATCATCTGTGTGTTTTTACTAAAATCTGCAATTAAATAGTTTCCTAATTTTTATTATTCATATGTCATTCCAAAACCAAATCCGTAAAGGGGTTTTAGTGTTTTGTCCCAAAAATTAGGACCGTATTTGTATCTATAATCATTTACATCCTTAGGCCAAGAATGAGGTAATTTTCCTTTGAAATTATGATCTCCAAAAAGCACCTCTGCAATTCCATCTCCTTCTGATCCTGGTAACCAAGCTGCTACAAATGCATCTGAACTATTGATTTGTTCAGAAACAACAAGTGGTCTTCCTGAAATTAAAACTACCAATGTTTTCAAACCTTTTTCAGTGTATGTTTTGATATATTGTTGATGTTCCTCTGTCAAAGTCAATTTTAATTGATTGGATTCGTGACCAATATCTCCAAAAAATTCTGCATAGGGAATTTCACCAACTACAATAATCGCCATATCTGCATCAAAATGATTTTCTGTAGCATTTTTATCATACACAACTTCGCCTTTTGAGTGCTTTTTGATTCCATCCAAAATAGTGGTTGCGCCTTTATAATTTTCAAGGTTTCCTTGCCAATTGATACTCCAACCTCCAGATTGTAAACCAGCATTATTTGCGTGTTCACCAACAACTAAAATCTTTTTAGTTTCTTTGGAAATTGGCAACACTTGGTTTTCATTTTTCAGTAAAACCAACGATTCTCTTACAGCTTGTTTTGCAATTTCTCTATGTTTTTTGATACCAATTTTTGAAACCAAAGTCGTATCAGGAAATGGATTTTCAAATAACCCCAATCTGAATTTTTGACGAAGAATTCTTCTAACTGCGTCATCAATTCTTTCCATAGAAACTTTTTTATCTTCAACCGCTTTTTTCAAACCTTCTTGAAAATCTTCCAAATCACCATCAACTGCCATTACCATATCAATTCCTGCGTTAATTACTTCAATTCCATTGAAACGAGAATACGCTTTCCAATCTGAAACTACAATTCCATCGAATTTCATCCCGATTTTTAATCTATCTGTAATTAATTTTTTGTGATTGTGCATCGAAATTCCGTTAATACTATTAAATGATGCCATAACTGCTCCCACTTTTTCTTGAACAGCAGCTTTGTAAGGAGGCAATAAATAGGTATAAATTTCTAAATCAGAAAGCGAAGTTTCTCCACCTTCTACTCCAAAATCTGTAGCACCATCACCAATAAAATGTTTGGCAGTAGCCATCACAGTTGTAGCATCTGCCAAATTTCCTTGATGACCTTTTACAGATGCTTTGGTTAGTTTTTCAGTAATTTCAGTGTTTTCAGAAAAAGCTTCATACACTCTTCCCCATTTTTCATTATAAGGAATCGCAACACAAGGAGAAAAAACCCAATTAAATCCAGTTGCTTGACTTTCTAAAGCTGTGATTTTTGCAATTTCAAAAACCAACTCTTCATTATTTGCAGCTCCTAAACCAATATTATGAGGAAAAATGGTGGCTCCTTCAAAAGTGTTTTGGCCATGAACTGCATCTACTCCGAATAACAATGGAATTCCTAATCGTGTAGAAAGTGCTTTTTTCTGTAATTCAATAAAACGTTTTTGCCATTCTTTGGCTGATTTTCCTGGAGTTGGACCTTGCGTATGAATGATTGAACCAATAAATTTTTCTGAAACATGCGCATCAGCATTTTCTTCAAAATGACGAATTTGCGACATTTGTCCGATTTTTTCTTCCAAAGTCATTTGCTTCAAAAGTGTTGCTGCTTTTTGTTCAATAAGAATTTCGTTACTTACTTTCATCTTATTTTTACAGGAAAAACCCATCAATAAAAAACAACTCAACAAATATGTTCCTAGATTGATTTTCATTTATTTACTTTACTAAACTTACTTTTAAATGATGAATTTCATTGGTTCTATTAAATATTTTAGAGCTTGTTTCAGCATCTAATAATAAGCTTTCAAAAACAGTTGTTGATTGGTCATTGTAAACAACTTGAATCATTTCTTTGTTTGCTAATTGATACACAACAGGCACTTGACAATAGGTAAAACTCAACTGATTTTTATCTATAGAAAGTGTGTGTTTTTCATTTTTCAAATTGATATAATCAAATGATTTTGGATTTTCTAAAAATTCTGATTTTTTCAATAAACTTGGTTTGAAAAAGATTTTTCCGTTTTCAACAAAAACACCCAATTCTCCAATTCTACTGAGGATATCTTCTTTTACTTGACCGGTCATTCCTGGTTGTTGAGCTCCTTTTGTAGCAGGTGTGTGAGAGTAAGCATCTGTTGGAAAAGCACCATACAATTCTGGAGATTTGTGAACCCCAATTCCCGCATTGATTTCATAATAATGGTCTAATAATTTTCCAATAATAACTTTATCTTCATTCGAATTTACCGCTAATAAGCAGTTTTCTTGAACTGCTAATAACAATTTTGAAACCATATGCCAATAAATAGAACCCAAACCTTCATATCCAAAAAATGTTCCTGAACGACCTGTAAATGATTTATGATCAAAAATTTCTTCGAAAATATCCAAGATAAATTTGCTGTCTTTAGCAACTAAATCTCCATAATTTTCAGTCAATTTTTGCAATGCTTTTTGAACACTATTTGCGTTGTTAAAAGTTCCATTAAAATGATAATTTCCTAAAACGTCTTTTTCAATCAACCATTTATTATTGTCTTTTACTAATTGTTGCAACAAGTCTGATTGTAAAACTTTTGCTGATGGAATGTTATTTTTCTTGGTGAATCTTGGTAAGTTTTTATTCGGATATAAAATATAGCTATATTGGTCAGGTCTAAACAACGCACTGGCTTTTAATCCATCTAATAAATCTAATGCTTCCTTAGGCGATAAATATCCAGAACTTAATGCTGCTACTTGCCCTTCTAACATTTCAGAAAGATAGGAGATAGAAACTTCTTCTTTATTTTCTACCGTCATTAAATTGTATGCATGATACATATTATCATCACGCTTATTCGCTCTAATACTATGATCTAAATAATCTTTTGACACCTTACAAAAGCTTTCTAAATCTGCTTTTGTAATAACCCCTTTATCACTTGAAAACCCTTTGTCGTATATCTGTGCTCTATAATCACTTCCTGCAATACCTAAACCGTCTAATACTGTTTTTCTGTCTTTATCAAAAATTTTTCCAGATAAAATACTGCTTTTAGCCTGTAAGGTCATCGAAACACCATTAAAAAACTGAACCAACTCTGTTGAAATATCAAAACTATTTTCATCAGATTTAGAAACCACTCCCTCAAAAAAGTGTAAAAATCTTCTTAAATAAAATAAGGTAACCATAGAAACCCCATTTCCTACAAGCGCGTTATTAGCATCATTCCATTCTGGACGTTGTGTATTTAACCAAATACCTCCTTCTGGTATAAAATTTGACATTTTTGCCAACACAGTCGCTAATAATTTTTCCACTAAATTCACTTTATAAATAAAGTAATTTTCATCTCTCAACAAAGCGCCATCTGAACCTAATTCAACTCTTTTTTGTTGAATCGTTTTATCTAATTCATAATCAAAATCGATCGTATTTTTTGGGTTTTTTAAAGTATCTGCATACGATTTAATTTTATATGGCACATTTGCGTACACAAAAATTTCTTGGGAAAAATAAGAAGCTAATTTACTTGGGTAATATGCTTCAATAAACTCTAAAAACTTCAACAAATAGATAATTTGATGATCTCCCCAATAGCCAATATAAGACCATGGATCATGCTCTTCTATAGTTTCCCAATCAAAACCATCTCTGGTAACTCTATATGGGTTGTAACCTTCAAAAGTTGTTGCGTTCAAAAACTTATGAATCATATTCTCAATAAACTCAGGATATGGATGTGCTAATGCTTCCCAGTTTTGGAAAATATCTCTCCAGTTTCCTTCGTAATCTAAAATTTTAGATCCATCATCTTCGCTTTTAGTATTAATAGAAAACTTGTTCCAAGGTCTACTCGGGTCTCCATGTCTTCTACTAAATTTTAAGGGTAAATATTCAAAACAAAGTCTTTTAAAGTTTAAGTCTTCGTCTTGAATTGCTATATTTTTAATATAATTTAAGTCAAACTCTTCTGGCAATTCTGCCAATAAATTCTCCTTTTTCTTTAGTACTTTTTTATTCGCTTTAGCGATATATTGTCTAAAATCTTCTTTTTCAATTTTATAATTATCGTCAAAAATACCACCTCTCATAATATTGAAAAGAGTATTAGAAAAATGTCTAGTATTGACTAAAGGATCATCAGAAAGTTGTAATCCATCTGATCCAGCTACTAACTCGATTAATTTTTTTGTTCCTTCCTCAATACTGTTCTGTATTAATTGGTCAATATTTGCATTGGTCTTTATCAGGTTAGTTAGATAAGCCACATTAGAAACAGATTGATTGGTATTGATAACCTGCATCCAAGATTTTTGTTCATTTGCAGATAAGTTGATTTCTGTAGTTAAAAAATACGCTCCTTTTTCTGCTTTTACATCAACCTCTTGTTGTAATTTTTTTCCTTGTCTAAAATCAGATAACTGAGCTGAAGATAGTAAATACGTTGGTTTTTCTAATCCAGATGACCAAACTGTATTTGCTTTTAATGCCTCACTAGGTTCTGCCTTATCTACAATAATTGCACTTAATGCATAAACTCCTAGGCCTACTTCTGCTTCTAATTCGCATTTTTTATAGGCATCTACCAAATTACTTCTGGTTGCTTGCAAATCAGAACTTACACCATAAGGCATCAAATTTTGAACTCCATCTAACAAAGAAATATCCATTGATTCTCCAGAAATATTTTCTAAAGTCGTTTTTCTTATAAAACCAAACTCATCACTAGAGTTCCATTGGTATCTATAAGCGACACCTAAATCTTGATTAATTTCTTCAAAAATAATTTTGTTTCCATAAATGTTTTTATATAAATTTCTTGAAATTGAGTACATTCCTTCTTGTCGAATAGAGAAGGGTTCCCAAAGGTGAATTTTATTATTTTTATGAATTCTAAAAATTGATTTACTTCCCGAAATCTCCGCTAATTCAGTAATTTTATCATCTGTATAATATGGAAATATAGAAAATTCAGCATTTTTTCTCCCAGCAGTTAATCCTCCATTACTAGATATAAACATCCAATGATCAGAGTCTGATACAATTGTCATAAAAAATGGACGCATCAAATGTGAGTTTGAAATCTTATAAAAAGTTTCGTTATTGATAGTAATTAATTCCCCTTTGATATGGTTAGAAATTGCTGAAATGTCTTGGTTAGAAACAGTTGTATTCATTAAATTTTGGTTAATTTTTTTTATTTCCACCTAAAGCAGCTTTATCACCTCTTGCTATTAAAACTGCATCCATCAATTGAATATTTTTAAAATAGGTAGTAATTGACTCTAAAGAAGTTCCTTTTGCATATGGATTTAAATTGTGTGCTTCTTTTAAAGCATAGTAAGCGGCTCTTGGATATAACGTATATAATCCTCTTTCGTTAGTTGGCCCTTTTGCACAAATTCCAAACCACTCTTCGTTCATGTTGTTTTTTCCCGGAATATAATCTCTTTGATACCCCCCATTTGACCAAGAAGCATTGTTATCATGAACATCAGCGCCTTCTCTTTTCTCAAAACCAAATTTCCACCATCCATCACTAAATTGGAAAGTAAAACCTCCAATCGAGTTTTCGGCTTTTCCTAAACCAGCAGTATTTTGATAAATTTCTTTCCAATTCTCAATCATATAAAATGCTTGAGAAAGTTGATCTTCTTGATTATCTATAGCATTGAAAGCATCCGCGCCAAATTCGGTAAATAATAAAGGTTTGTTTAATTTACTTTTTACTACTTGAAAAATATCTGTGAAAGAAGGACCTCTATATGAATTAACTCCAAAAATGTCAACATCTTTACATTCTTCAGCTATGATATCAATAAATAATGTATCACCATTACAAATTGCCACAGGGTGAGACATATCTATTGCTTTCATTTTTTTTGTAGCTTCGTTCATCAAACGATACATTGGTCTTCCTCTTTTTTCACCAACAAATTGTCTCTCCTTCTCATCATCTGGAAAATCTTCTGTTTCAGCACCTTGCCAAAACAATCCATAATTATTTTCATTCCCTAGTAGATACATTAAAATACCAGGAGTGTCTTTGTATTCTTTTGCTAGTTTATCAACTTCAGATAGTAAAAATTTTTGAGTTCTTGGTTCAGAATAATCAGTAACTGGTGTCCAAACACCATCTAAAGTTAAACCATAACGACCAAAAGAGTGATTTAACATGGTATAAATTCCATGTTTTTCATAAATATACTTGATCCATCTTGCAGGAACGCCTGTATATTGACGAATGGCGTTTACACCCATGTTTTTTAATAACATCATTTCAGCGTCAAGTGCGCTTTTGATAACTTCATCAGATTTATTCCAAAAATCTGCATTGACAGTATTTGTACCAATAGGAATGTAATCCCAATTCATACCGTTAACGATAAAATCTTTTCCGTTTACGACTAGTTTTGATCCTTGATTGTTTTTAACAACAGATACTTTATCTGTTTGACCAAAAACATGAAATGCTAATAAGAAAAATAACAATCTCAAAAAAATGTTTTTCATAATGTTGTTTTTAAAAAATAAAAAATTAAATCCTGTAAATTAGGTTGCATTTCAATAAGATTTTTATGGATTTTAATTTTTGATAATAATTATTTTATAAATCTAGAATGTTTCATCCTAATAAACTGAAAAAAGACCTCAACAATAAACATACATAGCTAAATCCTAAAAATAGGATAATAAAGCCCTTTAAACGAAGCTTTTATCGCATTTAGGACACTTAAAAGTATCAGGAATGTTGTGTTATTGTATAGGTAAAATAAAAGATAACAGAAAGACCGTTTGAGTTGTCCTAATTTTAAAATATCAATGTGTAGTTATTTAAAAAAAATCAATTGTATTAAATTCAGTAAAGTTTATAAAAAAAGGTCAGTTTATACTGACCTTTTTTAATAAACAAAAAAATTATTATGGTTTTGTTGTCGTAAACTTGTGATACCAGGCAAATCCGTTTCCATCTTGAATAATTCTTACTACGAGTTCAGAATCAGATATTGAAATGATATCATATTTACTTGAAGTACTCACTAGCCATCCCATAAATCCTCCATCAGAAATTTCGAATGTAGTTCCTCTGTAATCATTGCCATTATATTTTCCTTCTGTTGCAGCTTTAGAAACAGATGGAGAAAAAGAAACATTTTTAACTCCGTACATATTAGTCGCCACTGAATCATCATGACAAGTATCTCCAGCAACAGATAATACTCCTGCATAAATACCTGGTATAAAAGCAGGACCTGAAGTCTGCTCGAAAGTTAAACCAGTTGTAGTTCTTGTAAAAACAAATTCATTGTCATACATACAACTCTTTTCAGTATCAAAAGGACCAATAGAATTCCACCATGCTTCATAGGCAAATTCCCCATTTCCATAATCATCAGTTACAGGTCCTAAACCCACATGCAATGGCTTATCAGCTTGCCAATACCATTTTTTGCTATCACCTACGTTAGCTCCACTTAAAAAGTTTTCTGCTTCAACATCTGAAAAAGAACTAAAAACTTCCACTAGAACAGCTTTTGTAGACGAAACTCCACCTTTTCCATTTGCTTGTACAACCACAGTATATGTGTTTACACCAACCACAGAAAATCTTTTACTATATATTCCAGAAGGAACAGCTTCTGCTTTTCCATCAAAATAATAAACATAAGAAGATGCATTGTCTGCTGAAACTGAAAAATTAACAATACCACTTCCATCACCATATGGATTATTCGCATCTGCTCCAACAATTTCAGCAGTAATTTCGATATTTGATGGAGCTATGATTTCTCCAAAAGAGTAGTCATTTTCTTGACAACCGTAAAAAACGGTTATCAGAGAAAATACTAATGCATATAAATTTTTAAAATTTTTCATTTTTTTATAATTAAAATTGAGTTATATCATCTAAATAAATAGTATAATTTGAAGAACCGTCTCCCTGAGTTCCATTATCCATAATTAGTACTAAATTATTAAAATCTACTGTACTAGTGATTCCAGCAAAACTAAAAGATAATTCCTCCCACCCATTTGCAATAGTTGAAGTAGCAGTTACTTCTGCAGAGGCTTTTGTATTAGGCCAAGGAGTTGCGTCTTCAAATTTTAAAAGAAGTTTTAAGCCTGCTCTTGGTGACCAGACCTTTACTTTAACTCCTGTACCACCAACAAAAGTAAATGGTGAGTTTACAGTAATTTTTGAACCTGCCCAAGGTTGTCCAGCACTTTTAACCATTTTGACAACTCTCAATGAATTATTACCACTTGTATCTGGATTATCAATAATAGATATGGCTCCACCATCAAAACTTGATAAACCGACATACGGTTCAAGGTTTAACACTGGTGAGGTAGTTATATCATCTACATAAATAGTAAAATTACTAGAGCCATCTCCTTGCGTACCATTATCCATTATTAAGACTAAGTTATTAAAATCTATAGCAGTAACTATTCCAGTAAAATCAAATGTTAACTCTTCCCAAGCATTTGCAGAAGTAGTTGTTGCAGTAATCTCTGCAGAAGCTTTAGTATTTGGCCATGGAGTTGCATCCTCGAACTTTAAAAGAAGATTTAACCCTGCTCTTGGCGACCATACTTTAGCTTTTACTATCGGGTTCGAAAGATCAAAGTTTTCTGATAATGTTATTTTAGATCCTGCCCAAGGTTGACCAGCATTTTTTACCATTTCAAAAACTCTTGAAGAAGTATTAATTCCTGAGGCATCAGGATTATCAATAGCACTTATTGCACCACCGTCAAATGAACTTAATGTAAAATTATCTTCAAAAGTAATAGGCGTTATACCATTAAATGGTATAGATGGTGCTTTATAAAAATAAAAGTTATCAATATAAACTACGCCAGCTAAACCATCTGAATCAATTAAAATTTGAGTAATTTTTTCTTTGTTAGAAAGATTTCCACCATCAAATCCAGCCATGTCAATATCAATACTTTGCCAAGTTCCACTTACAGTAGTTCCTAACGATTCGATATCCTCACCACCATCAACAGTGTTTACAATTTTTACTAATAATTCATTTGTTACACCCTCTGGAACCCAATAATCAATATGCATTTTTTCCATTACTGAAAGATCTATTCCAGTTGCATAATTTGTAACCATACCAATAAAATCTAAATTAGTAAGTTTCCAAATATTGTCATTATTTAAATTAATTGCTTCAAAGCCACCAGCAGACCAAGTAGTTGGTAACTCGCTTAAAGTAACATTTGTATAAGCGTCGCTGAAAATAGACACGACATCAGCAGCACTTCTTGAAGGAGGTGCTGGCGCAGCGACAATTGGCGC
>DDMS01000037.1 GCA_002340765.1 Flavobacteriaceae bacterium UBA2540 | reverse complement strand
CATAGCGAATTACTCTTTTGAAATTAAAAAACCATGGTATTTATCAATTATATTTTTAATTATCTATTTTATAATTTTCTGTTTTATTATTTATGGATTTCATATTTTTTCAAAAAAACATTACAAAACTCAACGCGAAAAATTATTATTACGAACCCAGCAAGAGCTTGAATTAAAAGAGCTTGAAAATTCTCAAAAAATTATAAAACTTAATAATGATAAATTAAGGTTGGATATAGAAAATAAAAACAGAGAATTGGCAATTTCAACAATGAGTATTATCAAAAAGAACGAGTTTTTAAATAATATTAAATCTGAATTAGTTTCAGGTGGAAAAACAAATATTGATAAAGTTGTGAATATTATTGATAAAAACCTAAATAATACAGACGACTGGAAAATGTTTCAAGAGGCGTTCAATAATGCTGATAAAAAGTTCTTGAAAAAGATAAAAACCAATCACTCAGAACTTACCCCAAATGATTTAAGATTGTGTGCTTATTTGAGGTTAAATCTCTCCTCAAAAGAGATTGCTCCACTTTTAAACATATCTCCTAGAAGCGTGGAAGTTAAAAGATATCGATTGCGTAAAAAAATGAATCTTGATCGTGATGAGAACTTAACAACTTATATCCTCGAATTATAAATAAGTTATATTTATTTTAATTACACCTATACATTTCCACAACACAGTTATTGAATTTACTTTCTATTAAAGATTTGTTAATTTTAAATATTCAATAATATCAAGCATTTTCAAGATATTTTTAGTATGTATATATTTTGTAGTGTTTTTTTTATGGTATTCGCAAAAATAATACTTTAATTTTGGTAATAATTTACATTTAATATTTTTTAAAATGAATAAAAAACTCACCCTTTTACTCTTTGTATTTTCGACAGCTTTTGTGTTCGCGCAAACTATCAATGTCAAAGGAGTTGTGAAAGATGCTGTGACTGGCGAAACCTTGCCAGGCGTAAGTATCTCTATTAAAGGCACCACAATTGGCACTCAAACTAATTTTGATGGTGCTTTTGCACTTTCAGATGTAAAACAAGGAGCTGTTCTTGTCTTTGATTACCTTGGTAAAAAAAGCAAAGAAGTTCCTGTTACTACCGCAACAATAAATGTTTTTCTTGAGGATGCTGCTGAAGCTCTTGAAGAGATTGTTGTTATTGGTTACGGAACCCAAAGAAAAAAAGAAGTTACAGGTGCTGTTTCAGTCATTTCAAGTGCAACAATTAATGACATTCAACCTACAAGAATTGAACAAGCTCTTCAAGGACAAGTTGCTGGTGTTAACATTACACAATCTTCTGGTTCTCCTGGCGCCTCTTCAAATATCAGAATTAGAGGTGTTTCTACGAATGGAGATAGTAGACCTTTAATTTTAGTAGATGGAAGAGTTATTGAAGATCTAAGCGTTGTGAATCCGTCAGATATTGAATCTATCAATATTCTTAAAGATGCTGCTGCTGGTATTTATGGTGTTCGTGCTGCAAATGGGGTAATTTTAGTGACTACTAAAACCGGGAAAAAAAATACGGAATTTAAATCAACACTAAATATTTTTACAGGTTTTCAAACAACTACAAGAGAAATTCCTCTTTTAAATGCTACAGAATATGCTTTATTAGCTAACGAAGCTTTTGCTGCAAATGGTGAAGCTTTGCCTTTTTCAAGTGTTAGCGGTTTAGGACAGGGAACAAACTGGCAAAGACAAGCTTTTGAAACTGCCCCAATGTATAGTATTGATTATACATTAAATAAAGGAACTGAAAAATCAACTTTCTCTTTAGGAATTTCTGTTATTGATCAAGATGGAATTGTTGGAAAAGATAAATCAAACTTTAATAGAAGAAACGTTCGTTTTAATTTTGATACTGATATTACAAGTAAGTTGAAATTCACTTCATCAACAATTTTCACAAATACCAACAAAAGAAATTTGAGTGAAAATGTTTTGGGTTCAGTATTGTTCAATGCGTTGAATATGCCTCCAACAATTTCTGTATTTCAGCCAAATGGAGAATTTTCAAGACCTCCAGCAATTGGAACTGGTATCGAAGTAGCAAACCCATTGGCACAAGTTGACAATGCTCAAAACAGGTCTGGAGTTAATAAAATTTCAGGAAGTTATGGGTTGAATTATAAAATTAATTCTGATTTTTCTGCTGAAACAAGGTATCAAGCAAATTATGCGATATCGAATACAAATACTTTCAATCCCCTATATACCTATGGGAATGGAAATGTATTCAATGTAGATCAATCAACTTTCACTAATTTCAAACAAAACTTTTTTGATTATACTTTTGATGCATTTTTAAAGTATGAAAAAGTATTTAATGATAAACATGATGTAAAAGCAATGGTTGGTACCTCTGTATTCCAAACAATTGGTCGATTTGAAAATATTTTGACAAGCACTGCAACTGGAACTACTTTAAATGATTTTATTTTAGGATCTCCAGTTTTAAATGGTGACGGATTACAAATTTTCAAAAACAATAATAATGGTTCTAATTTAGCTTTTGATAGTAGATTATTATCTTATTTTGGCAGACTCCAGTATGCTTATGACGGTAAATATTTATTTTCAGCAGTTGTAAGAAGAGATGGCTCATCTAATTTTGGTCCAAAAAATAAATTTGGATTTTTCCCAACAGCATCTTTAGGTTGGGTAGCTTCTGAAGAAGATTTTTTAAAAGAATCTAGCGTAATTAGCTTTTTAAAATTAAGAGCAAGTTATGGTATTATTGGTAATGACAGAATCCCTGGATTTAGATTTTTATCAATCTTAAATGGAGAAGCTGAGTATGTGTTTAACAATCAATTATTTCAGGGAATTGCAGTTGGTCCAGTTGCAAACCCAGAAATTAGATGGGAAAAACAAATTCCATTGGATTTTGGTGTTGATGTTGAGCTTTTTAACAACGTAAATATTACAATGGATTATTTCAAGAAAACCACAGAAGATTTATTAGTTGCTGCTCAAACTTCTGGTATTATTGGAGTAGCTGCTCCTGGTTCTTCTGTGCCAATTATTAATGCTGGTTCTGTTGAAAACACAGGTTTTGAATTTTCTGTTGGATACAAAAAAAATATCTCAGATGATTTTAATTTTAATATAAATTACAATTTCACTACATTAAATAATAATGTAACTTTTGTTGGAAATTCAACAGGAATTATTGAAGGTGGAAGTTTTGGAGTTGGTCAAGAAGCACCTTCAAGAATGGAAGCAGGTTTCCCAATTGGATATTTCTACGGATATAAAACCAATGGAATTTTCCAGACTCAATCTGATGTAAACGCTCATGCAACTCAATTAAATGCAGCTCCCGGAGATTTACAATTTGTAGATACAAATGGTGATGGCGTTATTAATGCTGATGATAGAACTTATATTGGAGATCCAATTGCTGATGTTACAATGGGGTTAAATTTATCTTTCAATTATAAAAATTTCGATTTCAATGCATATGCATTTGCATCAATTGGAAATGAAATTGTTAGAAATTATGAAAGAAATTTACCATTAACAAATAGACCAACTTACTTTTTAGACAGATGGACAGGGCCAGGAACAAGTGATAATTTTCCTAGGGTAACTACAGGAGCAACAGGAAATACTTTATTTTCCGACTTTTATGTAGAAGATGGTTCTTTTGTTAGATTGCAAAGTGTTCAATTAGGATATAGTTTTGGAGAAAAAACTTTAGAAAAATTACAATTCAGTAAATTGAGATTTTATGTAACTGGAAGTAACTTATTTACATTAACTAAATATAGAGGATATGATCCTACAACATCAAATGGAGCTCCAATTGGTGGTGGAATTGATCAAGGTTTCTATCCAAATCCAAAAACATTTTTATTCGGAATGAATGTTAATTTTTAATAAATAAATAAAATGAATAAAAT
>DDMS01000027.1:2489-3755 GCA_002340765.1 Flavobacteriaceae bacterium UBA2540 | reverse complement strand
GGAAGTCGCTACCACTGCTTGGATTTTGGCTGGAGGTTCGCATCACACTGTATTTAGTCAAGCTTTAAACACAGAAATCCTCGAGGATTTTGCAGAAATGACCAACGTGGAATTATTGCTCATTGATGCATCCACTCAAATTCGAAATTTTAAAGAAACGATGGCAGCAAATGAACGCCATTATGAAAAATAAAAACCGAACAAATCAAATGATGAAAAAAACATTATTAATCTTAATCAGTTTCACAAGCCTGATTGCTTGTAAAACTCCTGAAACACAAAAAGCCATGATAGAAAAAGAATCCTTTGGCACCACTCAAGACGGAAGGGATGTTGAACGCTACACCCTTGTAAATTCGGGAGGTATGCGAGTTCAAATATTGACCTATGGAGGAATCATCACTTCTTTGGAAGTTCCTAATCGAGCTGGGAAATTACAAGATGTAGTTCTGGGTTATGATCAACTCAGTGATTACGAAAAAAGCAGCCCCTATTTTGGTGCACTCATCGGTCGCTATGGAAATCGTATTGCCAATGGAAAATTCAGCCTTGAAGGTACTGAATACACTTTAGTTCAAAACAATGGAAACAATCACTTGCATGGAGGGACGAAAGGCTTTGATAAAGTCGTTTGGACCGCTGAACCCCTTGAACAAGAAGACAAAGTTTCCCTGAAACTCACCTATTTGAGTAAAGATATGGAAGAAGGATATCCCGGAAACCTAAGCGTTGAAGTCTTGTATACACTAACCTCTGAGAATGCACTAGAAATTCACTATCTCGCCAATACGGACAAAACAACAGTTGTGAACTTAACACAACATTCCTATTTTAATTTGTCTGGAGGAAAAGACATTTTAGATCATATCCTCCAACTCAACGCCTCTGGCTATTTACCCGTAGATGAAACCCTTATTCCTACTGGGATTGTCGCCGATGTTACGAATACCCCTTTTGATTTCACACAACCGAAAACAATAGGAAGAGATATTGAAAAAGAGGATGTTCAATTAAAAAATGGATTGGGGTATGACCATTGTTGGGTTTTGAATCATCCCGAAATAGGAATGCGAACTGCAGCTATCGTATCACATCCGACTTCAGGGATACAATTGGAAGTTCAAACTGATGAACCAGCCCTACAATTTTATTCTGGAAATTTTTTGGACGGCTCACATCCCATGAAAAATTCTGATGGGTTTTACGCTAAACGTGCTGGTTTCTGTTTGGAAACACAACACTATCCAAACTCACCAAATGAAGAGC
>DDMS01000027.1:499-2402 GCA_002340765.1 Flavobacteriaceae bacterium UBA2540 | reverse complement strand
TTTTCCATCAGTAGTAGTTCAGCCCGAAGAAACGTATACCTCGAAAACAATATTTAAATTCACTAATAAATAGAGCTAATTTCAGTTCTGAACTTATATTAAATTATGCAAACATTAGAATCATTAGATTGGATTTCCATCGCTGTTTATTTCACATTAATCGCTGGAATTGCTATTTGGGTAATCAAAAACAAAAAAAACAACACGGAAGATTACTTTTTAGCCGGTAGAAATGTAGGGTGGTTTGTTGTTGGAGCTTCAATTTTTGCGTCCAACATTGGCTCTGAACACGTTGTCGGTCTTGCAGGTGCAGGGGCAAGTGATAAATTACCCATGCTAATTTATGAAATTCACGCTTGGATTGTACTGATATTAGGTTGGGTGTTTTTGCCATTTTACCAACGTGCAGGGGTATTTACTATGCCTGAATTTTTAGAAAAACGTTTTGATTCCAGGCTTCGATGGATCTTGTCAGTGTTTTCTATTGTAGCCTATGTACTTACCAAAATCTCGGTGACAATTTATGCAGGAGGTATTGTCGTTTCTGCGCTTTTGGGAATTGATTTTTGGACTGGTGCCATAGCTACCGTCATCCTTACTGGATTATACACTGTTCTAGGTGGAATGCGTGCGGTAGTTTATACAGAAACCTTACAAGCACTCGTTTTGATCGTTGGTGCAGGTGTATTGACTTATATTGGACTTGATCGAGTTGGTGGTTGGGAGAGTATGAAAGCCACCGTAACTCCTGAATACCTTAACATGTGGAGACCAGCAACAGATCCAGATTTTCCATGGCCTTCCCTTTTTATTTCAAGTACAATAGTCGGTATTTGGTATTGGTGTACCGACCAATATATCGTTCAGCGTACACTTACTGCCAAAAACATTAAAGAAGGTCGAAGAGGGACAATTTTTGGAGCACTAATGAAACTCTTACCTGTTTTTTTGTTTTTGATTCCTGGAGTAATCGCTTTGACCTTAAAAATGAGAGGTGAATTACATTGGGACAGTCCAGATGAGGCTTTTCCCGTTCTGATGAGTAATCTTTTACCCGCTGGACTGCGTGGATTGGTTGCAGCAGGTTTACTCGCTGCATTGATGAGTTCCCTTGCTTCAGTTTTTAACTCCGTTTCTACTCTGTTTACAGTTGACATTTACAAAAAACTTCGTCCAGAAACTCCCGAAAAAAAATTAGTACAAACGGGACAGATTGCAACCTTAGTTGTTGTATTGATTGGTATTTTGTGGATTCCCATTATGAGCAATATTTCCGGTGTTCTTTACGAATACCTTCAATCCGTCCAAACTTATATTGCACCTCCCATAGCCGCTGTTTTCGTGATGGGAATTGCACACAAACGAATCAATGCTCAAGGAGCCTACATCACCCTTATTGCTGGTTTTATTATCGGATTTGGCAGGATTTTTTTAGAAATTATGAGCGATTCATTCACCCCAGGGAGTATTTTATTCAACTTGGGTACGATGAATTACCTCACCTTTGGAGCATGGTTTTTCCTGTTCTGTATCCTAACCCTAATTGGGGTAAGTCTAGCTACAGAGAAACAAGCTGACGAAAAAGTAGTCAATCTTACCTTTGGAACAATTACGGCTGAGGAAAAGAAAATTTCTAGAGCTACTTTCGATTGGAAAGATATCTCTATATCCATTTTCGTAGTTGTAATCGTGGTATTTATTATGATTTGGTTTAACGGAAAATAAATTTCGACTCTTTAGAATTTTGTAGTCAATAAAGCCAAAAAGCTTTCGATTCCTGTAAAATAATTACCCACACGCAAATTTTCATTGGGACTGTGCTGATTGTTGTCCAAATTAACCGTGGGCAAACCTATAGCTGGCACCCCTAATTCAGAAACAAAGTGCTTCTTCTAAAAAAATA
>DDMS01000027.1:0-306 GCA_002340765.1 Flavobacteriaceae bacterium UBA2540 | reverse complement strand
AAAGTGCTTCTTCTAAAAAAATACAACGTTGATTTTCAGGAGGAAAAAAAAGCAGTTTCAAGTTATCAACAAGATAGACCAGCCAATTTCACAAGAAAGGATGATGTTTTTTTTATAAAATTAAATAATGAAATTATAGAACTAACCTCTAATAATAAAAAATTTTTAAATTTATTAGATTCTCCCGATAATAAAATTAAAAAATTTATAACCGAAAATAAATTGACTATAAAAAAAGAGAGAGATTTACTAAAAATAATTAATTATTATAATTCTCTTTAAAACTTTTTTTTGAAGTTATCATAA
>DDMS01000002.1:28906-42205 GCA_002340765.1 Flavobacteriaceae bacterium UBA2540 | reverse complement strand
TCAATTCCTTTGATATTTCTTGGGGCTAAATTTACCAAAACAGAAACTTGCTGTCCAATAATTTCTTCTGGCGAAAAACTTTCCCCAATTCCAGAAACTATGGTTCTAATGTCCAACCCAACATCGACTTTTAGTTTCAATAATTTTTTGGTTTTGGCAACTTTTTCGGCTTCTAAAATAGTCCCAATTCTGATGTCTAATTTTGTAAAATCTTCAAATTCAATAATTTCTTTTTGAGGATTTACGGTTTTATTACCTGCCTGTTCGTTAGACAGATCATTTTCATTGGCTTTTTTCGTGGCAATTAATTTTTGCAATTGCGCTTCAATAGCATCATCTTCAATTTTTGAAAATAATAAATCAGCTTGTCCAATTTGATGATTTGGTTGCAATAACACTTCTTTTTCAGCAACATCATTCCAAGAAATTCCTTTGTCTTTTTTGCAGAACACAATGTTCAATAAGTTTTTCAATTTGGTGGATGTAAAAGGCAAAAATGGTTCAGAAACAACCGTCAAACCAGCCACAATTTGCAAAGCAACATAGAGGATAGTTTTGACACGTTCTTCATCAACTTTGATTACTTTCCAAGGCTCTTCATCCGCCAAATATTTGTTGCCTAATCTCGCCAAATTCATCATTTCTTGAGATGCTTCTCTGAAACGATATCGCTCAATAGATTTTCCAATTTTGTTTGGAAACTCTTTCAAAGCCGCTAAAACATCTTCATCAATTGCTGAAAAATCGTTTGGAGTTGGCACAAATCCATCATAATATTTGTGTGTCAAAACAACCACTCGATTGATGAAATTTCCAAAAATTGCCACCAATTCATTGTTGTTTTTTGCTTGAAAATCTTTCCAAGTAAAATCATTGTCTTTATTTTCGGGCGCATTTGCAGTTAACGTGTAGCGCAAAACGTCTTGTTGATTTGGGAAATCTTCCAAATATTCGTGCAACCAAACTGCCCAGTTTTTAGAAGTGGATAATTTATTTCCCTCTAAATTCAAGAATTCATTTGCAGGAACATTGTCTGGCAAAATAAAATCTCCATGCGCTTTTAACATACTTGGAAACACAATACAATGAAAAACGATGTTGTCTTTTCCTATAAAATGCACCAATTTTGTGTCGCTGTTATACCAATAATCTTCCCAATTTTTTCCTTCTTTGGCAGCCCATTCTTTGGTGGAGGAAATGTATCCAATGGGCGCATCAAACCAAACATACAACACTTTTCCTTCCGCATTTTCCAATGGCACAGGAATTCCCCAATCCAAATCACGAGTTACCGCTCTTGGACGCAAACCATCGTCAATCCAACTTTTTACTTGTCCGTAAACATTTGGTTTCCAGTCATTTTTGTGACCAACTAAAATCCATTCACGCAAAAAATTTTCATATCTGTCCAAAGGTAAAAACCAATGTTTTGTAGATTTTAAAGTAGGAATATTCCCAGTAATGGCTGATTTTGGATTGATTAAATCTGTGGCATTATGGCTCGTTCCACAACTTTCACATTGATCACCATAACTGCCATCAAATCCACATTTTGGGCAAGTTCCTACTACAAAACGATCTGCCAAAAATTGATTGGCTTGCTCGTCAAACAATTGTTCTGTAATTTCTTCGATAAAATCTCCTTGATGGTACAATTTTGTAAAAAAGTCTGAGGCTGTTTTGTGATGAATTTCAGCAGAAGTTCTAGAATAATTATCAAAAGAAATTCCAAAATCTTGGAACGATTTTTTGATAATTGTATGATATTTATCGATGATATTTTGAGGAGAAATACCTTCTTTTTTGGCTTTCATTGGGATAGCAACTCCATGTTCATCAGAGCCACAGATGTAGGCAACATCAGCTCCTTTCAATCGCAAATAACGTGCGTAAATATCTGCAGGCACATAAACACCCGCCAAATGTCCAATGTGAATAGGGCCATTTGTGTAAGGTAATGCTGCAGTAATGGTATATCTTTTGGGATAAGTAATCAAAATTTATTAGGATTTAAGAATGTAACTATTTTTTTGTTGGACAAAAGTACAAAAAACAGGGTTTTAATTTCGATTGAAAATCGATACATTTACAGAGAATAGTTTTTAAATTCCAAAAAAAGAGAAATGCAATTTATTTTAAGAAGAACACCTATATTATTTATACTTTTTTCATTGATTTTTTCACCAATAATCGCACAAAAAAAGTTGGTAAAACCATTTCAACTAAAACTAGGTGATACTGTGGCCATTGTTGCGCCCGCAGGAATTTTAAAAAATAGAGAAGAAATCATAGAAAAAGCAAAAAGTTTATTGATCTCTTGGGGATTAAATGTAGTTATTGGTAAGAATGTGTTCAAGCAAAATAACCATTTTGCAGGAACAGATGAGGAACGAATTCAAGATTTTCAAGAAGCTTTAAACAATCCTTCAATTAAAGCAATTTGGGCTGCAAGAGGAGGTTATGGTTCCGTTCGGATTTTGGATGGGTTAGATTTCAAAAAATTTTCAAAAAAACCAAAATGGATGATTGGTTATTCTGATATCACTGCGTTTCACAATCATTTTCATAATTTGGGTTTTGAAACCATGCATGCAATGATGCCAACAAGTTTGGAGGAAAAACCAGAAGAAATTATTGAAACTATTGCGAGTTTTAAAAATGCTTTGTTTGGCGAAAAATTGTCTTACGAAATTCCTTCTTCAACATACAACCGAATTGGAAAAGTGAATGGTCAAATTGTAGGGGGAAATTTGGCGATTTTGGCATCCATGTTGGGTTCAAAAAGTCAATTGAATACTGATGGAAAAATTTTATTCATTGAAGAAATTGGAGAATATCATTATTCCATTGACAGAATGTTGCAAAGTTTAAAACGAGCTGGATATTTCAATAATTTGAAAGCAGTGATTGTGGGAGATTTGTCGAAAATCAAAAAAAATACCACTTCTTGGGGAAGTACTTCTGAAGAACTAATTTTAGCAATAATTCCTAAAAGCATTCCTGTTTTATTTGATTTTCCTGCAGGACATGAAGCTGATAATAGAGCGTTGATTTTTGGAAGAGAAGCCGTTTTAAACATCCAAAAAAATACTTCAACGTTGAATTTTAATCAAAAATAAAACTTAAAAAATTGGCTGATCACAATGAATTAGGAGACAAAGGTGAGCAAGAAGCAATTGATTTTTTAGTCAAGAAAGGCTATAAAATTCTGGAAAAAAATCACCGCTATTTAAAAGCAGAAGTTGATGTTATTGCCATAAAAGACAATACATTAGTTGCTGTAGAAGTAAAAACAAGAAGCTCAGCTTATTTTGGAAATCCAGAAGATTTCGTGAATAAAAAAAAAATAAAATTACTTGTTTTTGCGATGGATAATTATGTCGAGAAAAGGGATTTAGATGTCAGCGTTCGGTTTGATATTATTGCAATTCTAAGAGAAAAAAATCAAACAAAAATTGAGCATTTTGAGGATGCTTTTTTATATTTCTAAATGCTAAACTTGTTCAGTATCAATAAAAAGACTCATATTATTTTTTTTCAAAAAGTGCTTTTAAGCCCTCCATTTCTTCTGGTTTTGCAATGATTTTTTTGTTTTTATTCAAGACAAAATAACTTGGCGTTGAGACAATTTTATACGTTTTGGCAACTTCATTTTCCCATTTTTTCAATCCCAAAACATTGTGCCATCCATAAAGATTGGTTTTTGAGAAATTTTTCCAAACAAAAGCATCTTTTTCCAATGCAAAAGCAATGACTTTGATATTTTTTTTGTTTTTCAAAAATGTATGTAATTGCGGAATTTCAAGCAAACAGTGTGAACAACTTGTACTCCAAAAAACTAAGACATAATTTTCAGATTCATTAAGCGACGACAATTTCATTTTTCCTCCTTTTTCGGTCCAAGAAAAATCAGGTGCAATTCTGCCAATTTCAGTTGCAAAAAAAGCTAATTTTTCTGTTTTAAATTTTTTGTCTTGCAGTGTTTCTGGGAGTGCATTATAATGTTTTTCAAATAGATAATCTATAATTTCTACGTTTTTAGAACTTTCAAATTGAGAGATTAAATACTCAATAATTTCTTTTTGATATGATTGATTTTTTATTTTTAAAATCACTGTTTTTATGCCTTCCTTGTATAAATTTTGCTGCATATTTTGATCGTCAGAATAATGAAGATAAAATACATAATCAGAAATTCTATCTGTCAAAAATTGGGAATTTATCAAAGTTTTATTTGAAAAATCTATTTTGTCAAAATAATTATTTTTAAGATTATTCATATAATTGTCTGCAAAAGTTTCAATTTCAGGGGAATTATTTCTCAAAAAGGCCTTCACAAATGGCTCAATATATTTGTTTTTTGAAAGCTCAAGATACTTGTTTTGTACTTTATTGATGGTTGACAGAATTTTTTTATAAGTATCATTTTTTTTTAAAGCTGGATTTTGTAAAACCGCACCTTGGATAGAATCCAAAGTTTCTTGTAAAGCACCAATTTCATCCAAATATTTTTTGTATGAGATGTTTTCTTCAGATTTTGTAAATGAAATTGTTCTATCAGGAAAAGCTGGATTAAAAATGAAATAAATATCTTCTTTATTGTAAAAAAAATCAACAAAACCAGCAACTTCAGTTGCATAAGTTACTCTATAAGCTCCTGATTTCGCAGACGGCGGAAGTGTAATTTCAAAAGTGCCAACGACTTCTCTCTTCTTACTAATTTTCAAAGAATCCGATTTTATACTGGCATTATTTATAAAAACCTGTTTTGTCCCTTCAATTTTGTATAAAATAATCCAGTCTGTTTTTGGTTTTGGGTGAAGTGTTCCTTTAATTTTATGTTGGGCAGAGCTTATTGAAGAAACTAATAAAAGCAGCAAAAAAATATTTTTCATCATTTTTTCATAAATTTTTTCTGTTCTAATACTTTTCAAATAGCACATCAAAAGTACTATTTCTGGACGAAAATAGGTATATTGTAACGTTAAAATTAACAGTATGGATTTCACAAATAAAGTCATTTGGATTACAGGTGCATCCTCAGGAATTGGAAAAGCGTTGGCAATTGAATTGAGCCTTAAAAAAGCAAAATTAATCATCTCCTCAAGAAATAAAGAGGCTTTAATTGAAGTGAAAAATGACTGTAAATCCCCAGGAAATGTAATAATTGTGATGTTAGATTTAGAAGAGTATTTGCAGTTAAGTTCAACAGTTGCAGAAGCAATTTCAGCATTTGGAAAAATTGATATTTTGGTAAATAATGGCGGAATTAGCCAACGATCATTGGTAAAAGATACCAATATTTTGGTTGACAAACGAATTATGGATGTCAATTATTTTGGAACAGTTGCTTTGACAAAAGAAATTTTACCTCATTTTATCGAAAATAAAAACGGGCATTTTGTAGTTACCACAAGTATTGTTGGCAAAATTGGAACACCTTTGCGTTCAAGTTATGCAGCAAGCAAACACGCTTTACACGGTTTTTTTGATAGTTTAAGAGCAGAACATAAAAATGACAATATTGCTGTAACTTTGGTTTGCCCGGGTTTTGTAAACACTAATGTTTCCATAAATGCGTTGACTGGTGATGGAAGTCCTCAGCAAAAAATGGACCTTGCCACTCAAAATGGCATTGAGTCAAAACGTTTTGCGAAATTGATGACAAAAGCGATTCAACAAAAAAAAGAGGAAGTATATATTGGCGGATTTAAAGAAAAATTGGGGGTTTATGTAAAACGATTTTTTCCAAAAATCTTGTCAATAATGATACGTAAATTGAGTGTCACTTAATCTTCAAAAAAAACCAAACTTTCAAAATAAGACAGAATGGCTTCTTTCATTAAAATGGTTTGTTCACCAGGTTTTAAATTGGGCAATTCTGTAATAATTTTATAGTGAGGCCATCCATCTTCGTCAAAAAAATCAAATTCGTAATAGCCATAAGGTTCCAATAATTTGCAAATAGCAATGTGCATTAAATTGAGTTTTTCATCTTTTTTAAACGTGCGATAACCTTTTCCAAGTTCTTGAACTCCAATTAAATAAATAATCCCATCAACATTTAGTTCCTCTCCTTCAGAAAATTTTTCGGTTAACTTTTCTGTCAAAAAACCCCATTTTTCTTTAAGACTCCGTTCTTTTGTCATATCTCGTTGGTTTAAAAAACGTAAAGATACTCGCTTCGTTTTTAAATTGTTAAAAAAAAGGTGTAGGTTTGGATAAATTTTCTTTTCAATGACTGTTTTTGATATTGTATTGGCTTCCTTTTTAATTATAGGCTTTATTAGCGGTTTTAGAAATGGTCTATTTTCAGAAATTGCTTCGTTAGTGGCAGTATTATTAGGAATCTTTGTTGCGATTCATTTTTCGTATTATGCTGAAGATTTTTTGAGAGAGAGTATTCTAGGCTGGAACAGTAAAACCAATAAAATTGTTGGGTATATTATTACTTTTTTAGGAGTGGTTATGTTGGTAATTTTTACGGGAAAAATACTCACAAAAATGGCAGATATAACTGCTTTAGGATTGATTAATAAAGTATTAGGAGGCTTTTTTGGTTTCCTAAAAATAGCACTTATTTTTAGTATTATTTTTGTTTTTATGGATAAAATAAATGCAAAAATCCCATTTCTAACTGAAAAAGTTAAAGAAGAATCTATTTTTTTTGGACCTATAAAAATCATTGCACCTAACATTTTTCCATCAATTATAGAGCAACCCAATGACTGGAAAATAGTTTTTCCTGATGCTGAAATTTCAATCTAAAATTTCAAATTGATCTTGAAAATTTTTTAATTATATCGAAACTGCAGGTTGTGTCATATTCAATTCAATTGCAGATGTCCAGTGAGTCCCTATTACGATGATCAAATGGAGATGTACGCCAATTTCAAAACAAAAACCATGTCCTTTGACAAAGCAGATGTTTTGAAATTAGCTGTTAGCATCTTCAGCCCTCAATAATTAAAAAGATTGCGGTTATTCCCCTATTCTACATGAGATAGAAAGTTTAGGCATTCTTCAAAACTCTTGAAAATTCGACTTTTTGGCACCAGAATCGGAATGATTTTGATTTTTTCCAAAAGCACAGCAGGTTGTTGGTTAAGTCCAACCAATGAAACCTTAATGTCTTTTTGATTTAAATCCAAAATGATATCTTCTATGGTGTATAGACCAGTTTGGTCAATATAAGGCACCTTATCCATTCGGATGATCACTTCTTTTGCCTCTGCCGGTATCTGACTGGTCAATTGTTTGAGTTCCGAAGTAGAGCCAAAAAAGATTGGGCCATTCAGGTGCTTGATAAAGACATGTCCTATCATGGCTTTCAAATGTGTTTTTTCATCGGTCCAGAATTCATTGTTTGGAGAATCTAGGGTTTCGATGGACGCCTGAGACGCTGTGGCATCGCCAATTTTTTTCATAAAAATCAAGGTTGCTAAAATCATTCCTAAACCAACCGCACTGACTAAATCCCAAAAGACCGACAAAACTAAAACCAAGAGCATAATAAAAACCTCGCTTTTTTGCATTGTTCGAATGGCTTTCAATCCTTTATAGTCCATAACCCCAATACCAACTGTCACCAGAATACCTGCCAAAACTGCTGCAGGAATTCGAGAGGCAATTGGACCAAGAGAAAGAAGGATGACCAACAACAGTAAACCTGCAATAATTCCCGACAATCGGGTTTTTCCTCCTGCATTGATGTTGACCACCGTCCGTATCGTTGCCCCTGCTCCAGGTATGCCTCCAAAGAAAGCTGCAACAGAATTTCCAATGCCTTGTCCTACCAATTCTTTATTCGGATTATGCCTTGTTTTAGTCATGTTGTCCGCAACTACAGAGGTCAAAAGTGAGTCTATGCTTCCAAGTAGCGCTAAGGATATTGCTGTCATGAAATAGGGCGTCATACGAGCCAGATCAAACTGTGTAAAAATTTCCCATCGGGGTGTTGGGAAGCCTTCAGGAATTTGTGGGATTGGTTTATAATCGAGTCCCAAGGCAACGGCACCAAAGGAGACTACAAAAAGAGCCACCAAGGTACTAGGAACTGCCGTAGTTATTCTCTTAAAGCCATAGATGATGATTATGGTCAAAAGAGCTAAGCACAACTCAAGCAGATTGGTATTATTTAGTGCTCTAGGCAATGCCGTCAGAGCCCCATAAACTGATTTGGCTTTATCGCCAGCCAATAACTGGGCTTCGTTCATGATGCCCTCCTCAGTAATTTTCTGAGCCCTAAGCTGAGTTTCCGTAAAATCTTCTAACACCAAATAGCCTTCTCTTGCTTCGTCCTTGAGAATCTTTTCGAGCAAAACCTCTTCTGATTGAGCTTTAAAGGTGTTGACATATTCAATATCTTCCTTGGGATAATATCCCAACACTGGCAAAAACTGGGTGGCCAGAATAATAACCCCAATGGCGGTCATGAATCCTGAGACCACTGGATAGGGGATGTAACGGATGTACTTGCCAATTTGAATGGCACCAAGGGCAATTTGAATTAATCCTGACAAGAAAAACACGCCCAAAATAGCGGGTAGAGCTAAACTCAAATCTCCATCGTTGGCAGCAATGATGCTTGAAATAACTACCAAACTCACAGCAGTCATTGGCGCTGTTGGGCCACTAATTTGGCTTGGCGTGCCACCAAACATCGCGGCAAAAATACCAATGAAAATGGCCCCATAGAGTCCTGCGTCTGGACCCAGTCCTGAGGAAACTCCAAAAGCCAGTGCTAAGGGTAAAGCTACTATACCTGCTGTAATACCTCCAAAAAAGTCACCTTTAAAATGTTTAAATAAATTCTTCATCGTACTCAATTTTTTAGGTTTTTATGTTTACAATTCAAACTATGAAACTTGGGGAATTTTCCCTCTGAACTTGATTTTACGCTTCTAGAGGAGGTGAAGTATTGTTGAGAAAACCAACTGAAATCCACTCTAAATGATCTTTTGGCAATAATAGCTCTTGCGGAATCGCCACTGTTGAAAGACAGCCCTTGAGATAAGACCGGGCACTGATAGTCCAGGGTATTCTGTTCCAATTCCTTTTCGGGTTCCAGGACCATAGAACTTCCACTCAAATGCCCTACAACTAAACCGCCAATAACGCCAATAATAATAACAGCAAAAGGCGATGCGCCCGAAGCAACTGCAATGCCTAAACACAAAGGTAAGGCAACTAAAAAAACGACCAAACCTGAAAGGCTGTCGGTCTTGAATGATGAGAATATAGAGTTATTTTTAATCATTTTATTCGAATATTATTTTTTGAAATATTATATATTTTTAACTATGCAATGAATGTAGTATCCAAATAGTAAGTAACTTGTCCTGTTGATAAATCGTGCATTCCTCCAATAATACCAATTTCTCCGCTTTCTATCATGTGTTCAAGAATAGTACTCCTCTCCATGATTGCTTTTACGGTTCTTTTTACATTAATTGCAGCAACATTTTCTACGAATTCTCCATTTTTTGAGGTACGATTATCTTTTGTTACCAACTCGTCATCTACAGCAGGTCTTATTTTGGCAAGCAAGGCAGTTAAATTACCCATTTCGGCATGGTCGCAAGCTCCTTTTACTGCGCCACACTTAGTGTGTCCTAGCACAACTATTACTTTAGAGCCAGCCAATTTGCAGGCAAACTCCATGCTGCCAAGAATATCTTCGTTGACAATGTTCCCAGCAATTCTTATACTAAAAATATCTCCAAGTCCTTGGTCAAAAATCAACTCAGCTGAAGTTCTGCTGTCAATACAACTTAAAACCACAGCGAATGGATGTTGTCCATCTGATGTTTCATTTGCCTGTTGTAACAGGTTGCGATTAGCCTTTAAATTATTTACAAACCTCTTGTTGCCCTCTTCTAGCAATTTCAAAGCCATTGCTGGCGTAATAGATTCTTGTATTTCTTTTGTTAATGTTTTCATTTATTTATTATTTTTTTATCGTTGTCGTTTTAAACTTACCACTAACATATTCATGTCAGTAATAACAACCATATTTGCAATATTTCAATACAAAAATATTTCACAAGAAAGTGTTCCCTTAATTACGTTTGCTGGAACTCTTCTATCTGAGCAACAAATCCATAAAAGTAGTGGTGATTGTGCTTTGGAAAGTTTTATAAAATAATTTTTGTCGTTTACAATAATTTCTTCTGCCCAAACTTTGTTATTTATAAGCAGATTATCGTAATAGTTATCTTTTATTTTTTTACTTTTTTGATTTTTTTGGATTTATTTCACTGAAAAATTTCATTACCCTTTCTGGATTTTCAATCATTTTTTAACGTTTTAATTATTTTGATAAATTTTTATTATGCCAATATTAGGCAAGGTTTTTATTAATAACTTAAGGTTAACTTCTGATGTTACACAAAAAACTCAGGTGGTGGTGGAGTAAACTCTATAGGGTGTAATTTATAAGAAAAAGTATTTTTAAAAACAGGCTGTTTTACTGCCAGCATTTTTAGAGGTTTTAGTGATGAATATTTGGTGAGTTTTTGAAAAAAGTCTGTTTCAAATTCATACTCAATTTCAATTTGATCTTGACAAGCATTGATGGTTTGTTCTGAGGGAATAATGGAAAAAGTTTCCGACAAAACATAAGAAATCTTAACTGTCAACAGAAGTAAAAGCAGAAGTCTTAAAAAAAATAATTTAGAAAATTCAATCATATTTATAGTTCCTTTATTTCTTTTGCATTGATCCAACCTTGTTTTCCGTCGGCTAATTTAATCTTTTTCCAGTTATCTAGTGCATCTAAAACAAAAACTTTTGTTCCTTCATGTAAAATAAAGACCTCTTCAGAGTTCATTGTAGGCGCATTTTTAACAGATATTTTTTCTGCAAAGACAATTGCTTCTTTATTGTTTTTGTCAAAATAAAATTGATTATACGTAATTGAAAATGAAATAATTAGAAACAAAAAACTTAAGATACTAAAACCAAAAAAAACTCTTTTTATGGATGATGAAAACGCAAAATAAAATAGCAAAAACAAGATACAAGTCAAGAATGAAAAAACAACAGCAACAATTGCCCATTGATTGTAAGAAAGTTTTTGTAAATATTGTTTATTGAATTTTTGAAAGATATTTTGAGGCAATTCTTCAATATTGTCCAATGCTAAACGCTTTGCAAAAATCAAATTGTTTTTCACATCTTCATTTAGAGGATTTATTTTCAGTGCTTTTTCATAATAGTAAATTGCAGGTCCAACTTTGTTGATTTTGTAGTAAGAATTTCCAAGATTGTAATACAATTCCATTGAAATTTTTCCTTGAGATGCTATTTGATGATACAATTCAATCGCTTTTTCAAATTTTTCGTTTTTATAAAAGTCATTTGCAGCATAGAAATTATCTTGTAAACTTTGTGCAACTATAGAATTTACAATTAACGATAATAAAAAAAAGAGTTTTTTCATGATTATAATTGTTTGTCTAATTGAACGATTACTTCTCTCGCTTTTTCAAATTCTTTATTCATTTCTGTATTGGTAACTGGAGTATATCTGGCAAAATCAGAAGCCTGTAACACTTCAATAAATTTCGAAATAGTTTCAACATCCACTTTTTTCTCTTCAAGAATTTGAGTGATATTTTCTTTGCTAATATCTCCGGTTTCGATGTTTAATTTTGCTTTTAAATAATTGTGTAAAGCGCGTTCTAAAGCCTCATAAAAAGCTTCTTTTTTGCCAAATTGTTTTTTAGCTTCAGAAAGGAATTTTCTAGCAAGTTTTTCAGCCTTTCTTAAACGGATACCAACCAAATCACTATTTCTTTCCTCATTTCTTTTTCCAATAATTATTGCTATTGGAATTGCTAAAAATGGTAATAAAAGCAATAAGTAAAATGTGTTTGTGTCGTAAAAATCAACTGTCTCTTTAGATTGAAAAACTGTTTTTGTTTGAATATATCTAAAACTATTTGTGGTCGAAATTAAATCTTGCTTTTCTAAATTACCAGTTGAACTTGAATTACTTGACATTTCAATTTCTTTACCTTCAATCACATCAACATACATATCTGCTGTTGAAATGGTTTTGTATTTTTCCTCTCTTAGATTAAAATATGAAAATGAAACACTTGGAATTTTATATTTTCCTTTGTATTGAGGAACAATTGTATAGGTGTCATTCACAGAACCTTGAATTCCATCAGTGTTTACTCGAATATTTTCTTTTCTCTCTGGTTGATATTTTTCGAGTTCAGAAGGTGTTTTAACTGTTGGAAGTTCAAACAATTTTAAGTTTCCTTTTCCTGAAATATCAATCTTAATTTGTGAAGATTCGTTTGCTTTTAAAACCTCTTTACTCAATGAAACATTGAAATTGAAATCACCAACTGCACCTGTAAAGTCGTCAGGTTTTCCATTTAAAGGTAGATTTTTGGGATTGATTATTTTTTTGGGAGAAGCAAATTCTCTTCTGATATTTCTGGAAATTATATTTCCAAAAAAATCAGCTCTCCCCGAAGGAACACCAATTACAATATCCATTTTCATTGGGTCAATGGTTAAATTTCCTGTTTTTGTTGGCACTAATAATGCCTTTTGAAGCACAATATATCTATAGTTTTCACCATTGAATTTTCCCATTTTTACAGGATATCCGTCAATTGTAATTTCTTGATTCCAAAAACCATTATATTGTGGAGCTTCAGTTACAGAGGTATCATAAACACTCACATTTTCGCTAACATACAAACGATATTCTACATAAATTCCTTCACCAACATAAGGATTTAATTTAGAAACTTCAGCCACCAAATGGATATTTTGATTTGCAATATATTCTGGATCATTTGGGTTTTCTGGAATGTCAATAGGATCAGTAACTACCACTTTCATCATTTTAGAATTGATGATGTCACCATTTAATTCGATACTTGCAGCTTCAATAATTAACTCTCCTTTTCTGTTTGGTTTTAGAATATAGGTATAAGATTGGGAAAAAGTAACACGACCATTAATCCAAGATTGACTTACAGATTGACTTGGTCCTGCAACTAATTTAAAATCTTTGAATTTTGGTGGCGTGAAATGATCTCCTCCTTGTTTGTTGATAGAAAACTCAACTTTCAAACGTTCATTTAAACCAAGTTTATTTTTGCTAATAGTTATACTCAGTTCTGCTTGTTGTGCAGATAATGAGCAACATAATAAGCTAAATAACAGTGATATGTAAATTTTCAATTTCATTTTCTAAAAAAGGTAAATCTACCAATCTTTTTCTTGTTTTATTTTTTCTCCTTTAGATTTTTGAGCATTCATTTTCTTTTG
>DDMS01000002.1:0-28803 GCA_002340765.1 Flavobacteriaceae bacterium UBA2540 | reverse complement strand
TTTAGGTTTTTCTTTCTCATTTTTCCCATCATCTTTTTTAGTATCTTGATTTTCTTTTTTGTCTTTATCTCCTTCACCATCCTTGTTTTTATCATCTTTTTTATCCTTATTATCTCCCTCTTTTTTATCTTGATTTTGGTCTTTTTTATCTTTCTTATCCTTATTATCCTTATTGTCTTTGTTATCCTTATTATCTTGATTTTGTTTGTCTAACAATTTTTGAGCAACTGCTAAATTATATCGAGTTTCGTCATCTTTTGGATTGTTTCTCAGCGAATTTTTAAACGCATCAACAGCTCCTTGATAATTTTTTGTTTCCATCATCGCGTTTCCAATGTTGTGGTAAGCTTCTGCTTTTGTAAACTTATCTTGAGAAGTTTTTGCAGTCAGTTCGAATTGCGGAATTGCTTCTTGAAAGTTTTTATTTTGATACAAAGCGTTTCCAAGATTGTAACTTGCTTTGTCATAATAAGCGCTACTATTTAATGCTTTTTTATAGGCAACAGAAGCATCAGTAAATTGCCCTTTTTCATACAATGCATTTCCCTCTCTTACCATTTTTCTTGCATTTCGTTGCAAAGCAATTGAATCTTTTTGAGCTAATAATATGAAGTTAGAAAATAGCATCAGAAAAATAATCAACATATTTAGTCCTGCTTTCATTTTTATTTTGTTTTTTCTTCGTTAAATAAATCAATTTTTCTTAACCATTTTGTTTTCTTGTCGAACATAAAAGCGTCTAACAACAAAAATAAAATTGCAATCGCCAAAAACCATTGAAATTGGTCTTTATAATCTGAAAATTGTTTGGTTTCAAATTCATTTTTTTCGGCATTTGCGATGATTTCAGAAATTTCATTTACAGGATTTTCAGTGATATTACCATCAATATATTTTCCTTCTCCAACATCAGCAATATTTTCTAAAATGGTTACATTTCTTTTGGTGATGACAGTTTCTCCTTTTCCATCTTTTTTATAACCAGTGATTGTTCCTTTCATTCGAATAGGAATTGGGCCACCTTTGTCTGTTCCAACACCAATTGTAAAAATTTTTATCCCTTCATTCATTAAGTTTTGAGCAACTTCTTTTGATTCTTCTTGATGATCTTCTCCGTCAGAAATAATGATTAAAAAACGATTGGTTTGTTCGTCATTATTATAGTATGATTTTGCCAATTCTAATGCTTCATTGATGGCTGTTCCTTGACTAGAAACCATATCAGGATAGGCATTTTGCAGAAACATATTTGCAGCTGCATGATCTGTTGTAATGGGCAATAATGGATAGGAATTTCCTGCATAAACAATGATTCCAATTCTGTCTGAGCCAAAATTATCAATGATTTTTGAGATAATTTGTTTTGCTTTTTCCAATCTATTAGGCGCAATATCTTCCGCTAACATACTTTTGGAAACGTCCAAAGCAAAAACCACATCAACTCCTTCCCTTTTAACGGTTTCCAATTTTGAACCCATTTTCGGATTCACCAATGAAATCGATAAAAATGTGATTGCAAGCAACAACATTGTTAATTTTAAACTTGCTTTAAAAATAGATGAATTTGGCGCTATTTTTTTTAATAATAACGCATTCGAAAATTTACGTTGCGTTCTTTTTTTCCACCAAAAAACCAATAGAAAAACTGCAATCATTAATGGAATGATTGCTAATAGCAAAAAATAACCGGGTTCTTCTAATCTGTACATTACTTTTTTTAAACTCTAATTTTCGAACTTTCTAAATAAAACTTTTAAACAACGTGTTTCTAAATAAAAATTCTAAAATAAGCAAACCAAGTGCTAATAAAATCAGAGGCCTGTATAATTCTTCGTAATTATAATACTTAAATTCTTCCATTTCTGTTTTTTCCAACTTATCAATTTCATCATAGATTTCTTGTAAATCCCTATTATTGGTTGCTCTAAAATATTTTCCTTCAGTTTGTTTTGCGATGTGCTTTAATAACGCTTCATCAATTTCTACTTGTTGTTTTTTAAATTTAAGTACACCAGTCATTGGATCTTTTGCCCATGGAAAATCAGCCATTCCATTGGTTCCAATTCCAATTGTATAAACTTTAATTTCTAATTCTCTTGCCAATTCTGCAGCTGTTTTTGGATCAATATTTCCTGAGTTATTAACACCATCAGTAAGCAAAATAATTACTTTACTTTTTGCGGTGCTTTCTTTCAATCTGTTTACTGACGAACCCAAACCCATTCCAATGGCTGTCCCGCCATCCAAATCTCCCCATTGTAATTCAGAAATCGTATTTTTTACAATACTTTTATCACTCGTGATTGGTGTTTGCGTAAAACTTTCTCCAGCATACAATACAATTCCAATTCTGTCATTTGGTCTTCTGTCCACGAAATTAGCTGCAACTATTTTTAGTGCTTCTAATCTGTTTGGTTTCAAATCTCTCGCTAACATACTTGCAGAAACGTCAATTGCCATTACAATATCTATTCCGTTGTTTGACTTTATTTTTTTACTTACCGATACATTTCTTGGTCTTGCAAAAGCAACAATAATTGCAGCAATTGCCAAAAGTCTCAAAATATGAAGTGCGGGTTTCAGTTTTGATAACAAAGAAGTGTTCGCTTTAAATCCTTTTACACTTGGCATTAATAATGTAGCTCCTTCTTTTTTTCTCGACAAAAAATACCAAATTGCCAATATAGGAATTAGAATTAGCAACCATAAAAATTCACGATTCAAAAATTCAAAATTATTCCAATTCATCTTTTTTTATTGGTTTAGGTTTCAAATTACTGATGATTTCTTGCGCATCTTTTCTATCTTCTTCAATTTCTATTGACATTGGTTTTGATTTTGCAAACTTCACTAAATCAGCTTCTTGCAATAATTCTTTTAATTTTTTAATGGTTTCTTTTGATGTATTAATTGTATTCGCATTTTGGAAATCTCGTAACATTTCAATGATTTCATCTGTCGTTTTTTCCAATGCAGGAACTTGCATTTCACGTTCAATATAATTTCGAACAATCTCAGTCAATTCGCTATAATATTCTTTTACGTGATTGTTTTGCCACAATAATTTGCTATCCAATTCATTCAATTTATAAATGGCTTCTTCAAAAGGAGGCAACATTTTATAAAGTGGTTTTTCCTCTTGAACTTTTCGTTTTCTAATCACAAAATAGTAAATCCAAAAACCTATAATTGCCAGAGCAGCTAACAATAAATAAATATACATTTTGAAATCATCAAAAACATAAGGCTCGCTTTTGATTGATTTTATTGGATATTTTTTGATTTTTGTAGTGTCAATTTCAACTGTAGCAACATTTATCAATAGTGAATCTGTAAAATATGCTTGATTTCTAACGAAAACTTGCTGTTGAGGAATGTAAAAAGCGCCACTATCAAAACCTGTCAAAATATATTTTTGAATTAGCATATTATTAATAGTATCCACCTTTGCAGAATCAATAATTTCCAAGCCTTTTAAAACCATTTTGGGAAGAATCACATTTTCGGTTCCGTTTACAGAAATTTTAAATTGAAATTGTTCTCCAATTCGAATGCTTGATGTTTCAACTTGAGAATTTACTACTGGATTTTGCGCAAATCCAAAAGTCACTAAAAAGAACAATATGTAAATTATTTTTTTTCTCATTTTGATATAAACTATCTTCCTTTTTGTTTGAAATAGCCTAATAATTTTTTCACATAACCTTCGTCAACTCTTGTGTTGATGGTTCCTGAGCCACTTCTTTTGAAAGTATTTTGATAATAATCTGTCAATTTTAGTGCATTTGCTTTATAATTTCTTCGGATATTTTTCGAAGAGGTATTAACCAATTGCACGTTTCCAGTTTCTGCATCAATCATTGGAACTAAACCTAAATTTGGAATTTCTTCGTCAAACCTGTCATACACTCTAATTCCTGTGATATCGTGCTTACTACCAGCAATTTTGAGAGTTCTTTCATAATTTTCGTCCATAAAATCAGAGAGCATAAACACAATCGTTCTTTTTTTCATCACATTTGATAAAAATTTCAATGCTTCAGAAATATTTGTCTGCTTACTTTTTGGGTGAAATTCAATCAATTCTCTGATAATTCGCAACACGTGACTTTTTCCTTTTTTTGGAGGAATATACAATTCAATGGCATCAGAAAATAAAATCAACCCTACTTTGTCATTGTTTTGAGTTGCAGAAAATGCCAATGTTGCTGCAATTTCTGTAACCGTATCTTTTTTAAATTGATCCGTAGTTCCAAAAAATTCTGAGCCAGAAATATCTACCATTAACATCATTGTCAATTCGCGTTCCTCCTCAAAAACTTTTACATAAGGTTCGTTATAACGAGCGGTTACGTTCCAATCAATAGTTCTGACATCGTCCCCAAACTGATATTGACGCACTTCAGAAAACGTCATTCCACGTCCTTTGAACGAAGAATGATATTCGCCACCAAAAATATTATTAGACAATTTTTTTGTCTTAATTTCTATTTTTCGAACTTTTTTAAGTATTTCTTTGGTATCCATTTAGTAAGCTGTTAGCTGTTTGCAATTAGCTTTTAGGAGTTAGTAATTTTCTGACAGCTAAAAGCCAATAACCAATAGCTATTAAGGTACTTCAATTTCGTTAATAATTGAATTGATAATGTCAACAGATGTAATGTTTTCGGCTTCAGCCTCATAGGTAATTCCTATTCTGTGACGCAACACATCAAACACAACTGCTCTTACATCTTCAGGGATTACATAACCTCTTCTTTTGATAAAAGCATAACATTTTGCTGCTTTTGCCAAGTTGATACTTCCACGAGGTGACGCCCCAAAACTGATCAAATCTCTCAATTGAGGCAATTTGTATTTGTCTGGATAACGCGTTGCAAAAATGATATCTAAGATGTATTTTTCAATTTTTTCATCCATATACACTTCATCCACCATTTTTCTGGCTCTGATGATTTGTTCTGTTGAAATTACTGGATTTACGGATGAATAATCACCCGTTAAATTTTGACGCATAATGATTTGCTCCTCTGCCAATCGTGGATAATCAATTACTACTTTCAACATAAAACGATCCACTTGCGCTTCTGGTAACGGATAGGTGCCTTCTTGTTCTACAGGATTTTGGGTTGCCATTACCAAGAAAGGTTCTTCTAATTTAAAAGTAGTATCTCCAATCGTTATTTGACGTTCTTGCATGGCTTCTAACAAAGCAGATTGCACTTTTGCAGGCGCTCTATTGATCTCATCTGCCAATACAAAATTTGCAAAAATTGGGCCTTTTTTGATCGAAAAATCATTCACTTTTGTGTTGTAAATCATAGTTCCAACAACGTCTGCAGGTAATAAATCTGGAGTAAACTGCACACGACTAAAACTGCCTTGAACTGCTTTTGAAAGTGTATTGATTGCTAGAGTTTTAGCCAAACCAGGCACACCTTCTAATAAAATGTGACCATTTCCAAGCAAGCCAATCAACAAACTTTCAATCATTTGTTTTTGACCTATAATTACTTTGTTCATTTCGCGAGTAAGAAGGTCAACAAATGCGCTTTCTCTCTCTATTTTTTCATTAATAGCTCTAACATCTACGTCCATTATATATAAGAATTGATTGTTAATTTTTTAAGTAAACAAAACTACAATTTTAACAAAATTATTCTGTTAAAACAAGGTTAAAGATTGATAGACAATCCCTTTAATTTTAGGGATTTTAGTTAAACTTATTCAAACTAAAACTAGTTTTGTCAAAAACCCCAAATGTATAGTACTGAATCCAATCACCAAGATTAATGTAGGTGCTATTTTCGTTCAATTTTATTTCTAATGGCAAATGTCTATGACCAAAAACAAAATAATCATAGTGTTTTTCGATAAGTTTCTTTTTGCAATACTGTACTAGCCATTCTTTTTCGTCTCCAATAAATTTAGCAGCTTCTTCTCCTGAAATCAATTTGTTTTTTACAGACATGTATTGTCCGAGTTTTACTCCTAAATCAGGATGTAACCAACGAAAAAACCATTGAAATAGGGAAAAAGTAAATACTTTTTTCATGCGTTTAAAACCCAAATCTCCAGGTCCTAAACCATCTCCATGACCAATTAAGAACTTTTTATTATTAATTAAAAATTCTTGTGATTTGTGATACACAGGAATGTTTAATTCTTTTTCAAAATAATCTTTCATCCATAAATCGTGGTTTCCAACGAAAAAATAAATTGGAATTCCGCTATCAGAAATTTCAGCTAATTTTCCTATAACTCTTACAAAACCTTTTGGAACAACTTTTTCATATTCAAACCAAAAATCAAACAAATCACCTAATAAAAAAAGAGCTTCTGCATCATTTTTGATGCTTTCCAACCACGCAACAAATATTTTTTCTCTGGGCAAACTTGCTTCAGAAGTTGGTGCGCCAAAATGTTGGTCTGAAGCGAAATAGACTTTTTTGTTTTTGGATGTTGTGATTGTAATCATTTTTTATAAAGAAATATTATTCTTTTTTGGTTTCTAATTCCAATACTTTTTGAAGCATTTTGTCCTCTTGATGAATGATTTTATAAAAACCAAGATCTCCAAAAAGTACATTTGCAATAGAAGCTATCAAATATTTTTCAATGCTTTTTTGAGTTTTCAAAGATGGTTTTGCCTTATCTTTAATTGATTTAAGATACGTTTTTAAGACACTGTTTTCTTTGTCAAAATTTTTAATAAAATTATCTAAAGTCCATTTTTCAAGTTTTTTTCTGCTTGCATCAACATAATCAAAAGCAAAGTCATTCAGCGAATTAAAATAAAATCCAGATAAATAAGCAGTAGTATCAATTGCCACAAAAACATCAGGAATAATACCTCCACCACCATAAACTATTTTCCCTTTCGGAGTTTTATACTTTAAAGAATCAATAACTTTAATACTGTCTCTGTTGAGAAGTTCTCCGTTTTCAATTCTGTTTTCATAGTCATTATAATAATCATTGATGGCTTTTTTCCCATACGGTTTTTGAATAGACCGTCCTGTTGGCGTGTAGTAACGAGCTGTTGTCAAACGCACAGCTGAGCCATCACCCAAATCCATTTCTACTTGAACCAATCCTTTTCCAAAAGACCTTCTTCCAATAATAGTTCCTTTGTCATTGTCTTGCAAAGCACCTGCTACAATTTCTGAAGCGGAAGCAGAATTTTCATCAATCAAAACATACAAACCACCTTTTTCAAAAGAACCAGTTGAAGTTGCAAAATACTTTTCAATAGTTCCTTTGTTGTTTTTGGTGAAAACCATGAGTTTTTTATTTTCTAAAAATTCATCAATAATTTGGTTTGCAATGTCAATAAATCCACCACCATTTTCACGTAAATCTAAGACTAAATCAGTCATCCCGTTATTTATTAATGATGCCAATGCTGATTTAAATTCGGAATACGTGTTTCTTGCAAAACGATCTAGTTTGATGTATCCCAGAGAACCACTCATCATATAAAACAATTCTACGCTTTTGATATTTACTTTATCTCTAGTTACGTTGACTGTGAAAAGTGAATCCGTTGTTTTTCTGTAAATTTGGAGTTTTACTTGAGTTTCTGGTTTTCCTTTAAGGTATTTTGGAACGGCATTATTTGGTATTCTTTTACCATACAAAGTATCGTTGTTTGCTATTAAAATTCGGTCTCCAGCTTTGATTCCAACTTTGATACTTGGCCCTCCTTTAATAGTTTGAACTACTGTAATTGAATCATTAATCATCCTAAATTGCACACCAATTCCAATAAAATTCCCTTGCATATTTTCGGTAACTGCTTGTAAGTTTTCTTTTGGAATATATACGGAATGTGGGTCTAATTTCCCTAACATTTCTTCAATTGCTCCATCCAAAAGATCTTCAGTATTAACATTATCAACATATTCTTGTTCGATAAAATTGATGAGTTTTTTAATTTTTTGTTCTTGAACCGATTTTTTAGAAAGCAAAGAAGAATTGTTATTTCCGCTGAAAAAAACACCAATAATAATCCCAAGAATTACTGCTAAAGAAAAATAAATTGGTAAATTATTTTTATTCATTATATGGTAAATATTTAACTTCAACGCCCGCTTTTTCTAAAAAGTCTAATCCTGAAGAATCTCTATATGTTTTTGCATAAACCACTCTTTTAATTCCTGATTGATGAATGAGTTTGCTACATTGTATGCAAGGTGAAAGTGTGATATATAAAGTTGCGTTCTTGCAAGATTGTGTTGAAGAAGCAACTTTTAGAATTGCGTTGGCTTCTGCATGCAACACTTCCCACTTTGTCTCACCATTTTCGTCCTCACAGCAATTGTCAAATCCTGATGGAGTTCCATTAAATCCATCAGAAATAATCATTCTATCTTTGACAATTAGCGCACCAACTTGTTTTCGTTTGCAATGAGATAATTTACCCCATTCTTGCGCCATCTTTAAATAAGCAATGTCGTATTTTAGTTGTTTTTCTTCGGTCATAGACAACGAAAGTAGAAATATTTGATTGTAAAATTAGTTAATTATTTACCAAAACACTCTGTCAAGCATCATTTGAATTGAAAATCCCACTACGATTGATGAAGTTACCACAATCCAGTCTCTTTTTGAAACTTTTGCAACGCTTTCAAGCAACACACCAAGGATTAAAATTCCGATAACAATGATTATTTGTGCAAGTTCAATTCCTAAAGCAAATTCAACAAGAGGTAAAAATTTATCTTCCTCTTTTCCAATCATTCCTCTAAAGTAATTTGAAAATCCTAAGCCGTGAATTATTCCGAAAAATAATGCAAAAATAAGATTGACATTGTCTTTGGTTTTTGAGATTTTTTTTGTGTTGAAAATATTCGTTGCTCCTGTTATGAAAATAGTTACAGGAATTAAAAACTCAATCAATTCTATTTTGATTTTTACAATTTCATATGCTGATAACGACAATGAAACTGAATGACCAGTTGTAAAAAGTGTTACCAACCACAAAAGTTTTTTCCATTGTGTAAAACTAAAAACAACTGCCAAAACAATTAAAAATAACACATGGTCATAAGCTTTTAAATCCATCACATGGTAAAGTCCCATTTCTAAATACAACATAAAATCATCCATAAACTAAAATTTTTAAGCGACCCAAATATAAAAAAACGGTATCATTTGAACGATAAGGTTTTGCGTTTGTTTTACATTAATAATTAAAAAGCATACATTAACCCAATAAGCCAATAATTTTGAATTTTGTTATCAGTAGTTAAAAAGTAGCATTGGCATTTGTGATAAGTGCATTGTTGTGCGGTTCTTGTTTGTTGTTTCGCAAACAAAATTCAAAACCCAAACCAATTTTTTTACATAAATTAATTGGAAAAAGAATTTGTCCAGTTCCAGTTTGGGAGTTTGAAGCTTAGAATTCTATGAAACATAGGAAAATAAAGATTATTTTTTTTATTTAAAAATTTTAAAAACCTCATTCAATATTTTATGCAAAAATTAATATGTGATTTTCTCATGAAAACTATAGTTCACACCTAATCCAAACAACTGTCTAAATTGAACTCTGCTTGAGGCATCATCATCCATAATGTTATGAAAAGTCATGTGCATTTTGATGTGTTTGTTGACTTTAAACCGGATATTTGTTTGATAATCAACATCCACATTACCAACACTTGCAAAGTAATCTGTGTAAAGTGACAAAACATTCTCCATTTCTATGTTTTCCATGAGGTTGAGTTTATAAAATGTAGCTACGTTGAAACCTAAACTGAGTGCTGTATTTTTGCCTTCTTCAACACCAAATTTTCCAGAAAAAAATTCATTTACGAATGTATATCTAGCAGTTGAAGGGGCGATGTTTACGTTTAAATCATCCGATTTTTTCCATAACATTCCAGGTCCAAAAGTCAAATAAGCTGGGGAGAAAAAATCAGAAACCACTATTTTTGGGTCCTTTTTGTAGTCAAATCCTTTGATGTATTGAGTTCTAAAATTCCCAATAAATGATAAAAACCAATATTTCCAAGTTTTCAAACCTATTAATGTATTGAGTTCAAAACGGCCGTCTGTTTTTCGATATCCTTTATTGCTGATGTGGCTCAAACCATAACTAGTGATAATTCTAGTATCCCAGTTGAGATTGTCCTTTTTATAATTTAAATCGTAGTTGACATTGATATTTCCTGCAACTGTATTTTCACCCCCTGAAACCCAATTAGAAAAAGAAGATTGATTAAAAATAAAGGCAAATCGTCCATGAATTTTCAATCTAGGAATACTGTCTTTTTTCTGCTGTGAAAAAGAATTTGAAGCAAAAAGTAGAAAAAGAAGAAAAATTATTTTTTTCATTCAATTTTGTTAGAATTAATAAAAATAAAACTGTAAAAATGTAATATTTCTTAAAATACTACTATTTTTTTGTTTTATAAATTGGCACTGAAGAGCAAGCTTCTCCAAATAAAATACTTTTTGCAATGGGTTGTAATTTTTCTAATAAAAATGAATATGCTGCAATTGGGACCGGTTTTTCTGAACAACCTTTTACAATTACTGGCTTGTCATTAAAATCTGAAAGGTCTAAAAAATTGATCAATTCTTGAAAAAGAACTGTTTCTAAAACATCCAAATTACCAATAACCACTTTGTTTGCAAAAGGAATCAATTTAGAATTTACCAACATCAATGCCCAAGAAGGAATAATTGCATCAACAGAGCAATGAACAGCCACAAAACAATGTTGATATTGCGACCAATCATGGTTTGCAACAGATTCTCTGAACTCTTTTTCTTTTAAAATAATTTCTTGAAATAACCAATCTTTAATATCAAACAAAATGCGTTTTCCATCAGGATAGATTTCCTCTAAGTCGACGGTTTTTAGAGAGCTATTTGCAACTTTATTGATGATTCCCATATTTCAGTTCAAAGTTTAAAATTCAAGGTTTGTTCGACTACTAATAACTAACAACTATTATTAAAGCATTCCCAATTCCAATTTGGCTTCTTCACTCATCATTTCTGAAGTCCATGTTGGATCGAAAGTGATTTCTACTTCACAATTATTAATTTCTTTCAGGGTTTTAACTTTTTCCTCAACTTCAACAGGCAAGGTTTCTGCAACAGGACAATTGGGTGAAGTTAAGGTCATTAAGATTTTCGCATCATGATCTTCAGACACAAAAACATCGTAAATCAATCCTAATTCATAAATATCCACAGGAATTTCTGGGTCGTAAATGGTTTTTAAAACACGAATAATTTTATCCCCAATTTCATCTAATTCTTTATCTGTCATTTTTTTAAAATCTTAGGTAGTTAATTTTGATTGTTGTGCAATCGCATACATTTTAATCTGTTTAATCATCGAAACCAAACCATTGGCTCTTGTTGGAGAAAGATGTTCTTTCAATCCTATTTTGTCAAGAAAATCAGTATTTGACTCTAAAATATCAATAGGTTTTTGACCAGAGTAAACGCGCAATAACAATGCAACAATCCCTTTTGTTAAAATAGCATCACTATCAGCCGTAAATTTTACAGTGTCTTTTTCCAATTCAGAAAACATCCAAACTTTTGATTGACAACCTTTTATCAAATTTTCATCCAATTTATATTCAGTATCAATGATTGGTAGCGATTTACCGAGTTCGATTATATATTCATAACGTTCCATCCAATCTTCAAACATCGAAAACTCATCAATAATTTCTTCTTGTATTTCTTTGATAGTCATTTTTTAAACTTATTTTTGCGGCTTAAATTTGTTTTGCAATATTGATGTGCAAAATTACTGATAAAAATTAAATTAATCTAAATAACACTGAGAATCAAAGAAACTGTTTTAGAAAACTTTTAACGAAAATTTTTATTCAGCAAAACAAAAATGATACACAATGAGTAAACTTTTGGCAGTTGGCACAGTAGCTTTTGATGCTATTGAAACGCCTTTTGGAAAAACAAATAAAATTTTAGGGGGTTCAGGCACTTTTGTTGGGTTGGCTGCAAGTCAATTTGGCATTGAAACTGGCATTGTTTCTGTGGTTGGCGGAGATTTTCCTGAGGCTTATTTATCGATGATGAATGAGAAAGGAATCAATACTGATGGAATAGAAATCATCAAATCAGGAAAAACTTTTTTCTGGAGTGGACGTTATCACAATGACATGAATTCTAGAGACACTTTGATTACGGAACTGAATGTTTTAGAGGATTTTAAACCGGTAGTTCCTGAAAAATTTAGAGATGCAAAAATAGTGATGTTGGGCAATTTACATCCTTCAGTGCAAGATTCAGTGATTGCACAAATGACTGAAAAACCAACATTGATTGTCTTAGACACCATGAATTTTTGGATGAATATTGCCTTAGAAGAACTGCATCAAGTATTGAAAAAAGTAGATGTAATCACCATCAATGATGAAGAAGCTCGTCAAC
This sequence comes from Flavobacteriaceae bacterium UBA2540, assembly GCA_002340765.1. Classification (GTDB taxonomy): domain Bacteria; phylum Bacteroidota; class Bacteroidia; order Flavobacteriales; family Flavobacteriaceae; genus Polaribacter. The sequence goes on along the minus strand of DDMS01000002.1, from coordinate 16,377 downwards.
TTTCAGGAGAATATTCTTTGGTAAATGCCGCCAAAAAAATTCATGATATGGGACCAAAATTTGTGGTGATCAAAAAAGGGGAGCATGGCGCTTTGTTATTCAATGAAGGAAATATGTTTTTTGCACCTGCATTGCCATTGGCAGAAGTTTTTGACCCAACAGGAGCTGGAGATACTTTCGCTGGAGGATTTTGTGGATATTTGGCAAAAACAGGAGACATTTCCTTTGAAAACATGAAAAATGCTATTATTTATGGCTCAAATTTAGCATCGTTTTGTGTGGAAAAATTTGGTACAGAACGTATGCAAGAATTAACTTCGGAAGAACTTATCAACCGTTTGCAAGCCTTCAAGGAATTGACACAATTTGACATAAAATTATCGTAATTTTAATCCGCAGTTTTTTCGCTGCGGATTTTTTTTTAATATTAAAATAAAACTATTAAAGTAAAAATGAGTGATGCTATCAAACACGAATGTGGAATTGCACTTGTTCGATTAAAAAAACCGCTACAGTTTTATAAAGACAAATATGGTTCTGCTTTTTACGGAATCAATAAAATGTATTTATTGATGGAAAAACAGCACAATCGTGGTCAAGACGGAGCTGGTTTTGCGAGTGTAAAATTCAATGTTGACCCTGGTACAAGATATATCAGTAGAGTTCGCTCAAATCAAGCGCAACCAATTCAGGATATTTTTGCTCAAATCAATGAACGAATCAATAGTACTTTTGAAGAATTTCCACAAAGAATAGATGATGTAAAATGGCAAGAAGAAAACATGCCTTATATTGGAAATTTGTTTTTGGGGCATGTCCGTTATGGAACTTTTGGAAAAAATAGCATCGAAAGTGTTCACCCGTTTTTGCGTCAAAGCAATTGGAAACACAAAAATTTGATAGTTGCTGGAAATTTCAACATGACCAATTCCAATCAAATTTTAGAAGAATTGATTGAACTAGGACAACATCCAAAAGAATTTACAGACACAGTAACTGTAATGGAAAAAATTGGTCATTTTTTGGAAGATGAAGTTGCCAAATTGTATCAAGAAGCCAAAAAAGAAGGATTTAATAAACGAGAAGCATCCACTTATATTGAAGAACATTTAAGCCTGAAAAAAGTATTGAAGAGATCTTCAAAAAGTTGGGATGGAGGCTATGCAATGGCTGGTTTGGTGGGTCATGGAGATGCATTTGTATTGAGAGATCCGAATGGAATTAGACCAACATTTTTCTTTGAAAACGATGAGGTTGTTGCTGTTGCTTCAGAAAGACCAGTGATTCAAACCGTTTTTAATGTAAAGATTGAAGATGTCAAAGAATTGGAACCAGGTCATGCATTAATTATCAAAAAAAGTGGAAAAACCTCTGTAAAATTGGTCAATGAACCCGGCATAAAAAAATCCTGTTCTTTTGAGCGAATTTATTTTTCAAGAGGAAGTGATGCCAGCATTTATAAAGAGCGAAAAAATTTGGGAAAATATGTGTTTCCTCAAGTTTTAAAATCGATTGATAGCGATATTGCCAATACTGTTTTTTCATACATTCCAAATACTGCTGAAACCTCCTTTTATGGAATGACAGAAGCTGCTGAAGATTTATTAAATGAGCAAAAAACATCAAAAATTTTAGCAGGTGGTAAAAATTTATCTGCTCAAAAAGTAACTGAAATTTTATCTGAAAGACCTCGATTTGAAAAAATAGCGATTAAAGATGCAAAATTGAGAACTTTTATTGCGGATGATAGTTCAAGAGATGATTTGGTTGAGCATGTGTATGATGTAACATATGGCGTCGTAAAACCTACTGATAATTTAGTTGTTATTGATGATAGTATTGTTCGAGGAACCACTTTGAAAAAGAGTATTATCAGAATTTTAGATAGATTACAACCGAAAAAAATTGTGATTGTTTCTTCTGCTCCGCAAATTCGTTATCCAGATTGTTACGGAATTGATATGGCAAGAATTGATGCTTTTATTGCTTTCAAAGCGGCTTTAGAATTGCTAAAAGACCACAATAAATATCATATTGTGGATGAGGTTTACCAAAAATGCAAAGAACAACAATCCCATAAAGATTTGGAAATCATCAATCATGTTAAGGAAATTTACAATCTTTTTTCAGCGGAAGAAATTTCAGCTAAAATTGCACAAATGCTCAAAACAGATGATATCAATGCTGAAGTGGAAGTGATTTATCAAACCATTGAAGGTTTGCACAAAGCCTGTCCAGAAAATTTAGGTGATTGGTATTTTACTGGAAATTATCCAACTCCCGGAGGACATAGAGTTGTAAATCAAGCGTTTATTAATTTCTATGAAGGAAATAATAAAAGGGCTTATTAAGATGAAATGTCTAATAAATAAAAAAAGCAGAGAATTTTAAGGTTTTCTATAAAAGTTATAAAAGTTCTTTAAATAGACGCTTTCAATAATTCTCTGTTCATTCGTGCAATCACATCTAAAGAAATTCCTTTAGGGCATTCTACCTCGCAAGCTCCTGTATTGGTACAGTTTCCAAAACCTTCTAAATCCATTTGCGCAATCATGTTTTTTACACGATCTGCAGCCTCTACTTGACCTTGTGGCAGTAAAGCATATTGTGACACTTTTGCGCCCACAAATAACATGGCTGATGAGTTTTTACAAGAAGCTACACAGGCCCCACAACCAATACACATTGCTGCGTCCATTGCTGTATCTGCAGAGTGTTTTGAAATTGGAATAGAGTTGGCATCTTGCGTATTTCCAGAAGTGTTTACAGAAATATAACCCCCCGCATGTTGAATTCTGTCGAAAGCACTTCTGTCAACAACCAAGTCTTTAATCACAGGAAATGCAGTAGCTCTAAAAGGTTCAATAGTAATAGTTTCTCCATCATGGAATTTTCTCATGTGCAATTGACAGGTAGTAACTCCTCTGTCAGGACCGTGTGCCTCCCCATTGATATACATAGAACACATTCCACAAATGCCTTCTCTACAATCGTGGTCAAAAGAAACTGGTTCGTCTCCTTTGTTGATGAGTTGTTCGTTCAAAACATCCATCATTTCTAAGAAAGACATGTGTTCTGAAATTTCAGATACTTTATAATCGACCATTTGACCCTTAGAACGGGCATCTTTTTGTCTCCAAATTTTCAATCTTAAATTCATTTTTTATGCTTTAAGCTGTTAGCTTTTGGCAATTAGTTAGATGCTAATGACTAAATGCTAAAAGCAAGTATTATTTATAACTTCTCTCTTTTACCTCAATATTCTCGTAATCTAAGACTTCTTTGTGAAGAACAGCGTCTTTTGGTTCGCCTTTATATTCCCAAGCTGACACGTATTGAAACTCTTTTCTTCTTTTTGCTTCGCCTTCTGAAGTTTGGTGTTCTTCTCTAAAATGACCCCCTGCTGATTCTTCTCTTTGAAGAGCGTCTTTTGCAAACAATTCCCCCAATTCCAAAAAATCTGCTACTCTTCCTGCTTTTGCGAGTTCTTCATTAAATTGATTTTCTGAACCTGGCACAGAAACGTTTTGCCAAAAATCTTTTCTCAGAGCAGAAATTTCTTCAATAGCTTCTTTTAATCCTTCTTCGTTTCTTGACATGCCACATTTGTCCCACATAATTTTTCCTAATTTTTTGTGGTAATAATCTACTGAATGTGTCCCTTTATTATTGATAAAGAAACTAATAGCATCTTTTACTGATTTTTCTGCTTCGTCAAATTCTGGAGTATCAGTTGAAATTTTTCCAGTTCTGATGTCGTCTGCTAGATAATCTCCAATCGTATAAGGCAATACAAAATACCCATCAGCCAACCCTTGCATCAAAGCAGAAGCACCCAATCTATTTGCTCCGTGTTCAGAAAAATTAGCTTCTCCAATGGCATAACAGCCAGGAATTGTGGTCATCAAATTATAATCAACCCAAACACCGCCCATAGTATAATGCACAGCTGGATAAATCATCATAGGTGTTTTATATGGATTTTCATCAACAATTTTTTCATACATCTGGAATAAATTTCCATATTTTGCCTCAACAATTTTTTGTCCTAATTCAATGATTTTTTCTTTGGTAGGATTAATTAAATTCTGAATTTTTGCTTGCTCTTTTCCATACCTTTCAAAAGATGATGCGAAATCTAAAAACACGGCTTCACCAGTTGCATTTACCCCAAAACCAGCATCACAACGCTCTTTTGCAGCTCTTGAAGCAACGTCTCTTGGTACCAAATTACCAAAAGCAGGATAACGTCTTTCTAAGAAATAATCTCTTTGATCTTCGGTTAATTCTGTTGGTTTTTTGCTTCTATCTCTAATTGCTTTGGAATCTTCCAACCTTTTTGGAACCCAAATTCGCCCATCATTTCTCAATGATTCAGACATCAATGTTAATTTTGATTGATAATCTCCTGAACGTGGAATACACGTTGGATGAATTTGTGTAAAACATGGATTTGCAAAAAATGCCCCTTTTTTATGAATTTTCCAAGCAGCAGTTACGTTTGAACCCATGGCGTTTGTTGAAAGGAAATATACATTTCCATATCCACCAGAAGCAATTACAACTGCGTGTGCGGAATGACGCTCAATTTCACCAGTCACCAAATTGCGAGCAATAATTCCTCTGGCTTTTCCATCAACCAGCACAACATCTAACATTTCGTGTCTGTTAAACATTTCAATTTTACCACGTGCAATTTGTCTATTCATTGCAGAATAAGCGCCTAATAATAATTGCTGGCCTGTTTGTCCTTTTGCATAAAATGTTCTAGAAACAAGCACACCACCAAAAGAGCGGTTGTCTAACAATCCTCCATAATCACGTGCAAAAGGAACTCCTTGTGCCACACATTGATCAATGATATTTGTAGAAACTTCTGCCAATCTATATACGTTTGCCTCTCTTGAACGATAATCTCCCCCTTTAACAGTATCGTAAAATAATCTATAAGTTGAATCTCCATCTCCTTGATAATTTTTTGCAGCATTGATTCCTCCCTGAGCGGCAATAGAATGGGCTCTTCTTGGAGAATCTTGGTAACAAAAAGTTTTTACGTTGTATCCTAATTCTGCCAAAGTTGCAGATGCTGAACCACCAGCCAAGCCTGTTCCAACCACAATTACATCAATATGACGTTTGTTGGCAGGATTTACCAAGTTAATTTTGTTTTTATAATCTGTCCATTTATCTTTTAGTGGCCCTTGAGGAATTTTTGAATTTAAAGTCATAACGAAAGATTAATGTTTAAAATAGTGAAAAAATGCGATTAAAATAAATCCTAAAGGAATAATGATTGCATAAGCCGTTCCAACATTTCCAAGTTTTTTTCTTAAAGAAGCTGCCCCTACTGATTGAAAAGCGGATGTAAATCCATGAGCCAAATGCAATCCTAAAAATACAAATGCTACTGCATATGCAACAACTCTTAATGGATTTACAAATTTGTGTTTTAAATGTTCGTAATAACGAAATTCTCCATCATCCAAACCAGACCAATCCCCTTTGATGAATTTGGTATTGATTTCCGGAAACCAAAAATCGATAAAATGCAACGCTATAAATGCTAGAATTACAAAACCACTCCAAATCATATTTCGGCTCATCCAAGTTGAATTGGCTGCACCATTGTTTTTTGCATAAGAAACTTGTCTTGCTTTGTTGTTTTTTATCTCTAGAATAAAACCCATCACAAAGTGAAAAACAACCCCAAAAATCAATACTGGCTGAAGTGCAAATTGAACCAATGGATTTGTTCCCATAAAATGAGAAACTTCATTGAACAAATCAGGATTGAAAACCGATAAAGTATTGATAAAAAGGTGTTGTAACAAAAATATCATTAAGAAGAAGGCTGAAATTGCCATCGCTACTTTTCTCCCTACTGAAGATTTGAAAAATCCGCTCATTATTTTGTTTAGTTAAAATTTTGATACAAAAATACGGCTAAACGAAATGGTTTACAAAGAAATTACAACGATTTCGAGAGTATTTAGAATAATTTTAAATTAATTTTAAGGAATTTGATTTGAGTTTATCAGACATTTGTTGTTTTTCCAAGTTCCTTTTAAATCTTCATTTGGGATAGTATTGTTTTCACAAGTTAAAAAGTTTCCTTTTGAGTCTTTTTAAAAGAGGAACTTATCGAAGGCGTTAATTTATTTTCATTCTAAAAATAATAATGAGGTCTAAAAACCTCTTTTTTTGAGCTTGTTTTTCTGAAAATAAATATAAAATGACAAATTATTGATTTAAAACAAAGAATCAACCTATTTTTGCAGGATATTTAGAACAATCTGTTTTAGGATTGTTTCTTAAAATTCATTTATGTCATTTAAATCTTTAGGATTAACCGCTGCGTTTGTAAAAGCAGTCGAAGAGAAAGGGTACACAACGCCTTCTCTAATTCAACAAAAAACAATTCCAATTATTTTAGAAGGTAAAGATGTCTTGGCATCTGCACAAACTGGAACTGGAAAAACTGCTGGATTTACGTTACCTGTTTTGCAATATTTAACAGAAACCAAACAACAAAAAAACGGTCCTTTGCGTGCTTTGGTTTTAACGCCAACTAGAGAATTGGCTGCGCAAGTGCATGAAAATATCAAGGAATATAGTAAATATACAGACATTAAATCAGGAGTGGTTTTTGGTGGTGTAAACATTGTTTCACAAAAATCGATGCTCAAAAATGGGGTGGATATTTTGGTAGCAACTCCAGGAAGACTGTTGGATTTGTATGAGCAAAATTCAGTGTCATTCAAACTAATTGATGTGTTGATTTTAGACGAAGCTGATAGAATGTTAGACATGGGTTTTGCAAGAGATTTGAACAAACTCATAAGTTTTATGCCGGTAAAACGTCAAAACTTACTTTTCTCTGCAACTTTTTCACCAGAAATCAGAAAATTGGCGGAAGGAATTTTAAAAAATCCAGTTTCTGTAGCTGCTGAACCACAAAATTCAACAGCAGTTAAAGTAACGCACAAAGTATATAAAATAGATAAAAACAAAAAAACTACTTTTACTATCAAATTGATTACTGACAATGATTGGCAACAAGTATTGATTTTTACAAGAACCAAACATGGAGCCAATAAATTGACTGAAAGTTTGTTAAAAGCAAAAATTACTGCAGCTGCCATTCATGGAAATAAAAGTCAAGGAGCAAGAACAAAAGCTTTAAAAAACTTCAAAGAAAACTCTATAAAAGTTTTAGTTGCTACAGATATTGCAGCTCGTGGTTTGGACATTCCATTATTGCCTCATGTCATCAATTATGAATTGCCAAATGTGCCAGAAGATTATATACACAGAATTGGAAGAACAGGAAGGGCTGGTGCTGCTGGTGAAGCCATTTCATTGGTGTGCAGTGAAGAAACTGAATTTCAAAATGAAATAGAAAAACTACTCAAAGAGAAATTAAATTCTGAAATTGTTGAAGGCTTTGAGCCTACTGATACTGCTGATGCTAAAAGAGCTTCAACTCAAAGTAAAGGCTCGTTTGCTAAAAAGAAAAAACCTTCAAATATGAATTCATCAGAGGGCAATACTCAAAGAAAAAGACCTTTTGCAAAAAAAAATAAACCAACAAATTCTCCTGATAGAGAGAGAAATGCTGCGCCAAAAAGAAGACATTAATATTTTTTATTGCAAGGACGCAATGTATTATTAACCCCAAATATTTCGCGATGTTAGCAAAGAATTCTCTGCAAACTTTGCAAAAAAATCTTAGCGTCTTTGCGTTTAAGTCTAATTTTTAGTTTTTAATTTTATTCCTACCTTTGTGTTTCAAACATATTTGATATGAAATACCAAGCCATAAACTCCGCACTTTTTATCAAAAATCGTAAAGACTTTGCTTCGCAAATGAAGCCAAATAGTTTGGCGATTTTTAATTCTAATGATATTTATCCAACAAGTGCTGATGGTACCATGCCTTTTGAACAGCACAGAGATATTTTTTATTTGAGTGGCGTTGACCAAGAGGAAAGTGTCTTATTATTATTTCCTGATTGTCCAAATCATGAATTGCGTGAAGTGCTTTTCGTTAGAGAAACCAATGATCATATTGTTATTTGGGAAGGTGAAAAATTATCTAAAGAAACTGCTTTTGCAATTTCTGGAATTAAACCCGTTTTTTGGCTGCAAGAATTGGAAAAAGTATTGTTTGAAATGGCTTCTTATTGCGACACTTTTTACATCAATACCAACGAACATTACAGAGCAAAAATAGAAACAGAAACTCGTGAAGATCGCTTTACAAAATCGTTATTGGCAAAATATCCTTCGCATTCTGTAGCGAAAAGTAACCCAATTTTACAACGTTTACGTTCTGTAAAAGATGCTATTGAATTGGATTTGATGCAACGAGCTTGTGATATTACCGAAAAAGGATTTCGCAGATTGTTACATTTTGTAAAACCTGATGTTTGGGAATATGAAGTAGAGGCAGAATTGATTCATGAATTCATCAGAAATCGCTCTAAAGGATTTGCGTACACACCCATTATTGCCTCAGGAAACAACGCAAACGTTTTGCATTATATTGAAAATAATCAGCAATGCAAAGCAGGAGAATTATTGTTACTAGATGTTGCTGCTGAATATGCGAATTATAAAAGTGATTTAACAAGAACAATTCCTGTTTCTGGTCGATTTACTGAAAGACAAAAAGCGGTTTACAAGGCGGTAAATCACGTGAAAAAAGAAGCTACAAAACTATTAATTCCCGGAAATTTTTGGAAAGAATATCACATAGAAGTTGGAAAAATTATGACTTCAGAATTGTTGAAATTAGGTTTGATTGACAAAGCTGACGTCCAAAATGAAGACCCAAAATGGCCAGCGTATAAAAAATACTTTATGCACGGAACAAGCCATCATATTGGTTTAGATACGCATGATTATGGTTTGTTATATGAACCTATGAAAGCGAATATGGTGTTCACTGTTGAGCCTGGAATTTATATTCCGCAAGAAGGTTTTGGCATTCGTTTAGAAGATGATGTAGTAATTCAAGAAAGAGGCGAACCTTTCAATTTGATGAAAAATATTCCTATTGAATTGGAACAAATTGAGGATTTGATGAATCAATAAATACAAAAAAGTGGGTTTTAAAGCTCACTTTTTTTAGCCAAAGAATTGATAAAGCGAATTGTTTGAAAATTGAACGTTTCTGGCTGTTCCACATTGACAACATGTCCACAATTGTCCACCACAAAAAGTGTAGAAGTCACATGTTGTGAAACAATATTTTTGATAGACGTTAAAAACAAATGATCTTCAGCACCCATAATATAAAAAGTAGGGATTTTAATATCTTTTGCTCTGAAAAATCGCAATAAAGGGTTGATTTCTGCGGTTAATTTAAACCAACGTATAAACTCTTTTTGATATAATTTTTTAGCTTCATTAACGAACAATAATCGTGATTTTTTGTGGTTTTTCTTTGGCATAATGATAAATGCAAACAACTTATACAGGACCATATATGGCACAACAGATTTAAAAATAGCACCAATTTTCATCAACATTTGAGAACGAAAATTTAATTTGATAATGGCACCACCCATAATCATGCTTTTCACCAATTCTGGTCTTTTTTCTGCCAAATTTCGAATCAAAATGGTTCCTAAAGAAATGCCTATAAAATGTGATTTTTGGATTTTTAAATGTTCAATAACTTCCACAATATCATTTGTGATTGAATCAAAAGTATATTTTGGATTGAACGTATCTTTCAAGGTTGGTTTGCTATTTCCATGACCGCGCAAATCCAAAATCAACACATTGAATTCTTTTTTAAAATCGCGCACTTGTTTATACCAAATAGAACTACTTCCTCCTGCACCATGCACAAAAGTCACCCATTCATTAGAAATGGAATTAGGATATATGTAGTAATTTAACAAGCTTTATTTTCCATTTAAAAAAACAAAAATACGTTTTTTATTTATTGAAGGCTTTATTTAAAATAAATTGGGGTGTTAATGAATTTTTAAAAAAAGATTATGAAATAAAATTTAAAATCCCAAAAAACAAAAACTGTATTACCAATAAATAGGGTGCAAAGGTATTGAAAGAATCTTTTTTAAATTGAGCCAATGCAAAACAAAAAACTACTGCAATAAAATACCAAGCAACATAATTTTGAATGGGAATTTGAGCATTTGTCCATGTCCAAAAATCATAGGTAATTGCAATTGGTTCAATTAAAAAATCGAGTGTAACCAAAACTAGACTTGAGCAAAGTGCCAAAATCCATTTCGTTTGAATGAGCTTTTCTAAGGAATAAACCGTTGCATAGGTTAATAAAATCCAATTAACACCAATCATTAACGGCGTATTAAAGATTTTCCATCCTAACGTTTTTCCATAAGCATATTCTCCAAAAATGACACCTGTATTTACGCCTAAAACTTCAATAAAATAGGCAAGAATGCCAATCAAAATAAAAATAAATACCTGATTTTGAAATCCTTTTTGATGATTGATGAATAATAAAATTGCGCTAATTCCCAAATTTAAAGGAGTTAAAGACAAAAAATCAATGGGATTTTTGCTTGCAACAATTCCAATAAAACCTGTAAGGTAAATTAAAATCAACAGAATGATAGAAAATTGAATTTTAGTGATATTGAGTTTACGAAACATGATTTGTCGCAATTTTAGCACTTAATAAACACAAAGGAATTCCTCCTCCAGGATGCACACTTCCACCAACAAAATACAATCCTTTGATATTTTTTTTAAAATTTGGATGTCTCAAAAAAGCTGAAAATTTTGAATTGCTACTTGTTCCATACAACGAACCTTGATAAGAAGATGTTTTGCTTTCAATGGTTTTTGGGTCTAAAATTTCCTCACATTCAATCAAAGATTCAATGTCCATTTTGAAATGAGCGTTCAATTTTTCGATGATATTTTTCTTGGTATTTGCAACCAATTCCCCCCAATTTTGTCCAACATTCGCTGGTGCATTTACCATTACAAACCAATTTTCTGATTGATTTGGAGCATCATCTTTGCAAATTTTTGACGAAATATTGATGTAAATTGTGGGGTCTTTATACATTGTTTTTTGTTCAAAAATTGCCTCAAATTCCGCTTTATAATCTTCAGCGAAAAAAATATTGTGCAAGTCCAATTCTTTGAATTCTTTACGAATCCCCCAGTAAAAAACAATGGCAGAACTTGATCTTTCTTGCAAAAGTGTTTTTATTGGTTTTGGAAAACTTGGCAATAATTGATGATAGGTAAAATAAATATCCATGTTGCTAAAAACAACATCAGCCAATATTTTTCCGTTTTCGGTCTCAATTCCCAACACTTTCTTTTGAGATTTGTCTAAAATAATTTCTTTTACGATTTCATTATACTGGAATTTTACACCTAAATCCTCAGCCAATTGTACCAAAGAAGTAGTAATACTGTTCATTCCTTTTGTGGGGAAAAAAGTACCTACATTGTGTTCATAATGAGGAATAATCCCCATAATTCCTGGGGTTTTGTAGGGATTTGAACCGTTATAAGTAGCAAATCTATCAAATAATTGCACCATTTTTGGATGTTTTATATCCTTTTGATTTGCTTGATGAAGCGTTTTATCAAGATCAAATTTTCTAATTTTCAGTATTGATTTCAATGTTTTCAAATTGAAAAAATTGGAGGGTTGATGCAAACTTTGCTCTAAAAATAAATCACCAATTGTTTCATTGATAAAAGCCGCTTTTTGCAACTTTTTCACAATAACATCTTCTTCAATTTGAAAAGTTTCCTGTACTTTTTCGGCAAACTTTTGAACATCACTTTCTGCATGCAATTGTGTGCCATCTTGCCAAAAATACTTGCATGAAGTTGGATGCTTTACATATTCAAAATAATTGGCTGTTTTTTTTCCTGCCAACGAAAATAATTCCTCCACAAATTGAGGCATCGTGAACAATGAAGGGCCTGCATCAAAACGATAATCTCCTAACTGAAAAACGGATAATTTTCCTCCTGGATAGGGATTTTTCTCATAAACAGTTACCTCAAATCCTTTTAACTGTAAACGAATGGCGCTTGCAATTCCGGCAATTCCAGCACCTATGACAACTGCTTTTTTATTCGTTTGAATAGTGTTCATTTTTTGTTTAGAATATCTCTAAATATATTCAACAAAAGTAATATATTAGAAAGACATTAATTACATATTTTATGAGTTTTTTAAAGAGAATTTATAGGTTTTTGAAATAAATTTCCCAAAACAAACACCAAAAAAGCAGGCAACACCCAACCCAAATTAAACTTCGCAAAAGGAATCCAATTTTTAATACCAATCAAATACTCTTCTGAAATTATAAAACCTAAAAAATCAGGAATACTGAACATAAAAGTGACCAAAACAACTGCTTTAAAAACGAATGCAGAGGCTAATTTTTCAGGAACAACATTCAGTAAAATCAACACAATTGTTATTGGATACACAAACATCAACGCTGGCACTGCCAAAATGATGATAAAATCAACTTGAAAACTTCCTACTAAAATCCCAATAATTGCGCAAATGGCAGCTGTCATCATAAACGCTTTTTGTGAGTTTTTGCAAATTCCTTTGATGTAATCTGCACAACCTGTAACAACGCCAACTGCAGTCGTAAAACAAGCCAACGCAACCAAAACACTTAATAAAATTCTTCCAAAATCACCCAAAGTTTGCAAACTTAAACTGGTTAAAATGTCGATTCTTGAAGCGTTTTCAGGAAATGTTGCGCTAAATAAAAACCCTGATAGAATAAGTCCGCCATAAATCAATAACAATCCAACACCAGCAATGATTCCCGATTTTTTTATCAATGCTTGTTTTGCTTCAAAAGTGTATTGATTTCCCATATTTAACGAAATGATAATTACTGCGCCAACAACAACGCCTGCAATCGCATCAAAAGTTTGATAGCCTTCTAAAATTCCGTCCACAAATGGATTTTCAACTATTGGAAAAAGCCCATTTTCTGGCGGATAAAAAATAGCCAAGAAAATGATTATCAGTAAAATAAATACAATGATGGGCGTCAAAAACTTTCCAATAACATCGATAATTTTTGAACGATTGATGGCGAAAAAAAACACCAATCCAAAATAAATACTACTTGTCAATAAAGGACTTACATCAAAAAAAGGCTGTACAGACATTTCATGAGTCACTGCAGCTGTTCTTGGTCCAGGAATTGCAATGGCTATTGCATAGATAAAAAAACAAAAAACGGTGCTGAAAATTGGAGACACTTTTTTGCCAAAATCATACAAAGTTCCTTGCAATTTGGCATGTGCAAAAATGGATAAAATTGGAATCACAACAGCAGTGATTGCAAATCCTAATAAAACGATCCACCAAGTTGAACCAGATTTTACGCCTAATGACGATGGTAAAATCAAATTTCCTGCACCAAAAAATAATGAAAACAACGCAAAACCACTAATCCAAATATCCTTTCTTTTCAATGAATTCATCTGCTATAATTTCGTTAAAAGTAACAATCTTTGGAGATTTACACTAGTTTTCATTTATATTTGCAGTGATTTCTTTAAAAAATGATGTCTTACGCAAAATATTTGTTGGTAAAAACATTCAGTGCGATTTTAATTTTTGCGCTGTTATTGCCTTTTGCGGTAAAATTACAGCACATTTTTGAAGACCATGAACACTCAGTTTGTAGTAGTAAAATTGAAAGTCATATTCATCAACTCAATGATGACTGTGATTTTTTAAATTACAACATCAATTCATTCAATTACAGCAATAATTTCGTTTATGAAGTTGTTGAAATACCTACTTTTTTAGAAAAAAATCACACCTATAACGTTGCTTTTATTGCTTCACACAAAGCAACTTTTTTTCTAAGAGGACCCCCTAGTTTGACCTAAAGTATTCGCTTTATTTCAAACTAAAACAAACAGATGAAAAAAATTATTTTCGTGCTTTTTTGTTTGAATTCCTTTTGGATATTCAGTCAAAATTGTACGTATACACTTCGTGGAACTGTGATTGATTTTCATGATGGAACAAGCATTGATAACGCAACAATTCAGATAAAAAACACCAACAAATTTGCAGTTACTGACAGCAAAGGAAACTTTGTGATCAGAAATGTTTGTGGTGGAAAAATCACAATTGTTATTTCTCATATTGGTTGTAAAACATCAGAAAAAAGAATCGTTATTGAGGCAAATTATCAAGGAAAATTTCTGTTGGAACATCATTCAGAAGCCTTAGAAGAGGTTTCTATTTTGGGAAAAACAACTCCAAAAAAAGTATCTTCAATTTCTGAAACAGTGTTGTCTAAAAAAGTGTTAGACAATTATAGTTCAGGTTCTTTGGGTGATGCTTTGAAAGAAATTGCAGGAGTTTCGTCAATAAATACTGGAAATGCGATAGTAAAACCCATGATTAATGGCATGCATAGCAGCAGAATTATTGTGATAAACAATGGTGTGGGTTTGCAAGACCAAGAATGGGGAATTGAACATGCCCCAAACGTAGATTTGAATTCTTCAGAAAGCGTTTCTGTGATCAAAGGCGCTGGAGCTTTGGCTTTTGGAAGCGATGCAATTGGAGGAGTTGTGATATTGAATCCAAAAAATCCTGTAAAAATCGATTCCCTTTTTGGAAACACCATTACTGGATTTCAAACCAATGGAAATGCATATAATTTGGCAACTTCATTACATAAAACCTATAAAAAAGGGTATTATGTAGATGTAAATGCTTCTTATAAACGTTTTGGAGATTTTAAAGCACCTGATTATTATCTAACAAATACTGGTTCTGAATCTTATGCGTTTTCCATCAACGCTGGTATTAAAACTTTTGAAACTGGTTGGAACGTTTTTATCAGTTCCATTTCTAGTGAAATTGGAATTTTAGGAGCTTCACATATTGGCGGAATTCAGGATTTAGTCAATGCTTTAAATAGCCAACAACCTTTGATTCATAAGGATTTTAGCTACACTATTAACAATCCAAAACAAGAAGTCAATCATTTTATTGCCAAAGTGAATTATTTTAAACGTTTTCAAGGTTTGGGAAAACTCACGTTGCAATATGATTTTCAAGAAAATCAACGATTTGAATATGACAGAAGAATTGGCGAGAATCGTTTTATACCAGCTGTAGATTTGAATTTAAAAACGCATTCTGCAACAGCTGATTTTTTGTTTGATGCCAACGATTTATGGACTTTTCAAACAGGAACATTGTTCCGTTTTCAAGAAAATTTTGCCAATCCTGCAACGGGTGTTCGTCGTTTAATTCCAGATTATCAGAAAATAGATGTGGGTTTTTATTCGACGATCAAACATCAATATTCAGAAAATCTTTCTTTAGATTTTGGAGTGCGTTATGACTATAATTTTTACGATGTAAAAAAGTTTTATCAAACGAGTCGTTGGAATGCTTTGGGATATGATGTCTTGTTTCCTGAATTGGTGATTCAAGATTTAGGAACCCAATTGTTGACAAATCCGAAGTTGAATTTTCACAATTTAGCGATTTCTTTAGGAGGAAAAAGAACGCTTTCTGAAGAAAATTCGCTGTTATTCAATTATACATTGGCAACAAGGCCACCTAATATTTCTGAATTATTTAGTGATGGTTTGCACCATTCAGCTGCACGTATTGAGTTGGGTTCTTTGACCTTACAATCTGAAAAATCAAATCGATTTTCGGTCTCCTTTTTAAGAGAAAACAGCTCCTTCACTTGGCAATTGGATACCTATGCAACCTTGTTAAAAGACTATATTTTCATTGCGCCAAATGGCACAGAACAAACCATAAGAGGAGCTTTTCCGAAATGGGAATATCGTCAAACAGATGCTTTTTTAACAGGTTTTGATTTGAATCTACAAAAGCAATTTTCAGAAAATTGGTTCTATTCCTTGAATACTTCCTACATTTTTGCACAAGACACCAGAGAAAATGAGCCTATTATTGATATGCCTCCTTTTCAAATGAGAAACTCCATTCGCTATCAAAATGAGGATTGGAAAAATTTTTCAAGCGCTTTGATTAGCGAATTTGTAGGAAGACAAAATCGTTTCCCAGATTTTAATTTTGAGCAATTTATAGCAACCACTAATAGTACAGTTTTAGTGGATATTAGCACACCACCAAACGCATTTCATCTGTTACATTTCAAAAACACTGTGGATTTTGATTGGGGAAAACATTCAAAAATCCAAGTGAGTATTAACGTTAACAATCTTCTCAATACATCTTACAGAGACTATTTGAATAGACTCCGATTTTTTGCAGATGATTTGGGAAGAAATTTTCAACTTCAAATAAAAATTAATTATTAAAAATTTTAAAAAACAAAAATATGAAAAAATATATTTTAG
>DDMS01000049.1 GCA_002340765.1 Flavobacteriaceae bacterium UBA2540 | reverse complement strand
GCTGCTGCACTCAATAATTTGATTGTGGATGGAACAAATGTCATTGTAAGACGTTGGCTTGACAACGATTTTTATGTCATCAATTTCAACACCAATTATAAAACTGACAAACTGAATTTCATCACAGGAATTTCCTATTCCAATTATACTGGGGATCATTTTGGAGAGGTAATTTGGGGGGAAAATTTAGCGCCAAATACACAAATTAGAGACCGTTATTATTTTTCAGATGCAAAAAAATCGGACTTTTCTTTGTTTGCAAAAGCCAACTTTAGTCTTAGTGAAAAACTTACTGCCTATGCAGATTTGCAAGGACGCTTTGTGAATTATCAGACCCAAGGAATTACCAACGATATTGTTCCTATTGATGTGAATAGAAATTTTAATTTCTTCAATCCGAAGTTTGGTTTTACTTATAAAAGCAATGACAAAAATAACTTTTACACCTCTTTTGCAGTGGCAAACAGAGAACCAAATAGGAACGATTTTGAAGTTGGCGTTTCTACTCATGAAACCCTTTTTGACTACGAATTGGGTTGGCGTTTGAACACAGAAAACATCAAATTAAATACAAATGTGTATTTTATGGATTATAAAAATCAGTTGGTATTGACAGGAGCCATTGATGGAGTTGGCGCTCCAATAAGAGCAACATCAGGAAAAAGTTATAGATTGGGACTAGAAATTGATGCTGATATTCAGTTAAGTAATCAGTTTTCTATCAAATCAAATGCGGCATTTAGCTCGAATAAAAACCGAGATTTTGTCTCGGAAATTGATGGTGTTTTGCAAAATTTAGGCAACACAAATTTGTCATTTTCTCCCTATGTAATTCTAGGAAATATTTTTACCTATCAGCCAAAGGAAGCTTTTCAAATCTCATTTTTATCAAAATTTGTGGGCAAACAATGGATGAGCAATGTGAGTAGTCGCATTTCTGAAAATGATGTATTGGATTCTTTTTTTACAAGCGATTTGAATGTGGTGTATCAATTAAAACCAGCCAAAATATTCAAAACCGTAACGTTTACTGCATTGGTCAACAATATTTTCAATGCAGAATATGTGGATAGAGGCTATTATTACACGTTTGATGATACGTGGTCAAATCCGAATTCAGTAACCACTTTAGATGGTGCTGGATACTATCCTCAAGCAACTAGAAATTTCCTTTTGGGAGTGACGCTTAATTTTTAAATTTTTATTAATTTTTAGCCGAATTTGGTTAAAATACCATTATAATAAGCCGTTTTTTAGTTAAAACGGCTTAATTTTTGTATCTTAGCAAAACATGAGAATTTCCGCCATTTATCAAAAAAGAAATCTAATAGTTTATCATTTTGATTTTACCATTTTTCGAAATCAATCTGATAAATTCATTCCTCCTCCTTTTTAATTGACTTTTCAATAAAATTTATGCCCATTTTATTTCATCAAAAAATGTATTTTTCAATGCGTTTTAAAAAACTATTTATATGAAACTTGTCAGAATTAAAAGACATACAAAACAATAAAAATATTACTCTTCAGCCATGGGAATGTTGAATTGTAGGGTAACTTCTATTAAAAAATATTTATTCGGAATTCTTTGAAAACGCTTCATAAATATAGAGAAACCTATTATGGAGAAACCAAAAATTGTGAAGATTGTAATTTATTTAATCATTTAAAACATAAAAATAACAAATGAGGCAAGTGAAAATAGCTTAGAAAAGCTCAATAATTAAATCGCAATGTGCAAAAGAAACTTAGTGTTTTTCTAAGAACCCTTTTAAATAAAGACTTTAAGGATGTGTTGTATTTAACTGCATAAATGGAGGCGTGATGAAAAGGAGTTTGATTTTCATACCGCAATTTAATAGACTTGTTAAATTACAAGACCATTAAAAATCTATTCTCCCAACAGCACAACTCACAAACGATTTTGCTTTGTGTAAAATAGAATTTTTATCACCAACTTTTGGATAACCTAAGTTAGAAAGTTTCATTTTAATTTCTTCAATATCAGCATTTTTTGATTCGATTATTACTATTGAATTTTCTTCATCAACTGTCACATTATTCACACCATTGATGGCTGAAATTCCTTTTTTGATGGTTGATGCACAACCACCACATTTTAAATTTTCTATTTGAATATTTGTTATCATGTTTCTTTTTTTTAGATTTCCATTGGATATATCTTCCTTCAAGAAAATATACATTAAATCATTTTTTCTTTTAAAATAGCTGCTGCTGTAATTCTTCTATTTGATGTTCTGCAATACAAATGCATAGGTTTTGATTTATCTGATTGAACACTTGCTTTTTGATAGAAATCAGCATCAAAAAGATTGGCAAATTTGGATGATTTTATAAATCCTTTAGACACTTCTTCAGGAGTTCTAACATCCAATAATTGAATTTTTTCTTTTGATAATAACTGTTTTAATTCAGTATTGGATATTTTTTTAAACCCTGTGAATTTCCGCAAGTTACAAAAAACACACTAAAAAAAGCATTAAATATCTCATTTGTAATTACTTTAACATTGTTGGACACACAAAAACTGTTCTTTCAATAGCTGATTTTTGAATAGCATCAAAACCTCCTTCAATATCAATTACGTTGTGAAAACCACGTGCTTTCAAGATAGAAGCTGCAATCACAGAGCGATAACCTCCTGCACAATGCACAAAAAAAGGTTCTTTTTCAGGAAATTGAGTAATATAGTCATTCAAATAATCTAGTGGAGTATTTTCAGCAATTAATGCATGTTCACTTTGATATTCTCCAGGTTTTCGAACATCAAAAACAATGGGCTTTTCTTTGATTTTTTCTGATAGCTCAATTGCAGAAATTGAATTTAAAACATCCATTTCTTTTACTGCCTTTTTCCAAGTTTCAAAACTTCCATCTAAATAACCAATGACATTATCAAAACCAACTCTTGACAAACGTATAATAGTTTTTTCCTCTTCGCCAATCGGAGTTACCAACAAAATTGCTTGTTTGATGTCTTTGATTAATGCGCCAACCCAAGGTGCAAAATTGCCTCCCAAACCAATAAAAATAGACTGAGGAATGAATCCTTTCGAAAATTCAGATTGATGACGCACATCTAAAATTACAGCGTCAGTTTCGTTTGCAATAACTTCAAATTCGTCTGCTGACAATGGTTTTGAACTGTTTTTGACGATGTCTTCAATATTTTCATATCCTTCTCTGTTCATTTTTACATTCAAAGGAAAATAGGCTGGAGGAGGCAATAAACCATCTGTAACTTCATTTATAAATTCCTCTTTGGTAATATTTTCTCTCAGAGCATAATTGGTCTTTTTTTGATTTCCAATGGTGCCAAAAGTTTCTTTGCTCAAATTTTTTCCGCAAGCTGAACCAGCTCCGTGTGCAGGATATACAATCACATCATCTGCTAAAGTCATTACTTTTGCGCGTAAACTATCGTATAAAAAACCGGCCAAATCTTTCTCGGTAATGTCTCCTTTTTGGGCCAAATCTGGTCTTCCAACATCACCTAAAAACAAAGTATCTCCACTAAAAAGTGCGTAATCTTTTCCATTTTCATCTTTCAATAAATAACAAGCACTTTCCATAGTATGACCAGGAGTATGAAGCACTGTAATGGTAATATTTCCAAGATTAAATACTTGATTGTCTCTGGCAATTAACGCATCAAAATTGGTTTTTGCAGTTGGACCAAAAATAATTTTTGCGCCAGTTTTTACTGCCAAAGTAACATGTCCACTAACAAAATCGGCATGAAAATGAGTTTCGAAAATATATTTGATTTTTGCGTTATCTTTTGCAGCTCTATCAATATAATCTTGTACTTCTCTTAATGGATCAATAATAGCAACTTCGCCATTACTTTCAATGTAGTAGGCACCTTGCGCCAAACATCCTGTATAAATTTGTTCTATTTTCATTTTAATTATACTTTAAAAAGTCAACATTAGACTTGGTATTTTATTATTTAACTGATTATTATCAGAATTATTTATATGCCTGATGAATGTATTTTGAATATTTTTCCTGAGTTTTTCTGTCACCAGTTCTGAAAAATTTCACAGCATCATTGGCTCTCATAAAGAAATGATTTACATCAATAATTCTTAATAATCCTCCTTTAAATAAAGCATCTCTCAAAGGTCCTTTTGCACCAGCAAAATAAAATAAAACACCTTTTTTTTGATAAAACTTAATTCGTTCTTTAAGTATTTCAACTCCTGTACTATCAGTTCTGTTGATACTTTCGGAATCTAATACTATCAATTTTAATGCCTTTCCTTTTTTTTCTGCCATCTCGTCTAATTTATCTCTAAAATAACTTGCATTTGCATAGAATAACTGCGCATCAAAACGAAAAACAAGAATATCATCTTCAATAATTACTTCTTCAAATCGCTCTTTATTTCTATAAAAATTAGCATCAGGTACTTTTCCTAATTCAGCAACATAAGGTCTTGAGGTTCTAAAAATTAGAACAACCAATGACAAACCTACACCTACAGAAATTCCATATTCAATTCCAAAAAAAAGTGTTGCAATAAAAGTAGAAATCATTAACCAAAAATCCAAATTATTGGCTCTCCATAAAAATGAAGCTTCTTTAAAACTCACCAGTCCAAAAACTGCTACAATAATAATTGCTGCCAAAATTGTTTTGGGCAAAAAGTAAAATAAAGGGGTTAAAAAAAGCAAGGTTATTGTAACCATGACAACCGAAATCAAAGCTGCCATTCCAGTTTTTGCGCCACTTTCGAGATTTATTGCAGAGCGTGAAAAACTCGAAGCAACCGGAAAAGACTTAAATAAAGAACCTACTATATTACTCAATCCCAAAGAAATTAATTCTTGATTTGGTCTCACTTTATAAACATCTTGTTTAGTTTCTTGTGATTTTCCAATTGAAATGGTTTCTAAATATCCAACCATTACTAATGTTAAAGCGATTGGAAATAATTCTCTAATTTGTTCAATCTCAAACTCTGGAATTCCAAAACTTGGCAATCCTGAAGGAATGTTTTTTACGATAGGTACATCTAACAAATTTCTTCCAAAATACCTCATAGTTACTATTCCAAAAACTACGACAATTAAGGCATTTGGAATTCTTTTGTCAATCTTTCTGAAAATCAAAATGATAATTATCGCAATCAAACCAATGATGGTAGTGTGAAAATTATAATCAGAAATCTGTAAAAAAATATCTTCTAAAACCTCATGAATTTGATCACTTTGAATAAAATCAACACCAAATAAATTCCGAAATTGATTGACTCCAATAATCAATGCAATTGCGGATGTAAATCCTGTAATCACTGGCCTTGACAAGAAATTTACAATAAATCCCAAGTTAAAAATCCCTAAAATAAATTGGATTGTTCCAACCATTAAAGCCAATAAAATAGCAATTGAAATGTAACTTTCTGAACCCGCTAAAGCAAGTGTAGAAACGCCAGTTGCCACAATCAAAGAATCTGTTGCTACAGGTCCAATAGCAACTTGTCTTGCGGAACCAAAAATGGCATATATAATTTGTGGTACTAATGCACAATACAATCCATAAATTGGAGGTAAACCTGCAATAAGAGCATAAGCAATTCCTTGGGGAATTAATATAATTCCAACAGTAATTCCCGCAATCAAATCATCCCTAAAAAGAGATTTTTCATAATTGGGCAACCATTCTAAAATCGGAATTATTTTTTTAATGTTCATTTTTTAAAACAATTCTGCTTGACTGCTTCCTCTGATTCTTCCTAAATGTTTGTATGCCAATTCGGTCACTTCTCTTCCTCTTGGCGTTCTTGTGATAAAACCTTGTTGAATCAAAAAAGGTTCATATACTTCTTCAATAGTTTCCGTGTTTTCACTCACTGCAGTTGCAATTGTGCTAATCCCAACTGGACCACCTTTGAATTTATCAATAATAGTAAGTAGGATTTTGTTGTCCATTTCATCCAAACCATACGTGTCCACATTGAGCGCCTGTAATGCGAATTTTGCAATTTCAATAGTGATTTTTCCATTGCCTTTTATTTGAGCAAAATCCCTAACTCTTCTCAGTAAAGCATTCGCAATTCTTGGAGTTCCTCTGCTTCTGCCAGCAATTTCGATAGCAGCTTGCATGGCTATTGGAACTTTTAAAATTTGCGCACTTCTTTGAATAATGGTCGTCAATAATTCTTTTGTGTAATATTGTAATCGAGTACTAATCCCGAAACGAGCTCTCATTGGCGCTGTTAACAATCCTGAACGTGTTGTTGCACCAATCAATGTGAAAGGCTCTAAATTGATTTGAACAGTTCGTGCATTCGGTCCAGATTCAATCATAATATCAATCTTATAATCTTCCATAGCAGAATATAAATATTCTTCCACAACTGGACTTAATCTGTGGATTTCATCAATAAAAAGCACGTCACGCTCATCTAAATTGGTCAATAACCCAGCCAAATCTCCAGGCTTGTCTAAAACAGGTCCTGAAGTAACTTTGATTCCGACTTTTAATTCATTGGCTAAAATGTGTGCTAATGTTGTTTTTCCCAATCCTGGAGGACCATGAAACAATGTATGATCTAAAGCCTCTCCTCTTTTATTGGCAGCTTCCACAAAAACTTTCAGATTTTCTAATGCTTGATCTTGACCCGTAAAATCCTCAAAAGAAAGTGGACGTAGTTTTTTTTCCACCTCTAATTCTTGATTAGAATAGTTGGTATTTTCAGGATTTAGATTTTCGTTCATAGTTACAAAGATAACAGAAATCAATCAGAAAAAGTAGTAAGTAGAAATGAAAAAGCCTTTCCAAAATGAAAGGCTTTAGTATCATTTAATTCCTTTTTAAGAAGAATCTTCTCCTTCTAAAAGTGGAGTTGTTTGCGGAACAAAATCTTTTCCATGTAAATAATCACTATCATCATCATTTGGATCCACACGTTTGCTATAATCATAAGGCCATCTGTGAACTTCAGGAAGTTTTCCTGGCCAGTTTCCGTGAATGTGTTCTACAGGAGTTGTCCATTCTAATGTATTTGAATTCCAAGGATTTTGTGATGATTTTTCTCCTCTATAAATTGAGATAAAGAAGTTTGCAAGGAACAAAATCTGAGCAACACCTCCAACAATCGCAAAAATAGTAATCAACACATTGATGTTTGCAATATCATCAAACATTGGGAAATTTGTATTTGTGTAATATCTTCTTGGTAAACCAGCAAGTCCTATGAAATGCATTGGCCAAAACACACCATAAGCACAAATAATGGTAATCCAGAAATGCCAATAACCCAAAACTTTGTTCATCAAACGTCCATACATTTTTGGAAACCAATGATAAATTCCTGCGTACATTCCAAAAATTGCAGAAACACCCATTACCAAATGGAAGTGAGCAACAACGAAATACGTATCATGAATATTGATGTCTAATGCTGAGTCTCCTAAAACCAATCCTGTTAAACCTCCAGTTACGAAAGTAGAAACCAATCCAATAGAAAATAACATTGCAGGATTTAGCTGTAAATTTCCTTTCCAAAGTGTGGTAACATAATTAAATGCTTTTACAGCAGAAGGAATTGCAATCAGTAAAGTTGTGAATGTAAATACAGATCCTAAAAATGGATTCATTCCAGAAATAAACATGTGATGACCCCAAACTATAGTTGATAAAAATGCAATTGCGATAATTGACATCACCATTGCTCTATATCCAAAAATTGGTTTTCTAGAGTTTGTTGAAATAATTTCTGATGTAATTCCAAGTGCTGGTAATAATACAATATATACTTCAGGATGACCTAAAAACCAGAATAAATGCTCGAATAAAACTGGTGATCCGCCTTGATAATGCAATACTTCACCGGAAATAAAAATATCAGAAAGATAAAATGAGGTTCCAAAACTTCTGTCAAAAATCAACAACAAAGCTGCTGATAATAAAACCGGGAATGAAACTACACCAATCATTGCTGTTACAAAAAACGCCCAAATTGTTAATGGCATTCTTGTCATTTTCATTCCTTTTGTACGTAAGTTTAAAACGGTAACAATATAATTTAATGCTCCAATCAATGAAGATGCAATGAAAATAGCCATTGAAACCAACCATAATGTCATCCCTGCTCCTGAGCCTGGAATTGCTTGAGGCAATGCACTTAAAGGAGGATAAATTGTCCATCCTGCAGATGCTGGTCCAGCTTCCACAAAAAGAGAAATAACCATGATTACACTTGACAAGAAAAACAACCAGTAAGAAATCATGTTCAGGAATCCTGAAGCCATGTCTCTTGCACCCAATTGTAATGGAATTAAAAGATTGGAAAATGTTCCACTCAACCCAGCTGTTAGTACAAAAAATACCATGATTGTTCCGTGAATTGTAACCAATGCAAGGTAAATATCAGGATTCATAATACCATCCGTCTGATGATTTCCTAAAAATGCTTCAATAATTGTAAATGATTTTTCAGGCCAAGCTAACTGTAAACGGAAAAGCATTGACATAAAAAGTGCAATGACTCCCATGAAAATACCAGTTATCAAAAACTGCTTTGAGATCATTTTATGATCTTGACTGAAAATATATTTTGTTACAAATGTTTCTTTATGATGATGTTCTGACATGATCTATTTATTTGTAGTTTTTTAAATTTATTGAGTTATAACTGATGATAATGTTGGTTGTTGTGCAATCCATTTGTCATATTCTTCTTGCTCAACAACTGTAATTTTCATTTGCATATTGTAGTGAGAAGCTCCACAAATTTTATTACATAATAATAAGTAATCAAATTCATAAGGATCTTCACCTTTTGCTTTTCTAATCTTGTTGATTTCTCTTGATTTGTCAACAACTTCTGACTGAAGTCTCATTTCTTCAGTTGTGAATTTTGGCGTAAAACCAAATTCAGTTACCATTCCTGGGACACAATTCATTTGTGCTCTAAAATGTGGCATGTAAGCGGAGTGTAAAACATCCTGAGAACGAAACTTGAAGTGTATTTTTCTTCCTTTTGGCAAATACAATTCAGTAACCTGTTTGTCATCTTGCGAATTTTTATCAGACATATCGACACCCATTGTATTGATTCCTTTGATAAAGTTTACGTTTCCATAACCTAACATATTGTCTTCACCTGCATAACGAGCATCCCATCTAAATTGTTGAGAATAAACTTCAATAACTATTGCATCTTTTTCATCAGACAAATCCATTACATTATTCCATTGCCACAAACCATAACCGATCAAAACAACCAAAACTACTGCTGGAGTAATTGTCCAAATTGCCTCTAATTTATGACTATCTGCATAAAATTTTGCTTTGTTATTTTTGTTTCCTCTGTATTTAAAAGTGAAATAGAAAATCAAAAATTGCATTGCAAACTGAACAACACCAATCAACCAAAATGTAATATCGAATAAAATATCATCATGTTCTCCTTCAACTGAAGCAGATTCTGGTAACATAATTATATTCATAGCTATTAAGCAATAAATCATCATTGCATATAAAAAAACTAGGAATAGCAATGCATATTTACCTTGTTTTGAATTGTCTTCATCATTGGCAATAGAACTTCTAAGATTTAAAATTCTAGTAATCTGCCAAAAACTCACCCCAATTGCAACACCTATAAAAATATAAAATAGAGCTAGCATATATATCTTTTCTTTATTGTATTTAAAACTTTAATTAATGATGATCAGTAGATTCTTCTCCTTCATGTTCGATATTAAAATAATGGAAATTTTCACTTTCTTTTAAGAATGGATTTCCTGTTGGTATTGGATTTGCTTTTGCAAATGAACTAAATACCGCAAAAATAAATATCCCTATGAAAAATAATATTGAACTCAATTCTGCAATTCCAAATGACCATAGAGACCCAACTGTACCGGGCATTATCATAACAAAGAAATCTACATAATGACCTGCTAAAATTACAATCCCTCCAATAATTACAAACCAAGGTTTACTTTTGAAATCACTATTTATTAATAATAATATTGGGAAAACAAAATTCATTACAACCATTGCTAAAAATGGCATTTTATATTCGTTAAATCTCGCTACGAAATAAGTAGTTTCTTCAGGAATATCAGCATACCAAATCAACATGAACTGTGAAAACCATAAATAAGTCCAAAAAACCGAAAAACCGAACATGAATTTTGCTAAATCGTGAATATGACTGTCGTTTACACTTGGTAAAGCACCTTTTGAACGTAAATAAATCGTCACAAAAGCGATTACTGTTAATGCACTTACTAATAAACTTGCCAAAACATACCAACCAAATAATGTAGAAAACCAATGTGGATCTAATCCCATAATCCAATCCCAAGACATCATAGATTCAGTAAGCATAAACACTACTAAGAATATCACTGATGCATGGTAATTTTTCTTGTATGTTTTATTATAATCGTTTGCAGTATCTTCTGCAATTGAATTTTTTCTGATGAACCACCTGTAAGTATTCCAAAGTAGTAAATATACAATTCCTCTGATTGTCCAACCTGGAACATTCATCCACCAAGATTTTCCATCAACAATAGCGTCATAATTTTCACTTGAAGGATCAAAAGTACCCTCGGCCATCCAAGAAAATAAATGATTCCAATGTAATACTGAAGCTGATAAAATTACCAACAACATGATAATTGAGGTAGGAATTAGGTTTGCAGTAATTGCTTCCATCACCCTAAATAAAACGACAGACCAACCAGATTGCGCTACTCTTTGAGATGCATAAAAAGCCAAAACTAATAGTGAAATTCCTAAAAAGAAAATCAACGAAACATACAATGCAGACCAAGGTTTGTTTTGCATTTGATGAAATACGTGTTCATCATGCTTTGCATCATGTTGAGAATCATGACTATTCGCTGCGCCTGTTGCATGTTCAGAACCGTGAGAATCTCCATGCGAGGCTTGATCCGCAATCATTTCTTTAGATTCTTCAATTGTTTTTGGAGCGCTAAAAAAACTGAATCCAATACCTAAAGCACCTATAATAATAAGTGCCAAAGAGAGCATTTTTAATTTACCTGAGAATTGATACATATCTTTCGTATTCTATCTTTTTGTAATTATTTTAATAATTCAGAACGTAATTGTTCAACATAATGAATAATTTGCCAACGTTCTTTGTATGTTAGCTGAGATGAATGAGAACCCATTAAATTTTTACCATGCATAATAACGTGATAAATGGTTCCTGCATTAATGTCTCTGTCTTTATAATTCGGAATTCCTTCAAATTTTTCTCTTTGAACTAAAACACCATTTCCTGCACCTTTTTCTCCGTGGCAAGAAGTACAATAAATATCATATAACTCTTTCCCTTTTGCAAGATTTTCTTCAGACGCTTCAATAGGATTTAAAACTTCTATTCTTGATCTTTCATAACCTTCAGGAGTATCTGGGATATCATAAGCTGGGGTTCCTCCTCTTGGAAGAGTTCCTGCTACAGGTTTCATATTCACAGGTTTATTATTGATTCCATTTTCATCATCAGTGTCATAAGGAACAGAAACGTACATGTCTGGCATGTATTGAAGTTGAGGCGTTCTTTTATTATTACAAGAAATAAAACTTGTAAATATTGCTAAAGCGATAATT
Organism: Flavobacteriaceae bacterium UBA2540; assembly: GCA_002340765.1. GTDB lineage: Bacteria > Bacteroidota > Bacteroidia > Flavobacteriales > Flavobacteriaceae > Polaribacter. Next base: position 12,134 of record DDMS01000049.1, on the reverse strand, counting down.
AATTTTAAATTTTTCATTACTTATTTACTTAGTGCTTTTCTACTACATTAATTTCAACTGCGCCAGTTTTTGCTAACAAAGCTGTTAATTCTTCTTCGTTGTTGTGAACATGAATTTCCATCAAAAAATGATCGTCAGTTGTTCTTGGATCTGGATTTTCAGCTTTTTTAAATGGCCAAATTTTACTTCTCATATAAAAAGTAATCACCATTAAATGCGCAGCAAAAAATACTGTCAATTCAAACATAATTGGCACAAATGCCGGCATGTTTTCAAGCCAAGAAAAACTTGGTTTTCCACCAATATCTTGTGGCCAATCTTGAATCATCATATAATTTGTCATCCAAATAGCAACAGATAAACCTGTAATTCCATACATGAACGCGGTAATTGCAATTCTTGTTGGTGCTAAACCCATGGCTTTATCTAAACCATGAACTGGAAAAGGACAAAATACTTCTTCTATGTGATGATGTGCTGCTTTTACAGTTTTTACAGCATCGAGCAATACTTCATCATCATTATAAAATGCGTGAATAACTTTTGATGAACCCATTATTCTATATCTTTTTTATCTGATTTATCAATTTTAACCTTAATTCCTGCAACATTAATTGCTGGTTTCGTTGGTATTCCTTGCTCACTTCTTTTTTTGTAAAACTCTCCTGATGATTTCAAAATTGTTTTTACTTCAGCTTGCGCGATTACTGGGAAAGTTCTAGCATACAACAAAAATAATACAAAGAAAAATCCTATGGTTCCAATAAAAATTCCAACATCAACAAAAGTTGGTTCAAAACGACCCCAAGTTGATGGTAAATGACCTTTACTTAAAACGATTGCAATAATATCAAAACGCTCAAACCACATACCAATATTAATCGCAATTGAAATAATGAAAGAAACGATAAAACTTCTTCTAAATTTCTTAATCCATAATAATTGAGGAATCATGATATTGAAAATCATCAAAGACCAAAATGCCCAAGAATAAGGACCTGTTGCAGCTCCAACAGATAAATAGGTATAATTTTCGTAAGGTGAGCCTGTGTACCATGCAATAAAAAACTCTGTCGCATACGCTACTGCTACAATTCCACCAGTTAAAATGATTACAATATTCATATATTCGATATGCATTCTTGTAATATAATCCTCCATATTTGTCACTTTACGCATAATTCCAAGCAAAGTCTGTACCATTGCAAATCCGGAGAAAATAGCTCCCGCAACGAAATAAGGAGGAAAAATAGTTGAGTGCCATCCTGGATTAATAGACGTAGCAAAGTCCATAGATACAATCGTGTGTACAGAAAGTACTAACGGAGTTGCCAAACCTGCCAACACCAGAGAAACTTCTTCAAAACGCTGCCAATCTTTTGCTCTTCCAGACCAACCAAAGCTTAATAATGAATAAATTTTCTTTTGGAAAGGTTTTACAGCCCTATCACGAATCATAGCAAAATCTGGCAATAAACCTGTCCACCAGAAAACTAAGGAAACAGATAAATAAGTTGAAATTGCAAAAACGTCCCATAATAACGGGGAGTTAAAGTTTACCCAAAGTGATCCAAATTGGTTTGGAATTGGCAAAACCCAATAAGCATTCCAAGGACGACCCATGTGGATAATTGGAAACAAGCCTGCTTGAAAAACAGCAAAAATTGTCATAGCTTCCGCAGAACGGTTGATGGCCATTCTCCATTTTTGACGAAACAATAAAAGTACAGCAGAAATTAATGTTCCTGCATGGCCAATACCAACCCACCATACGAAGTTTGTGATATCCCAAGCCCAACCAATATTTTTGTTTAGACCCCAAACTCCAATACCAGTTCCAACTGTATAGAAAATACACCCAAATCCCCAAAGCATTGCTGCTAAAGAAATATAAAATGCCATGTGCCAATTTTTATTTGCCTTTCCTTCAATAGGTTTTGCAATATCTTCGGTAATATCGTGATAACTTTTATCACCTAAAATCAAAGGTTCCCTTATGGATGCTTCGTAATGAGACATATTCTATATCTTAAATTTAATTACGCTTCGTTTTTGTTTTTTATTTTCACTTGATAGACTACATTTGGTTTTGTCTGTAAATAATCTAACACAGTGTAAGCTCTTTTATCTTTTGCTAAAGCCGTTACTTTATCTTGCTTATTATTGACATCTCCAAAAACCAATGCTCCAGTTGTACAAGCTGACGAACAAGCTGTTTCAAACTCGTCAGTATTTACTGCACGTCCTTCTTTTTTAGCTTTTAAAATAGTTGCTTGAGTCATTTGGATACACATTGAGCATTTTTCCATTACCCCTCTTGAACGCACAACAACATCAGGATTCAATACCATTTTACCATATTCATTGTTCATGTTAAAATCAAACTCACTGTTATTTGAATAGTTGAACCAGTTGAAACGACGCACTCTGTAAGGACAGTTATTTGCGCAATATCTTGTCCCAACACATCTGTTATATGTCATTTGGTTTTGACCTTGACGTCCATGAGTAGTTGCGGCAACAGGACAAACAGTTTCACAAGGAGCATGATTACAGTGCTGACACATCATTGGTTGAAAGGTAACCTCAGGATTTTCAGCTTCTGTTTCTAGTGCTTTGTATGTTTTTGCTCTGCTTAATCCTAACTCCTTTGCATCTTCTCTTGTTTCAACTTCAGATGAATAATATCTATCAATACGCAACCAATGCATATCTCTTCCAACTCTTACTTCATTTTTACCAACTACAGGAACATTATTTTCTGCATGACATGCAACTATACAGGCACCACAACCGGTACAAGAAGTTAAATCAATTGACAGATTAAAATGGTGACCTAATTCTCTATTGTGTTCATCCCAGAGATCAATAGTATTAGCCTCAACTTCTTTATGATCGTAAGAAACATAAGAAGGCTTGTTCCATCCATTATGATGGTCTTTTGGGGCAACTGTTTTGTATTCTTTTAATGAAGCTACTTTTAAAATATCATGACGCCCAGCAATTGTTTTTTGTACTTGTGTACAAGCGAATTTGTGCGTTCCAGCTACTTTTTCAATAGTAACTCCGAATTGGATATTATTTGAATTCTTATACAATGGATAGGCATTTACACCCACTTGCATTTCATCTTTTAAGCCAAAAGTTCTTCCAAAACCTAATGCCAATCCAACTGAACCTCTTGCTTGTCCTGGTTGAATCATTACTGGTACAATAATTTCTTTTCCGTTTAAAGAAACTTTTGCATAATCACCATCAATTGCACCATTGTCTTTCACAGGATTTGTAAATCCTAATTCTTTTGCATCAACTATTGACATAGTCAAATAATTATCCCAAGAAGCCCTTGTAATTGGATCTGGAAACTCTTGCAACCAAGGATTGTTTGCTTGCTTTCCATCTCCTAAATTTATTTTGGTGTATAAATTTAATTCAAAACCATTTGATTTTTTTGCTGAACTTGACAATTGCATTGCTGCATCCACGATAGAAATTTCAGAAGAAACTGCAACACTTGTATTTTCTTTATTGAAGAAACCATTGTGTAAAGCTGTATTCCAAGAATCTTCACCTAAAATAGCATCCGTTGCAAATGATTTTAAATAATCGTAATATTTTGAACTATTTCCAGACCAAGTTAATAAAGTGTCTTGAAATTGACGCGTATTAAATAATGGTTGGATTGTTGGTTGCATTAATCCGTAGGTAACTTCATTAAATTGTGTATCTCCCCAAGATTCTAAGAAATGTGAAGTTGGTAATACATAATTTGAAGCATCAACAGTTTCGTTATTTTCAGTTGATAGTGCTACTGATAATGATATTTTTTTAAGTCCTTCTGCAAAATCAGCTGAATTGGTAAATGAATATAAAGGATTTACATTATAAGTCAACAACCCTCGAATTTTTCCTGCTTTTAAATCATTAACAAACTGATTAACTGCAGCATCATTTCCTTGACGAATATTCAGAGTGTTATTGACATCAATAATTTCACTATTCAAAGCTTTGTTAATTGCTAAAGCAACCAATTGAGCATTTTTATCATTTATACCTGTTAAAACAACTCCTTTTGAACCAGCTTTTTTCAATTCAGAGGCCATTTGTTTCACTTGAGCATCTACTGGAGTTGCTTTTGATGCAACATTTGAATCAGTAATTGCGTTGAATAAATTTACCAAAGCAAAAATTTGATCAGAAGGTTTTGTTACAATCCTCTTGTCAGCATTTGCGCCTGTTAATGACATATTACTTTCAAACTGAACATGATATGACATTGATCCTGTTTCTGGTTTTCTTCCAGCAACATACTGTTTTTCAAATCCACCATGAAAATCTCCTAAAAAATCAGCTCCAAAAGAAACGATTATCTTTGCTTTGTCTAAATCATAATTTGGCAATGCGCGTTTTCCATACATCATCATCATAGCATCAGTAGTTGCAGATTCAGAAACTGCATCATAAATGACATGTTTTACATTTGGATATTGACCAATAAATTCTTGAATAATTTTGTCAGTTGACGGACTAGCCATTGTTCCTGTTAATAAAACAACAGGAGAATTTGAATCTTTTAATTTTTTTAATGCTGCTCCAATTTCCTTATCAGCTTCGATCCAGGAGATGTTTTTTCCGTCTTTTACGGGTTCTTTCAAACGAAGTTTTTCATCATATAAAGATAAAATTGCAGCTTGAACTCTTGCACTTGTTGTTCCGTTCGCATCTTTATTTGGCATGATTTGAATTGGACGACCTTCGCGAGTTTTTACCAAAATATTCGCAAAATCATAACCATCAGCCATCGAAGTTGCATACCAATCAGCAACACCGGCAATGATATCATTTGGTTTTACAACATAAGGAATTGATTTTCTCACAGGTCCTTCACAAGCTGCCAAAGTTGCAGCTGCTGTTGTGAATCCAACATATTTTAAGAAATCTCTACGAGATGTAGAAGAATTCGATAATGTTTCTTTATTACCTAAAAATTTGTCTGTTAGAATTTCTTCTATAAACTCATTTTTACTTAACGTTTCAACAAAAGAACTATTTGTTAGTTCTTCAACACTTTGCCAGTATTTTTTGTCAGAAGCCATTTATTTTTAGTTATTAGTTTTTAGTTTTTAGTTAATAGTTTTTATGCTAGGACTAAAAGCTAGTTTTATTGATTGATTAATAATGACATTTTCCACACTCTAGTCCTCCAAGTTGAGCAACAGAAACTTGTTCTACATTATATTTTTTAGCCAACTCTTGATGAATTTTGTCATAGTACTCTGTTCCTTTCAAATCCACTTTTGTTTCTCTATGACAATTTATACACCATCCCATAGTTAAAGGAGAAAATTGATACATCTCATCCATTTCTTCAACAGGACCATGACAATTTTGACATTCTAAACCACCGACTTTAACATGTTGTGAGTGGTTAAAGTATACATGGTCAGGTAAATTGTGAATACGAATCCATTTTATTGGCTTGGTATTTCCCGTATATTCTAAAGCTTCAGGATCCCAACCAGCAGCTTTATAAACTTTTGCAATTTCTTTATCTAACTCTGCTTTTCCATAAGTTACACCATCCCATTCAACAACTGTTCCCTCAGCAACTTCAGCAATGTTTTCATGACAATTCATACAAACATTCACTGATGGAATTCCAGAGTGCTTACTGTGTTTTGCTGATGAATGACAGTATTGACAATCAATTTTATTATCTCCTGAGTGAATTTTGTGAGAAAAAGCAATTGGTTGCAAAGGGGAATATCCTTGGTCAACACCAACTTTAAACAAAGTTCCAAAACCAATGTATGCAGACAATAATAATAAGAAAATTATTGAGGTAATTTTTAAGAATGTATTTTCTTTAACGCCTTCCCAAAGTTCTTTCAAATCTCTTTTTATTTCTGATTTTATTTCTGGAGCTTTATTTCCTTTAAGTTCATTTACTTGTTTCAACAAACTTGCAATCATCAAGAAAGCAACAACAATTGCAGCTGCCAGGACATAAATCAACCAACTTGGAGCTGAGGAAGTTGTTCCTCCTGATGGGATTGCATCAGCAGTCACTTCAGCTACTTTTGGTTTTGGATCACCAACAGTTGTATAATATAAAATGTCATCAATATTTTTATCCGTTAACTGAGGGAAAGCAGACATCGCAGCGCCATTATATTCTTCATAAACAGCGATAGCATCTCTATCGCCTGAAGCTCTTAGCTCTGCATTGTTTCTTATCCATTTATACAACCATTCACGATCTCTCCTTGTTTCTATATTTCCTAATGCAGGACCAACCAATTTTTTGTCTAATTTGTGACAAGACGCACATAATGATTTATAAAGATTTCTACCTTCTTTTTGGCGTGCTTCATCTACTTCTTGGGAAAAAGAAGATAGGCTAAATGCGAAAAACAGTATGATTGTAAAACTCTTAAAAAAAACTAGGGTTCGTTTACTGTGTAATGCTACACTTTTCATATTTACAAACTATTTTTAGTGTCGTGTATAAAATGGTTCAAAAAACGCTTTTTGAATAGTCGCACAAAAGTAGTGCTTATTGACAAATTTTAAAAATAGGAATAGAAGCTAAACATTAATTTATAATAATTCTAAATAATGTTTTTTAAGATATTTTTTAGAAAGTTGTTATTACTTTTGTCTAAATTAATATCTTGTGAAATCTATTTATTTTTATTTGTCTTTTGGATTATTATTGATTCTTGGTTTGGATAATATTTCAGCCCAAAACAACACAAATTTAAGCCCTCAAATTAAAAATTTAATTGCCAAAAAAAGAGTTTTTAATAAAGATGTTGGTTTTGGTTATAGAATTCAGATTTTTTATGGCGAGGAAAATAGTGCAAGAAACTCTCAAAACAGATTTTCATCAACTTTCCCAGATGTTTATACAAAATTAAGCTACGACCAACCTTATTGGAAAGTTCAAGTTGGAAATTATAAAACTAAATTGGAAGCAGATAAAGCATTGATGAATTTTTCAAATCAGTTTTCGGGATTGATTGTCGTTTCTGTTGGGAAATAATATTCAAACTAATTACTAAAATAAAAAAAACTATTAAAGTTTCTTTTTAACAGCAACTTCTTTGTAAGATTCAATTAAATCACCTTCTTCAATATCGTTGTAATTTTTGATTTGTAAACCACAATCATATCCTTTGGCAACCTCTTTTACATCGTCTTTAAACCTTTTTAATGAGGATAAAGTTCCTTGATGAACTACAATACCTTGTCTTATAATTCTGATTAATGAGTCTCTGAATATTTTCCCAGATATTACCATACAGCCAGCAATATTTCCTACTTTAGAAATTTTATATACTTCTCTGATTTCAACATTTCCGCTTATTTCTTCTCTCATTTCAGGAGAAAGCATGCCTTCCATTGCATCTTTTAAATCATTGATAGCATCATAAATAATTGAATATGTTCTGATATCAACTTCTTCTCTATCAGCAATTGTTCTTGCATTTCCTTGAGGACGAACATTGAATCCAACAATAATTGCGTCAGAAGCTGTCGCTAATAAAACGTCACTTTCTGTGATGGCTCCAACACCTTTATGTAAAATATTGATTTGAATTTCTTCTGTTGATAGTTTTTGGAAAGAATCTGCTAATGCTTCTACTGAACCATCTACGTCTCCTTTTAAAATAATATTTAACTCTTTGAAATCTCCCAAAGCAATTCTTCGTCCAATTTCGGCAAGTGTCAATGTTTTTTGAGTTCTTACAGACTGTTCTCTTTGCAATTGTGACCTTTTTGCAGCAATTTGTTTAGCTTCACGCTCATCATCAAAAACAACAAATTTATCACCTGCTTGTGGAGCTCCATCCAATCCTAAAACTGATACTGGTGTTGAAGGGCCTGCTACTTTAAGTTTAACTCCTTTATCATCAAACATGGCTTTTACTTTACCACTGTTTTTTCCAGCTAATAAATAATCTCCAACTTTTAATGTTCCAGCTTGAACTAAAATAGTGGTTACATATCCACGACCTTTGTCTAATTGCGCTTCTACAACTGTTCCTTTTGCATTTTTATTTGGATTTGCTTTCAATTCTAAAACTTCAGCTTCCAATAATACTTTTTCAAGTAATTCTTCTACACCTTGTCCTGTTTTTGCTGAAATATCATGAGATTGAATATTTCCTCCCCATTCTTCAATCAACAAATTCATGGCAGATAATTGTGTTTTTACATTATCCGGATTTGCATTGGGTTTGTCAATTTTGTTGATTGCAAAAATAATAGGAACTGCAGCAGCTTGTGCGTGAGATATAGCTTCTTTGGTTTGTGGCATTACATCATCATCAGCAGCAACAACAATAATTACTAAATCCGTAATTTGTGCTCCACGTGCTCGCATTGCAGTAAATGCCTCGTGACCAGGCGTATCTAAAAAAGCAATTTTTTGATCACCAACTTTTACTGCGTATGCTCCAATGTGTTGCGTAATTCCTCCACTTTCACCATCAATTACGTTTGCTTTTCTAATATAATCTAATAAGGATGTTTTTCCGTGATCTACGTGTCCCATTACTGTAACAATAGGTGCGCGAGTGATTAAATCTTCGAGATTGTCTTCAATAGTTTCTATTGATTCTTCAACTGCTGCTCCAACAAATTCTACCTTATGATCAAATTCTTCAGCCACAATCACTAATGTTTCAGCGTCTAAACGTTGATTCATAGTAACCATCATACCTAGTGACATGCATGCAGAAATAATTTGAGTTACAGGAACATCCATCATGGTTGCAACTTCACTTACGGTTACAAATTCAGTGACTTTCAGAATTTTGCTATCAAGTGCTTGCGCCTCTTGTTCTGCTTCAGATTGTTCTCTGTGGGCATCACGTTTATTTCTTCTATATTTTGCTCCTTTTCCTCTGCTAGATTTTCCCTGAAGTTTTTCTAAGGTTTCTCTTACTTGCTTTTGAATGTCAGCTTCTGTAGTGTCTTCTTTTTTAATTGGAGCTTGAGTTGCTCTTGGTCTAAATGGACTTGGTGGTCTATTATTTCCTTGTCCAGGTTGACTTCTTTGACCTCCCTGATTTGATTGGTTTGGTTGATTTGGTCTGCTACTATTTTCTTGAGATCTAATATTTGGTTCATTCGTTCCTTGTTTAGTGATGCGTTTGCGTTTTTTTCTGACATCTGCAGGAGTTTCTTTTTTTACCTCAGGGTTTTTCTTTTTTGGTCTTTCAAATTGCTTTAAATCAACTGTTTGACCTGTCATTTTAGGGCCATCTAATTTTTTATACTGAGTCAAAATTGGTTCTGCATTTTCGGCAGTAATTTCAACTATTTCCTCAACAACTTCATAGCCTTTTTCTTGAATTTTAGATGGTTTTGAAGTCTTAACAATAGGCTGTTCTAAGTTTTTAGTCCCAACAAAGATTTCTTCTTTTTTCTTTTCAACTACCTCTTTTTTTACCTCAATAATTTCCTCTTTTGTTTTAATAACTTGTTTTGGGACTTCAATAGGTTGTTCTTCTATATGAACTTTGTTGACTTCAGTACTTTTCTCAAATTTATTTAAATCAATTTTACCAACTGTTTTAAACTCAAATTTATCAGCTTTTACTCTTAAAACTTCCTCTTCTTTTTTTGCATCTTCAACACGTTTCTTTTCGAGTTTTGCTTCAATTTCAAAACGAATTGCCTCTTTCTCTTTGCGTTTTTCCTCACCAACTTCTTTTGATGCTGCTTTTTTGCTAGCATCTGTTTCAAAGCCGTCAAGAAGTACTTGATATGTGTCTTGTGAAATTTTAGTGGTTGGTCTTGCTTCGATTTCGTGACCGTTTTTTGCTAAAAATTCCACAGCTCTATCAAGAGAAATGTTTAACTCCCTTAAAACACTGTTAAGCCTCATTGTTTTGTCTTCAGACATATATTTTTTTTTAACCTTTAAAATTTAAAAAATATGCTTTCTAATTGCATATGTTTTTTAGATTAATCCTCGAATTCTTCTTTCAAAATTCTTTGAACATCTAATATTGTTTCTTCTTCTAGATCAGTTCTTTTTACCAATTCAGCAACAGAAGTTTCTAAAACACTTCTTGCGGTGTCTAATCCTATGCTTTTTAATTCTTGAATAATCCATCCTTCAATTTCATCACCAAATTCTGTTAACTCAACATCTTCTTCAACACCTTCTCTTTGAACATCGATTTCATAACCTGTTAATTCACTTGCTAAGCGAATGTTTACTCCACCTTTTCCAATAGCTTTTGAAACTTCTTCTGGTTTTAAAAGCACTTTTACGCGACCTTTTTTTCCATTTTTTTCAGATTCATATTTTTCTATTTCCATAGAAGTTACTTTTGCAGGACTCAAAGCTCTAGCAATGTATAATTGTTCGTTTTTTGTGTAATTGATTACATCAATATTTTCGTTTCCTAATTCACGAACAATTCCATGAATTCTTGAACCTTTCACACCAACACAAGCTCCAACAGGATCTATTCTATCATCATAAGAATCAACAGCTACTTTAGCTTTTTCGCCAGGAATTCTTGCAACACCTTCAACTGTAATTAATCCGTCAAAAACTTCTGGAATTTCTTGTTCGAATAATTTAGTTAAAAATAATGGGGAAGTTCTTGATAAAATAATTGAAGGTTTGTTTCCTCTGAGTTCAACAGATTTTACAACTCCTCTAACAGAATCTCCTTTCCTAAAAAAATCTGAACGAATTTGTTCGCTTTTTGGCAATATAATTTCATTCCCATCATCATCTAATAAAATAATTGCATTGTGACGAATGTGGTGAACTTCAGCAGTATATAATTCGCCTTCTAAATCTTTAAATTGTTTAAAAATATTAGTGCTGTCGTGTTCGTAAATTTTTGAAATCAAGTTTTGGCGCAAAGCTAAAATCGCTCTTCTTCCTAAATCGATCAGTTTTACTTCCTCAGAAACATCTTCACCAATTTCAAAATCAGGTTCAATTTTTCTTGCTTCACTTAGTTCTATTTGTTCATTATCGTCCCCAGACATTCCATCTGCAACCACAACTCTATTTCTCCAAATTTCTAAATCTCCCTTATCGGGATTTATAATAATATCAAAATTATCATCAGAGCCAAACTTTCTTTTCAAAGCTGCTCTAAAAACTTCTTCTAAAATAGACATCAATGTTACTCTGTCTATACTTTTGTTATCTTTAAATTCAGAAAACGATTCAATTAACGCTATATTTTCCATTACCTAATTTTCTTAAAATACAATCTTCACTTTTGCTTCTTTAATATCTTTATACTTTATAGTTGCTGTTTTTTCAACAGTCATTTTTCCTTTTCCTTCCAGTTTTGGCTCTCTTGCACTCCAAACTAACACAATATTTTCGTCAGTAACATCTGTTAAAATTCCTTCAATTTCTTCATCAGCAATTGTGGTTGCTTTTAGAATTCTTTGGATGTTTTTTATATATTGTCTTTTTAATTTTATTGGTTTTGAAATATCTGGAGTAGAAACTTCTAACGAAAAATCTTCAGCTTCTCTGTCTAAATTATGCTCCACATTTCTACTAATTCTGATGCATTCACTTAATGGAACACCTTCATCACCATCAATAACTACGTTAATTTTGTTATTAACAGAAATTGAAAGATCTATCAGAAACAATGTTTCGTTTTCTGCTAATGCCTCTTCAACTAAATATCTTACTTTTGCTTGATTCATTTTTACTTTTACTAAATACCCTCAAAAAAATAACTTCTTTAGATATAAAAAGAGGGGACTCCAAGTCCCCTTCATTTTCATTTTCCCATATTTTTCGGTGCAAATATACTAAATGTTTATGATTTACCAAATTGATTATAATTCAATTCATTTTTGTATTTTTAAGAACTCCATTCATTTTTAAAAAAAGTGCCATTTGTGGGAAAATTTTTAGTTACAATTGATTTTTCAAAATCATCAGAATGCGCCTCAAAAATGACTGCCAAAATTGCTCAAAAATCAGGAAGTATTATCTATTTTTTAAAAATTGTTGAATTGCCTTCAGGTATTTCTAACATGGGCTGAAGAAGTGAATTTATCATTCCTGAAAGTATGCTGGTTCTGTCGCATCTAATATAAGGAAAAAATCAAATTTTTTATATTTA
>DDMS01000024.1 GCA_002340765.1 Flavobacteriaceae bacterium UBA2540 | reverse complement strand
TTATTTTACATACGGAAATAGACTAAAAATTTAATAAAATTAGGAGAAAATGTCAAAAACATATTATGATGAAGCGGACTTAAGAAAGTTTGGAAAAATCACGGAATGGAGTGAAGAATTGGGGACTAAATTTTTCGATTATTATGGAAAAGTTTTTGAAGAAGGCGCACTTTCTGCTCGCGAAAAAAGCTTGATTGCATTGGCTGTTGCGCATACTGAACAATGTCCTTATTGTATTGATGCTTATACAAAAGATGGTTTGCAAAAAGGAATTACTAAAGAAGAAATGATGGAAGCCATTCATGTTGGAGCAGCCATCAAAAGTGGGGCAACTTTGGTGCATGGTGTTCAAATGATGAATGTAGTGAATAAATTGGAGATGTAAATTAATTACGAATTAGAAATTACGAATTGAATGAAGAAATCGCTAAAAGCACGAAATAACAATATCGCAAATACGCAAAGACAAATCGAAATTTTATCAAACGGAATTTTTAAAAACGGAGAATTACCCACTTTTGCTGAAAAAATAAGCGAAACAAAACAGTTTCCTTTACGTCCCAAAAAACTAGAAGTTTTGCAAATCAATTTGGGCTATATGTGCAATCAGGTTTGTGAACATTGTCATGTGGATGCAGGTCCTGATCGCAAAGAAATCATGACTAAAGAAACCATGATGCAATGTTTGGAAGTCATCAAAAAGACGGCAGCGCATACCCTTGATTTAACAGGTGGTGCACCAGAAATGAATCCAGATTTTAGATGGTTTGTGCAAGAAGCATCCAAAGTTGGCATCAAAGATTTTATTGTGCGCTCAAATTTGACGATTATCAAAGCCAATAAAAAATACCACGATTTGCCTGAATTTTTTAAAAAACATAAAGTGCATGTGGTTTCTTCTATGCCACATTATACCAAAGGGAAAACTGATAAACAACGTGGAGATGGTGTTTTTGACAAATCAATAGCAGCCTTAAAATTATTAAATGAAGTGGGTTATGGAATGCCAAATTCTGATTTGAAATTGGATTTGGTGTATAATCCATCGGGAGCTTTTTTGCCGGGAAATCAAAAAGCATTGGAAAATGACTTCAAAAAAGCATTGAAAGAAGATTTTGAAATTGAATTTCACAACTTATTTGCAATCACAAATTTGCCCATCAGTCGTTTTTTAGATTACTTAATTGCGTCAGATAATTACGAAGATTATATGACAGCTTTGGTGGATGCTTATAATCCTGTTGCTGTTCAAAATGTGATGTGTACCAATACAATTTCTTTAAGTTGGGATGGATTTTTGTATGATTGCGATTTCAATCAAATGTTGAATTTGAAAGTGGCTAGCAAAATTCAGCACATTTCAGATTATAACGAAAATGAATTACAAAACAGAAATATTATTATCAATCAACATTGTTATGGCTGCTCAGCAGGAGCTGGAAGTAGTTGTCAAGGCGTAGTTGCATAAATTTCCTGCAAGGTGTTTCCGAAGGATGAGGACTCCTTCTAGGTATAAAAAAACAAAACAATACCTTCAAGGTTTTTGAAACCTTGTAGAAAAAAAATAAAATCATGAGTTATTTAGAAACTACAAAGAATGTATATAAAGAAGCCGCTTTAAAACCTAATATTGGTTTGTGCTGCACAACAAATCCCATTTGGGAATTACCAGGATTGAAAATTCCAAGAATCATGCAAGAAATGAATTACGGTTGTGGTTCTACAGTCCATGCACGCGATTTGACAAACAATCCAAAAATTTTATATGTTGGAGTTGGAGGAGGCATGGAATTGCTACAATTTTCGTATTTCTCTCGTCAAAAAAAGGGTGTGATTGGGATTGATGTTGTGGATGAAATGTTGGAGGCTTCTCGTAAAAATTTTATGGAAGCTGAAAATCAAAATCCTTGGTTTCAGTGTGATTTTGTAGATTTACGAAAAGGTGATGCCATGAATTTGCCTGTTGAAGACAACTATATTGATGTGGCTGCACAAAATTGTTTGTTCAATATTTTCAAGAAAGATGATTTGCAACAAGCGATTTCTGAAATGTATCGTGTTTTAAAACCTCATGGACGTTTGGTGATGAGCGATCCAACTTGCGAACAAGAAATGAATGATGAACTCAGAAATGATGAGCGTTTGCGAGCATTGTGTTTGAGTGGAAGTTTGTCAATAGCGAATTATGTAAAAGCCTTAACAGATGAAGGTTTTGGAACTATTGAAATCAGAGCAAGAAAACCTTACCGAATTTTAGACCCAAAAAATTATCCCACAGACGAATTGATTTATATTGAATCCATTGAAGTGGCTGCTATCAAAGATCCAATGCCTGTTGATGGACCTTGCATTTTTACTGGAAAAGCAGCAATTTATTATGGTGATGAAGATTTTTTTGATGACAAAGCAGGACATACTTTATTAAAAAATCAGCCATTGGCCATTTGTGATAAAACTGCAAAAGCGTTGTCTGATTTGAATAGAAATGATATTTTTATATCACCTTCAACGTTTCATTATGATGGTGTAGGTTGTTGTTAAGTACAGTTTTGAGTTTTAAGTTTTGAATTTTAAATAATGAAAAATATTTTTTTATTCTTTTTATCAATCAGTTCTTTTTCTTTTTTCGGACAAGAAAAACTAGATAATTTGCTAAAAACTTGGAATAAAAGAAACGTTCCTTATATTTCTGTAGAAACATTGGCAATGCCAAAATCGACTGCTATTTTATTAGATGCTAGAGAATTAGAAGAATTCAATGTAAGTCATTTGCAAAATGCCTTGTGTGTTGGATACAATACTTTTGATTTGAAAGAAACAATTTCAAAACTTCCTAAAGATAAAAACACCAAAATTGTGGTGTATTGTTCTTTGGGAATTCGTTCAGAAACCATTGCGCATCAACTAATTCAGGCTGGTTATACAAATGTATTTAATTTATATGGAGGAATTTTCGAATGGAAAAACAATGATTTTCAAGTCGTGGATACTTTAGGAAAATCAACAGAAAAAGTCCATGCTTTCAATAAAAGTTGGGAAAAATGGCTTAAAAAAGTTGAAAAAGTGTATGAGTAAAAATCGATTGTTAATCTTCACTAGAAACCCTGAATTAGGCAAAGTAAAAACGCGTTTGGCAAAAACAGTTGGTGATGAAACTACTCTAGAAATCTATCGATTTTTATTGAAAAAAACTGAGGAAGTTACTCAAAAAGTTACATCAGACAAAGCTGTTTTTTACTCAGAAAAAATAACTGAGAATGATCTTTGGAATCCAGAAATATTTCAAAAACACCTTCAACTAGAAGGAGATTTAGGAATGAAAATGCAACAAGCTTTTGAACAATCTTTTGAAAAAGGATATGAAAAAGTTGTCATTATTGGTAGTGATTTGTATGATATTACACCAGAAATTATTGAAAATGCCTTTGAAAATTTAAATGCTAACGACGTTGTTTTGGGACCTGCAAAAGACGGAGGCTATTATTTATTGGGTATGAAATCAATTCACAAACCGATTTTTCAACATAAAAAATGGGGAACAGCCACTGTTCTCAAAGAAACTTTGGGAGATTTGACAGATAAAAAAGTTTTTTTATTGGAAGAATTGAATGATGTGGATGTTTTTGAAGACATTGAATTTCGTCCTGCATTTCAACATTTTTTTGACTAATTTTGAAACAAATCTCACAGGTTTTAAAATTTTATTATTTATTCTAAAACATGAAAAAACAACGACTCCAAGAAACCATCGATTTTTTAAAAGCTAACGGATTTTCAAATCCAACCGTTGGAATTGTTTTAGGTACAGGTTTAGGAAAACTTGTCAACGAAATTGACATTGAAAAAGAAATTGGGTATGCTGAAATTCCAAATTTTCCAGTGGCAACTGTCGAATTTCATTCTGGAAAATTGATTTATGGAACATTATCAGGAAAAAAAGTGGTGGTCATGTCTGGCAGATTTCATTTATACGAAGGCTATTCTCCTTGGCAAGTAACCTATGGAATCAGAACAATGCATGGTTTGGGAATTCAACAATTACTAATCTCAAATGCAGCTGGAGCCATCAACTTAACCTATAAAAAAGGCGATTTGATGTTGATTGAAGACCATATCAATTTGCAAGGAAGTTCGCCTTTGGCATTCAAAGGAGCCAATTCTTTTGGAAATATTTTTGTGGATTTATTGGAACCATATTCAAAAAATATCAATCAAAAAATAAAAGAAATTGCTAAAGAAAATAACATTTTATTGCACGAAGGAATATATGCAAGTGTTTTAGGACCTCAACTGGAAACCAAATCAGAATACAGGATGTTGCAAATTTTAGAGGCAGATGCTGTTGGTATGAGCACAGTTCCTGAAGCGATTGTTGCAAAACAATTGAATTTGCCTTGTGCAGCCATTTCAGTGTTGACAGACGAATGTGACCCAAAAAATTTACAACCTTTAAACATCGCAGAAATTATTGCCATTGCTGGTGAAGCTGAACCAAAAATGATTGACTTATTTAAAGGTGTGATTAAAGTTTTGTAATCAAAAATAACATTTTTTATTAGGAAATTACAACCCGAATTCAATCTCATAAAAACCCTTATTTTTGCCACGCAAATAATTCAAAAAACAACAAATGAAAGCATATATTTTTCCTGGTCAAGGAGCACAATTTACAGGGATGGGGTTGGATTTATACGAAAAATCTACCATCGCAAAAGACTATTTTGAAAAAGCGAATAGCATTTTAGGGTTCTCAATCACAGATATCATGTTTACTGGAACTGCAGAGCAATTGAAAGAAACCAAAGTTACGCAGCCTGCTATTTTTTTACATTCAGTGATTTTAGCCAACGTTTTGCGCGATTCTTTTCTGCCAGAAATGGTGGCAGGACATTCATTAGGAGAAATCTCTGCACTAGTTGCCAATGGCGTTT
The DNA here is from genome assembly GCA_002340765.1 of Flavobacteriaceae bacterium UBA2540. GTDB lineage: Bacteria > Bacteroidota > Bacteroidia > Flavobacteriales > Flavobacteriaceae > Polaribacter. Next base: position 7,754 of record DDMS01000024.1, on the reverse strand, counting down.
TAACTTTTGAAGACGGTTTAACCTTAGTTTCAAAACGTGCATTAGCCATGCAAAAAGCATGTGAAACTACTCCTTCTACAATGGCTGCTGTATTGGGTTTAGAAGATGCTGTTGTGGAAGAAATTTGCAATACCATTGATGGAGTTGTAGTGGCTGCAAATTACAATTGCCCGGGACAATTAGTGATTTCTGGAGAAACATCCGCAGTTGAAAAAGCGTGTGAAGCACTTAAAGAAAATGGTGCAAAAAGAGCATTATTGTTGCCAGTTGGAGGTGCATTTCACTCACCAATGATGGAACCTGCAAGAGAAGAATTGGCTGCTGCCATTAAAGCAACTCATTTTTCAAATCCTTCATGTCCTGTGTATCAAAATGTAACTGCAAATGCAGTTACAAATCCTGCTGAAATCAAAAAAAATCTGATGATTCAGTTGACTGCTCCTGTAAAATGGACACAATCTGTACAACAAATGATTGCTGATGGTGCCTCTGAATTTATAGAAGTTGGTCCTGGAAATGTGCTACAAGGTTTGGTAAAAAAGATTGATAGAAATGCAGTTACAAGTAGTGCTAGTTTATAAAAATGGATTTTTTTTAAAATCTTTTTTTCCTCTTTAACGCTATATTTTCACTCTTGAATATTTTTTTTGAATACAGTACTTGGATTGCCGTTACTTTGTTTCAAATAAATTAAATCAACATTAAAACCAAACATTATGAAAAATAGGAGTAACAAATTTTTAGTATTATTTACATTAATCAGCGCATTAACTTTTACCAATTGTGAAAACTCTAATGAACTTCCAACAGAACTTTCAATCCAACAAAAAGTAGCTTTGCTAGAAGGAAGTGAATGGCTTTTGAAAGGTTATGAAGATAGAGTAATGCATACTTTTAAGTATGGAAAACAATTTACTTACTATGGTACAAATAACGTTTTTTCCGAAACTCCAATTCCTGGGACTCACGATTATACAATTACTGGAAATTTACTAACCATAGATTTGAATTTTGGTCACATAAAAACTTATGAAATTGCGTTTTCTTGCAACAATACTATTGTAAAATTTTATGAAAATGGGGAGTTAAACAGTGAACTCTATAAAAAAGATTCGAATTACAAATCTTGTTTATAAAATTCTAATAATTCTCAAAAAAGGTCTTTAAAAATATTTTGAAGACCTTTTTGTATTTTAAAGACCTTACATTTTCAGTAAAAGAAGAATAAACGTAAATTTGTGTCCTTTAAAAGTAAAGATGATGCAATATAATCATAAAGATATAGAAGAATATTGGCAAAAGTATTGGGCAGAAAATAAAACTTTCAAGTCAAAAAATCCTCCCCCTTTGGGGGAGTTAGAGGGGGCTCCCAAATATTATGTGTTGGACATGTTTCCTTATCCTTCAGGATCAGGATTGCATGTTGGGCATCCTTTAGGCTATATTGCCAGTGATATTTATGCACGTTACAAACGTCATAAAGGGTTCAATGTGTTGCATCCTCAAGGCTATGATTCTTTTGGTTTGCCTGCGGAACAATATGCGATTCAAACTGGTCAACATCCTGCACAAACGACCGAAGAAAATATCAAAACGTATAGAAAACAGTTAGATAAAATTGGATTTTCTTTTGATTGGGATAGAGAGGTAAGAACTTCAAATCCTGAGTATTACAAATGGACACAATGGATTTTTATTCAATTATTCAATTCTTGGTACAACAAAGATTCCAATAAAGCTGAAGATATTTCAACCTTAATTTCCTTGTTTGAAAAACAAGGAAATGCTAAAATAAATGCTGTTTGTGATGAAAACATTCTTTCATTTTCTGCGGAAGAATGGCATCAATTTTCAGATTCAAAAAAACAAGCTGTTTTATTGCAATATCGCTTGACTTTTTTGTCAGATACTGAAGTAAATTGGTGTCCAGCTTTGGGTACAGTTTTGGCAAATGACGAAATTATAAACGGTGTTTCAGAAAGAGGAGGACATCCAGTGATCAGAAAAAAAATGACACAATGGTCTATGCGAATTTCTGCATACGCACAGCGTTTGTTGGATGGTTTATCAACTATTGATTGGCCTCAGCCGTTAAAAGATTCGCAAACAAATTGGATTGGACGAAGTCAAGGTGCCATGGTTGAATTCCCCATCCTTTCCTTCCCCAAAGGGGAAGAGAACACTTCAAAAGGATATTTGACTGGAGGAAATAATGCTCATTTATTGCAAGAAAAAGCTAAGGAAATGAGAGCAAATCCAACTCAGGCTGAAGCTATTTTGTGGCAACAGTTAAGAGGCAAAGGCTTGGGATATAAGTTCAGACAACAACATTTGATTGATGATTTTATTGCAGATTTTGTATGTCTTTCAAAAAAATTAATTATTGAAGTTGACGGAAAAATTCATGATTTTCAACAAGAAAAATACGCTGAACGAACTCAAATTTTAGAAAATCTTGGTTACAAAGTAATTCGTTTTACAAATGAAGAAGTTATTGGTAATCTTGATAAAGTGCTAGAAACTATTAAATTAAACCTAGACCAAGCTCCCCTTTCCTTTGGTAAGGGGTTGGGGGATAGGATTTCTGTTTTCACAACACGTCCTGATACCATTTTTGGAGTTAGTTTTATGACTTTAGCTCCAGAACATGAATTAGTTTCAAAAATTACAACTGACGAACAAAAAGCAGCTGTTAAAAACTATATTGAAGTAACAGCAAAACGTTCTGAACGTGAGAGAATGGCGGATGTAAAAACCGTTTCAGGAGTTTTTACAGGAGGGTATGCCGAGCATCCATTTACCAAGAAACCAATCCCAATTTGGATTGGTGATTATGTGTTGGCTGGTTATGGAACAGGTGCTGTAATGGCTGTTCCTTGTGGAGATCAACGTGATTATAATTTTGCAAAACAATTCGGAATTGAGATTCCAAATATCTTTGAAAACTTGGATATTTCTGAGGCTGCTCATGCAGATAAAGAAGGAACTGTGATTGCAAATTCCGATTTTTTATCTGGTTTGTCGTATAAGAAAGCGTTGCAAAAAGCGATTGAATCTTTAGAAGAAAACGGATTTGGCTATGGAAAAGTCAATTATCGTTTACGAGATGCCGTTTTTAGCAGACAACGTTATTGGGGCGAACCTTTTCCTGTGTATTACAAAGACGGAATGCCGCAAATGATTGACGAAAAATACGTGCCAATTGTATTGCCAGAAGTTGAAAAATATCTACCAACGGAAGATGGAAAACCGCCTTTAGGAAATGCCGAAGTTTGGGCTTGGTGTACAAAAACAAACTCGATTGTAGATAATTCGAAAATTGACAACACTACTGTTTTTTCTTTAGAATTAAACACTATGCCAGGTTGGGCTGGAAGTTCTTGGTATTTTAACAGATATATGGATGCCAAAAATCCAACGGAATTTGCAAGTAAAGAAGCACTGAATTATTGGAAAGAAGTGGATTTATACATTGGAGGATCAGAACACGCAACAGGTCATTTATTGTATGCGCGTTTTTGGCAAAAATTCTTGTTTGACAGAGGGTTTGTTCCTGTAGAAGAATTTGCAAAAAAATTGATTAATCAAGGAATGATTTTGGGGGAGAGTGCTTTTGTTTATTCTTGGAATTATAATAATTTAGATAACCCCCCAAATAAAAAAACTATATTTATTTCAAAAAATATAATTCAAAAATCAATTTCTGAAAAATCTATTTTGGTTAATGGAAATAAAGATATTGACGATTTAAGCTTTGGAATTAAAATATTAATTTCAAATACTGAATGGAGTCATTTTAATCCAATCCACGTTGATGTATCTCTTGTAAATTCATCAGATGAATTAGATATTGAAGGTTTTAAAAATTGGAGACCAGAATATAAGGATGCTGAATTCATTCTAGAAAATGGAGTTTACAAAGTTGGCAGAGAAGTAGAAAAAATGTCCAAATCCAAATACAATGTCGTAAATCCTGATGATATTGTAGCAGAATATGGTGCAGATGCATTGCGCTTATTTGAAATGTTTTTAGGGCCTTTAGAACAAACAAAACCATGGAAAACCTCAGGAATTTCTGGTGTGTATTCTTTTTTGAAAAAACTTTGGAAATTATATCATTCTGGAGAAAACGGAACTTTTTACGTTGACAATTCCCCTCTTTTGGAGGGGTTAGGGGAGGCTTTAAAGGTTTTACACAAAACCATCAAAAAAGTGGAAGAAGATATTGAGAATTTTTCATTCAATACGTCTGTTTCTACTTTTATGATTGCAGTAAACGAGTTGACTGCTTTGCAATGTAACAAAAGTAGTATTTTAGAACCTTTATTGATTTTGCTGTCACCTTATGCACCTCATATCACAGAAGAATTATGGAGCAAATTAGGACATACAACTTCCATTTCAACAGCTGAATTTCCAAAATTCGAACCCAAATATTTGGTAGAAAGCACTAAAATCTATCCAATTTCATTCAATGGAAAAATGCGCTTCACGATTGAACTTTCTCTAGATTTATCAAAAGAAGAAATCGAAAAAGAAGTCATGAGCAATGAAAAAACAATAGCACAATTGGAAGGAAAAACACCCAAAAACGTAATTATTGTTCCTGGCAAAATCGTCAATATTGTTGGGTAATTCTTTGCAATTTACTTTATAAATAAACCTTAATAAAAACGTATTTTTATTGAGGTTTTTCTTTTCAAATTTTTACATTGAATTTTTGAGAATAAAGACTTATTTTTGATAAAATTTACCTTATTATGTCAACAACAAGAATTCAAGGAAGTTTATTTACTAACATTCAACAGAAAGTTGCAACCATCGAATTTGGGCATCCAGCAAGTAATTCATTTCCAAGTGAATTGTTGGCAAGGTTAACAAACGAGCTAAATTCTCTTTCAAAAAATAACGAAGTTGCTGTGATTATTTTAAAATCTGAAGGTGAAAAAACTTTTTGTGCAGGTGCTTCATTTGATGAGTTAATTGCCATCAAAAATTTAGAAGAAGGAAAACAATTTTTCTCAGGATTTGCCAATGTCATAAACGCGATGCGAACTTGTGGAAAAATAATTATTGGACGTGTTCAAGGAAAAGCTGTTGGAGGTGGTCTAGGTTTGGCTGCTGCATGTGATTATGTGTTGGCGACTGAATTTGCATCCATAAAATTATCAGAATTTACTATTGGAATTGGTCCATTTGTGATTGCACCAGCCATTGAACGTAAAATGGGAATTGCTGTTTTGAGCGAATTAACATTGGATGCTACTTCTTGGAAAAATGCCTATTGGGCAAAAGAAAAAGGTTTGTATGCGCAGGTTTTTGAAACCACCAAAGAATTGGATATTGAATTAGAATTATTAGCTTTAAAATTAGCTTCATACAATCCTGAAGCATTGGCTACAATGAAGAAAATTTTATGGGAAAATACCCAACATTGGGATGATTTATTGATTCAAAGAGCATCAATAACCGGAGAATTGGTCATGTCTGAATTTACAAAAAATGCTCTGGCAAACTTTTCAACCAAATAAATATGAAAATTATAGCAACTAATATTGGTGAAAAAATGGAAATAACCTACAAAAGAAAAAAAATTTCCACAGGAATTTTCAAATATTCAGTTGATTTTCCGATTTTTCTTGATGTTGAAAATGTAAAAAATGATACCATATGTGACCGAAAATACCATGGTGGAATTCAGCAAGCCGTTTATGGGTATTCATTTAAATATTATGACTTTTGGAAACCAAAATTTACAAGTTTGGATTGGGAATTTGGAATATTTGGCGAAAATCTTACGATTGATGATTTAGACGAAACCAAAATTCATGTGGGTGATACTTTTAAAGTTGGAGAAACTATTTTAGAAGCAACTTTGCAAAGAGATCCTTGTTATAAATTGGGCGTTCGTTTTAATGATATGAAAATCGTAAAACAATTATGGAATACGACGTTTTGTGGTGTTTATTTTAAGGTTTTGCAAACAGGTTATGTAAAAGTAGGGGACGTATTTCAGCAACTAAAAAGTTGCCCAGAAAACCCAACAATCGCAGCTTTATTAATCAATCAAAAATTAAAAAAAGGTTTTTAAAATGAAAATTAGAAAAAGATATATTCTATTAACCCGTTTTGCATTTTAAATTATACTGATTTTAATATTATTGATATTTCTATCAAATATAAACTTGTTGATGTATTGAACATTTGTTAATGCATTTATCTTAGCTAAGATTCTGGTTTTAAATCCCTCAAAAGATTTGGCATAATTACGCCTTATCATAAACTGATCGCATAGTTGTGAAAACAGTGTCTCTATCCTTTTCCTCTTTTTTCTAAAAACAAAAGGCTGTTTCTTGTAATGACTTTGGTTGCTTCTCATAGGGTGTATTTAGTGTTATGTTGCAAGACTCAAAAAAGGTTGAGTTGTATTTCCGCTGACAAATAGTCCCTATCACCAATTAATGTTCAATCGCTTATTTGTTCCTTAATATCTTTAAGGTAATTTATATAGTGTACAGAAGCCGGACTCAAATCAATACTTTGAAAAACACGATTTATCGAGCATACTGCGTGCAATTTATAACCATAATAATGAGAACTTTGTGCAGCACAGTAGCCCTTATCAGGAAAAGAAAAGGCATCCTCTTTACAAATCCTTGAACGAGAACTGCGAGATAATTTACAAACCTCCAAGGGCATTCTATCCACAACGAAGTAGTCTTCAAACTCATTAAAATTTGATGCTAATTTTAAACGAATAGCATCGAGGCTACTTGAAAGTTTTCGTCTTCTTCTATTATAAACACTTCGCTCTATCTTAAATGATAATGTTTCAGGAAGTTTCCTAAATAAATCATTCACTATCTATACCCATAAATTCAGCCGTTAGACTCAAACTAACCAGTTCTAGGTCGCTAAGCTCAGGCTGACGTCTTTGATAGGTTAAAAGTTGTTCTTTTGATATTTTTATCAACACTTCCAAAATTCTTTCGTATTTTGCATTCAAGTTGTTCATTGTAAATGTTTTATAGTTAAAACAAGTTGCTGATTATCAGTGAAATGAACAACTTTTTTTATTAAATCATAATGCACAACAGGTTCTATTAATACTTATATCGATTCTGCCTTTTTATAAGATCATTCACTTTGGAGATTATTTAATCAATGATGGGGATTATTTGATAGTGATATTTTTGTCAATCCTTATTTTGATTTTTTTTAGCAATCGTTTTTTAATTTGTATCAAATTTCTGTTCTCAAAGAGCTTTTTAACTATAGACCTTTATTAATTTTGTTTTTTTTATTAGCACTTTATGTTGGATTGAAATTTCCGGATAAAACTTTATTTAAAAAGTTCAATACACCAATTCTCAAATAAGATTGACACCAAATCCTCATTAAAAATTAATTTGTTTAATGACAATTCTTTTCGTTTTAAAACCAAATACACAAATGAGATTTATTTGAGAAAAGGAACATATTGTTTTGAAAATGATTCCTTGTTTTTAAAATCAAATTCTTTTTCAAAAAAGGAAAATGTGTTGGAAACTATATGTTATTTTTATAAGACTGATAAAAAGTTATTCTCAAAATCAATAAATTTTCAAGTTTTAAATTATATGATAAATAACAATCAAACAAAAATTCAACAACTTTTCGATTTTTTTTAAATAAACGTTAACGAAAAAAAGTATTTTTTTCTTGTTTTTTTTTGAAATAATAAATATATATTTACCCGTTGGGTGTAATTAAAT
>DDMS01000009.1 GCA_002340765.1 Flavobacteriaceae bacterium UBA2540 | reverse complement strand
TATGAGTTGAACTTACAATTTTTTATTTTTAAACTCCATTGAAATCTAAAATTTGAGACAACTACTCTACTTTCATTGACTCCAATTGACGTCAAAATTACTGTTTGCCCTTCATTTGTTTTTATTGATTTTTCAATAGTTTTTTTTACCAATTCTCTTTCATTACAGGTAAATAATATTTTTCCAGTCGCTTTTTTAGAAAAATCACTTTCTTGATGCGTTACCAACATTGAAACTTTACTGTTTGAATTTCTTATTTCTTGCATTATCAAAATTCCTGTACTCATTTCAGCAGCCATTCCTTGAGCAACCCAAAATATACTTTTAAAAGGATTCTGATTTATCCATTGGTGTTTTATTTTTACAATTGCAATAGTTTCAGACAACGAAATAACGCGAACTCCACCAAAATATGCCAATAGTAATTTAAAAAGCATGAACAATTAACAAATGTGAAGTTGAAAAACTTGACCCAATAATTGCTGAAAACTTTGAGTTTTATCATGATGTTATCGGTATTCAAAACAAAGCAGCATCTTTAAATGCAGTAAAAAATAATATTTGTAAAAATCCCGGAAATATAAAAAGAAACTTAGTTTCAGGAAGTTTAGAAGTATTTCCTTTACAAAATAACAGGACGCTTTATGGAGCAATTCAAACTGGCAAACACACGTTTCAAGAAAAGCAACTTGGTGTTTTTACAACTGTTGGAATTACGAATTTTACGCATCTTTGGATTTTAGAAAATAATCAATGGAAACTAAAAAGAGTGTTGAGCTATCATAATTTGCCTTACTCTGAATAGCATTCTATTATAAAAATACTAATACTTGGTTTTATTAGTTTACTTGGTAAGTCGTCGTTTTGAAAAAAGCGGCGCTTACTTTATTTTGATATCTACTCAAAAATAAAACGACTAATTGTTAAACTGATTTTTAAACTTATATTTGACAATTTGTCTCAATCATAACCAACCAAACTACTAATCACAAATGAAACTATCAATTAAATACACTTTACTTACATTTTTTTGTTGCTTTTATTTAACTTTTTACGCACAAAACTCATCAAATGAAATAAAAGGTGTTGTGAAAATTGACGAAACAAATTTTATGGAATTTGCATCTGTAACCCTCTTTTTAGGAAAAACTAATTTTATCAGAAGTGCTTTTACAGATGAACTAGGGCGTTTTAGCATCAAAAATATTAATGCTGGTAATTATACAATTAGAGTAGATCAAATTGGTTATGAACCTTACATTTCTGAAATATTTAGTATTTCATCTAAAGAAATTAAAAGTTTGCCCATTATTATGATGGTTGAAAAAAATAATAGCCTGAATGAAGTTGTTATTACCTCTACAAATAAAATGATTGAAGTAAAAGCTGATAAAATTATTTTTAACGTAGCAAATAGTCCAAGTGCATCAGGTACCAATGGTTTAGATTTGTTAAAAGCTGCACCTGGAGTGACATTAGATTTGGACAACTCAATTTCTCTTTTAGGAAAAAGCAATGTACAAGTATATATAAATGGTGTTCAATCTCGTTTATCTGGAAATGATTTAACTACTTTTTTACAAAGTTTAACGTCAGATACGATTGAATCTATTGAAATTATTTCAAATCCTGGTGCTAAATATGAAGCTGAAGGAACAGGAGGAATTATCAACATCAGATTAAAAAAATCAGTTGCTACTGGTTTTAATGGAACAGCTGCATCAAGTTTTACAAAAGGAGAAGAATTGCGTTACAGCAATAATGTATCTTTAAATCTTGGTCTTAAAAAAATTCAAACTAGTTTAGATGTTACCCAATCACACAATAATAATTTAGAAGGTTTTCAAGAAAGCAGAACGCAAAATAACTTGGCTTTTATTCTTGATTCAAAAAACAATCAAATTAGAGACGGTTATAATATTGGTGTGTCTTTAGAATCTCAATTAAATGAAAAACATTATGTTGGAGTCAATGCACGAGGAATTTTTAATACAAATGATAATCGATTAAATAGTTTTACAGATATTTTCACAACCCAACCTTATGAACTTTCTGAAATTTTATTTTCACAATCTTTAGTAGACGGAAATTCAAAAAATTATGTAGTAAACGCATTTCACTTATGGGATTTAAAAAATAATAGTTCATTTACAACCAACGTAAGTTTGGGGGTTTTTGATAGCAACAGACTCACAATGCAACCCAATACTTATTTTGAATCGGATGGAAGTACCATTATTGAAAAAAACGACACACGTTTTAATTCTGATACCAAAATTGATTTATGGTCAGCAAAAATAGACTATGAAAAAAATTGGAATAAAATAAGCCTTACTTCTGGCTTTAAATATGCGCATGTTAATACCCAAAATAGCTTTCAATTTTTTAATGTTAACAATCAAACACCTGTTTTTGACCCCACTAAAAGTAATGATTTCGGATATACTGAAAATGTGACTTCATTGTATGCCAATTTAAATTTTACATTGCATGAAAAATGGTCTTTAAATACAGGTCTTAGAATGGAAAATACAACTTCACGTGGACAATTATTTTCTGAAATTGATATTGATAATAAAGATGTTTCTAGAAATTATACTGATTTTTTCCCAAGCATAGGATTGTCTTATGATGATCAAGAAAAACACAGTCTAAGTTTAGGAATTGGAAGACGTATTGCAAGACCTAATTACCAAGATTTAAATCCGTTTGAAAGTCCTGTTAGTCAATTGGTTGTTTGGAAAGGAAATCCGTTTTTGAATCCAAATTACATCATGAATTATCAAACTTCATATTCGTATTTACAAAAATATATAGTAACTATTTCTTATGGTAAAACCACTGATTTCTTTTCAAGAATTGTAGAAATTACAGGAAATGAATCTACTCAAATTATTCCACGTAACATGGACAATGCCACAAATTTTGGAGTTTCAGTAAGTGTTCCTGTAACGTTGACAAATTTTTGGGATTTAATGGTTTTAGGAAACATATCCAAAGAGACTTTTAATGGAAATGTTGAAAGCACTACTATTGATATTGAAAATAATTTATGGGATTATCGTATTCAAAATAACATTAAAATTAGTCCTGATTTTTTAGTGGATATTACCTTTACACAACGTAGCAAATGGATTTGGAGAGGTTCTGTTTTTATTGAAGGAACTGAGGGTTTGAGTTTTGGAATCCGAAAAGATTTTTTAGATAAAAAACTACAAGTACGCATTACTGGTAGTGATATTTTACGAACAGAGAGCGAATATCCTTATACTTCTGATTATGGAGGAATAATGCTTGATGGAACGTATATTGCAGACAATCGCCGTTTTGGAATTGGAATTACCTACAATTTTGGAGGTCCTAAAAAAGAGAGCAAAAAAGTTAAAAATGGATTGAGTGATGAGTTAGATCGAATCCAAAATTAATAAAACACCCTTATTTTTCTTTTTTTAAATACTTCTCAATATCAGCAATATGATGTTGCAAAGCTTGATTGGAAATGTGAATTTCTTTAATCAATAAAGCCAAAGATAAAATCAATAAAATCAAGGCTAGCCCAAAAATATACGCGGCAAAATTATGCTCATTCACATAAATTAAAAACATGGTCAAAACACATAAAAGCAAACTTGTGATTCCAAATATTTGCATCCATTTTGTGAGGTTTAAACGCATTTTTAAGTTTTGAATTTGACGCAATAATGAATTGTCTTTTTCTTTTAAATATTTGTCATGTAAGTTTCTAATTACAGCTGCATACGCCAAAAAGCGATTCGTGTAAGCCAACATAATCAAAGAAATTGCCGAAAATAATAATGCTGGTGTAGTTAAATTCAATTGTTCCATACCCCCAAAATTAACCAATATTTTTCAACTAATCATCACATAAAAAAATTTGTGTACTTTTGAGGTGTGAAAAATAGCCTATTCTTCTTTTTACTGAGTTTTAGTTTGTTAATTAATGCTCAAAAAATGCCCTTGGGTTTTGTGTATTTATCAGACATTGAAAACACAATTCAATCAGAATTGAGGTATTTAGGAAATCATAATTTTATAGGAAAACCTATTGATGGTTACAAAAATGATTGCATTATCATGACGCAACAAACTGCAACAGCCTTAAGAAAAATACAATCTATTTTAAAAAAAGAAGGATTGGGTTTGAAAATTTTTGATGCTTATAGACCTCAAGAAGCTGTCGATCATTTTGTGAAATGGGCTAAAGCGTTGAATGATACTTTAATGAAAAAAGAATTTTATCCAAAAGTATCTAAATCCCAATTATTTTTTCAAGGATATATAGCATCAAAATCAGCTCACACAAGAGGAAGTACTATTGATTTAACTTTGGTAAAACTCAAAACAGGAAAGGAATTAGACATGGGAAGTTCATTTGATTTTTTCGGTGATGAATCTCATCCATTTTATAAAAAAATTACAAAAAAGCAACAAAAAAATAGGCTGCTTTTAAGAAAAATAATGTTAGAAAACGGTTTTAATCCCTATGACAATGAATGGTGGCATTTTACATTGAAAAATGAGCCTTTTCATGAAACGTATTTCAATTTTCCGGTCGAATAAAATTTTTAACATTTATTAAACTTTGTCTTTTAAATTCGGCATTATATTTGTATTTAATTGAAAAATAATTTTTGATTATGCAACAATTTTTGAAATCTCTTTTAATAATTCCTGTCTTTTTTTTCAAACTAAATTCCTTTTCACAAATTGACGGTTCAAGCGGATCTCAAGAAAAAGGAAAAAAGAAAACAATCATTTTAAATAATGCAAAAGAAGTAAAAAAACCTGAAGAGGTTTATTTAGATGGTACTGACGGATTTAAAAAAGCATTCGAAAAAGAAAATGAAAAACTCAAAAAACAACAAGACGAAGACCTCAGCAAAAAAGGAATTTTAACCAAAGAAAAATTTAATGAGGAACAGTTTTTGAAATCATTCAAAAAAATAAATGGTCAATATATGATTCCTAAAATCGACCAAGATTTAGGAAGTTTTAGGACAGATTCTAAAAGTGTAAATATTATTTGTAGAGATTATCAATATCCTGATGGTGATAGAGTTACTATTTTCGTGAATGACATTCCTGTAGTTTATAACATTTCACTTGAAGAAAGGTGGCAAAAATTTAATATTCCTTTGGAAGTTGGAATCAATAAAATCGAAATTCTAGCTTTAAATCAAGGCACTTCTGGACCAAATACTGCTGCTTTCAAAGTCTTTAATGATGCTGGAATGCTAATTTCATCAAGCGAATGGAATTTAGCAACAGGAGCAAAAGCATCGCTAATCATTGCAAAAGACAAATAAAAAATCACCGAAAAAGTTTTCGGGAAAATACCTAAAACCAAGTTTTTTTATTGTTTATAAAACTGCTATTTTTGTAATTCAATTTTAAAAAATATTTTTTTAATTTACACTACTTACAACAATTATAAAAAAATGAAGGAAATTACCAAACAGACCTATTTAGATTGGTACAAAGACATGCTCTTTTGGCGCAAATTTGAAGATAAATTAGCTTCTGTTTACATCCAACAAAAAGTAAGAGGATTTTTGCATTTATACAATGGTCAAGAAGCCATTTTAGCTGGTTCAATTCACGCTATGGATTTATCAAAAGACAAAATGATTACTGCTTACAGAAATCACGTTCAGCCAATTGGAATGGGAGAGGATCCTAAAAAAGTGATGGCTGAATTGTATGGGAAAGTAACTGGGACATCAAAAGGAATGGGTGGTTCTATGCATATTTTTTCGAAAGAATTTGGTTTTTATGGTGGTCATGGAATTGTTGGTGGTCAAATTCCTTTAGGAGCTGGAATCGCTTTTGGTGACAAATATAAAGGAAGTGATGCTGTTACTTTGACCTGTTTTGGTGATGGGGCTGCAAGACAAGGTTCTTTGCATGAAGCTTTTAACTTGGCAATGTTATGGAAATTACCTGTTATTTTTATTTGTGAAAACAATGGTTATGCCATGGGAACTTCAGTAGAGAGAACTGCAAATCATACTGATATTTGGAAACTTGGTTTGGGTTACGAAATGCCATGTGGACCAGTTGATGCTATGAATCCAATAAAGGTTGCAGAAGCAATTGATGAAGCAATTAAAAGAGCAAGACGTGGAGATGGGCCTACATTTTTAGAAATGAAAACCTACAGATATAGAGGTCATTCAATGTCTGATGCACAACATTATAGGACAAAAGACGAAGTAGAAGAATATAAAAAAATAGATCCAATCACGCAAATTTTGGATGTTATTATCGAAAATAAATATGCTACTGACGAAGAAATTGCGGCTATTGATAAGCAGGTAAAAAAATTGGTAGCTGAATGTGAAAAATTTGCAGAAGAATCTCCATATCCTGAAACACAGCAAATGTATGATATGGTTTATGAACAAAAAAATTATCCTTTTATAAGTTAAGATATGGCTACAGTTGTGAATATGCCCAGATTGAGTGACACCATGGAAGAAGGTGTTGTGGCAAAATGGTTGAAAAAAGTGGGAGATAAAGTAGAAGAAGGTGAAATTTTAGCAGAAATCGAAACTGACAAAGCTAGCATGGAATTTGAATCTTTTCATGAAGGAACTTTGTTATATATTGGCGTTCAAGAAGGTGAAACAACTCCTGTTGATCAATTATTAGCAATTATTGGTAAAGAAGATGAAGACATTTCTGCACTTTTAAGTGTAAAAGCTAAGACTCCAAAAGAAGAAAAGACAACTGCTAAAGAGGAAACTAAATCAGCAGCTCCAAAATTTGAAGAAATAAAAGAAATCAGTGAAAAAACAACTGCTGAAGTTACTGCAATTCCTGAGGGAGTTCAAATAATTACAATGCCACGTTTGAGTGATACTATGACTGATGGAACTGTGGCTTCTTGGTTGAAAAAAGTTGGTGACAGCGTTGAAGAAGGTGATATTTTGGCTGAAATCGAAACTGATAAAGCCACTATGGAATTTGAATCTTTTTATGAAGGAACCCTTTTATACATTGGCGTTCAAGAAGGTGAAACTACTACTGTAGATAGTTTATTAGCTATTATTGGGCCAAAAGAAACAGATGTTTCTAAAATTCTTTCTGGAAATATCACTGCAACAGCTTCAATAACTGATGAAAAAACAATTGAAAAACCTGTTGAAAAAGAATCGGACGTTTCACATTCAACAGATACAAATACAACAGCAAACGCTTCAAACGGAAGAATTTTTGCTTCACCTTTGGCCAAAAAAATAGCTTCTGATAAGGGAATTAATTTATCTGATGTAAATGGCTCAGGAGAAAATGGCAGAATTATCAAAAAAGATGTTGAAAACATTACTACTACTACTGCTAAAATTATTGAATCAACACAACCTCAAGTTGAGAAAATAGCTGGGGAAAATTACGCTGTAATTCAATTTACAGGTGATGAAAAAACTTCGGAAGTGATGAATTCACAGATGCGCAAAGCAATTGCGAAATCTTTAGGGAATTCTAAGTTTTCTTCTCCTGATTTCACTTTGAATATTGAAGTTGATATGGCCAATGCTATGGCATCAAGAAATTTAATCAACGAAATTCCAAATTCAAAAGTTTCTTTCAATGATATGGTTGTAAAAGCGTGTGCAATGGCATTGCAAAAACACCCACAAGTAAATACTTCTTGGACTGACGAAAACACAAAATACCACAGTCACATTCATGTTGGAGTGGCTGTTGCTGTTGAAGATGGTTTGTTAGTTCCTGTGATCAAACACACCAATCAATTGAGTTTAACGCAAATTGGTGCTGCTGTTAGAGATTTGGCAGGAAAAGCAAGAAACAAAAAAATCACGCCTGCAGAAATGCAAGGAAGCACGTTTACGGTTTCTAACTTAGGCATGTTTGGCATCGAAAGTTTTACTTCTATTATCAATCAACCCAATTCTGCGATTTTATCTGTTGGAGCCATTGTTGAAAAACCAGTGGTTAAAAACGGACAAATTGTAGTGGGCAACACCATGAAATTGACCTTAACTTGCGACCACAGAACCGTTGATGGTGCTGTAGGTGCTCAATTTTTACAAACCTTAAAAACATATATTGAAAATCCTGTGACGATGTTGGCATAGTTTTTCAAAACATATACAATAAAAAAATATTTTCTATTAAAAATCCTGATTCAAATCCCAAGATTCTAAGGTATCTTTCAATGTATTTATAAACATACTACCAAGAGCGCCGTTTACAACCCTGTGGTCATAAGAATGTGATACAAACATCTTTTGTCTGATGCCGATAAAGTCACCCTCAGGCGTTTCAATCACAGCAGGTACTTTTCGAATCGCACCCAAAGCCAAGATTGCCACTTGTGGTTGGTTGATAATAGGCGTTCCCATTACCGAACCAAAACTACCCACATTGGTTACTGTATAAGTACCATTTTGAATTTCGTCTGGTTTCAACTGATTGATTCTTGCTCTGTTTGCAAGATCATTCACTTGTTTGGTCATACCTACCAAATTCAATTGATCTGCATTTTTAATCACAGGAACAATGAGATTTCCATCAGGCAAAGAAGCTGCCATTCCTAGATTGATATTTTTTCTTTTGATAATTTTATCCCCATCAACAGAAATATTAATCATCGGATATTTTTTGATGGTTGATGCCACTGCATGCATTAAAATCGGGGTAAAAGTCAACTTCTCACCTTCTCTTTTCAAGAAAGCATCTTTGACTTTTTCACGCCATTTTACGATATTGGTCATATCAATTTCAATAAACGATTGAACATGCGCGGATGTTTGCACAGAATCAACCATGTGTTTTGCAACCAATTTGCCCATTCTGCTCATTTCAATAATTTCATCAATACCATTAATAGATGCAAGTATTTTTGGCTGTTCTTTTTGGATAGTTGCTACTACTTTTTCCTCAACAAGTATTGGAGTTGAATCAACTTTTGGCGCCCCTTTTTTGTGTTCTATAAACTGTAAAATATCTTCTTTGGTAACTCTACCCTCCTTTCCACTTCCAGAAATCAACTCCAATTCTTCCATAGAAATTCCTTCAGTTTGCGCAATATTACGCACCAAAGGAGAATAAAATTTTCCAGAATCAGAGGTCTTTGTGATAGGAGTTGCTATAATTTCGACTACTTTTTCAATCTTTTTTTCAACTTCTTGAACCTCAGCCGGCGTTTCAATATCTTGCTTTTGAATTTTTAGGGCTGAATCACTGCTTGTTTCAATAATCGCAATCGTTTGTCCAACCTGAACAATCGCATCTTTTTCAAATAAGATTTCAACCAAAGTTCCTTCTACTTCACTTGGTACTTCTGAATCTACTTTGTCTGTTGCAATTTCTACAACAGCTTCGTCCAATTCAATAGTATCTCCAACTTTTTTTAACCAAGATGTAATGGTTGCCTCAGCAACACTTTCACCCATTTTTGGTAGCTTTAATTCAAATTTAGACATGTGATTACTTTTTATGCATGCAAAAATACAAAAAAAGGGTTGAATTCATTTTAAAAAAAAATTGAAAATAGAAAGATATTTTAGATTAAAATTATGTTATTAACAATAAAATAACAATATTAGATACTTAGATTATTGAATATACAATGAAATTAACAAATTTTAAAAATTATAAAGTTATATCCAACTTTTAGGATTTTTCAAAACTTCAATTAAAATAGCTTCATCTGAATATTCTACTGGATGTAAATCGTATATCCATTGAACTTTTGGGGGTAAACTCATCAAAATACTTTCAATGCGTCCGTTGGTTTTTAGCCCGAAAAGCGTACCTTTGTCATGTATCAAATTAAACTCGACATAACGTCCTCTTCTAATTTCCTGCCAATCTTTTTGTTGTTGAGTAAAATCGATGTTTTTTCTTTTTTCAACAATTGGCAGATAAGAATTGAGGAAACTATTCCCAATTTCAGTAACAAAATCATATCGATTTTCAATTGAAAAATCCTCAGTTTCTTTTAAATAATCGAAAAATAAACCCCCGATACCACGTGCTTCATTTCTGTGAGCATTCCAAAAATAGGCATCACAATTTTTCTTGAAAGTTGGATAAAAATCCAGATGATGCTTATCGCAAGCCGTTTTACAAACCTGATGAAAATGAATAGCATCTTCCTCAAACAAATAATACGGAGTCAAATCTTGACCACCACCAAACCATTGCGTAACGATTTCTCCTGATGCATTGTACATTTCAAAATAACGCCAATTTGCATGAACCGAAGGAATAAATGGATTTATTGGATGCAATACCAAACTGAGTCCACAAGCAAAAAAATCGCCTTCTTTTACCCCAAATTGATTTCGCAAAACTTCAGGCAATTCTCCATACACAGAAGAGATATTTACGCCCCCTTTTTCGAAGATTGCTCCATTTTCAATGACTCTAGTTTTACCCCCTCCACCTTCTTCACGAACCCAAATATCTTCCTTGAAAGTTGCTTTTCCATCAATTGCTTCTAACGTTGAAGTGATGGTATTTTGAAGATTTTCTATGTAGTTATAAAACTTATCTTTCATACACAATTTCATGTTTATCATGCAACAAACTGAGTGTTTTTGTAGTTGCAGCAGTTACTGACAATGGCAAAACAATGATAATTCCGACAACAGGAATCAATAAACACAGCATAAAAACAATCCCATTTCCAATGGCGAAACCTCTTCTTTTTTGAATGAAATGTACACTATCTCTATAATTAAAATGACGTTCTAAGGTATAATCCATATTTCCAAAACCTGCATAATATGCTTGCAATAAAAACAATAACATTGTTGAAAAAAGATTTACGATGGGAATAAATTTCAGAATTAAAAGCGGCAAGCTGAACAACAATTCTTTGGATAAATTTCTAATATTAATTCGAATTCCTCTGATTAATTGCTCGAAAAAAGAAGATTTTCGATGCAAATGTTTCACATCTCCATACAAATGAAATTCTATTTTTTCGGAAACAATCCCCATAAATGGCGCAGAAAATGCCAAAATAATATGTTTGTACACAATCAATCCAAGAATGATGATAATTACTGCTCCAAAAAAATTACTCAAGCCAGTAAAAGTTTCTTTGCCCCAATCCCAAATCCATGCTTTTGAGATAAAAGAACCAATATTATCAGACAAAATATAGGCTTCAAGCGCAATTAAAACAGCTATAAAAATACTAATAAAGACAGGAATTATAAAATATTTCCAAAGTTTTAGTTTAGAGATTAGCGCAAAAGCACCTCCATACTCTTTGATTCCTAAAATGATATTTTTAATCATATTTCCGAGTTTGCGTTAGCGATTGAGGCATTGTTGGAGCTCTCCCGCTTTTTTGTGGGAAGCGACTGCCGAAAGCGCGACCTTTAGGGGACGCCCAAAGATTACTGACGATATTCCTTCACAGCATCTACAAAAGCTTTCGCATTTTCGAGCGGAATATTTGGCAAAATTCCATGTCCTAAATTCACCACATATCTATCTTTTCCGAATTCATTGATCATTTGATGCACCATTTTTTTGATCTCCGATGGCGGAGACAACAATCTTGCAGGATCAAAATTTCCTTGTAAAGTAATATTTCCTCCTGATAAATAACGGGCATTTCTTGCGGAGCACGTCCAATCAACACCCAAAGCTGAAGCTCCAGACCTAGCCATGGTGTGCAATGCAAACCAACAGCCTTTTCCGAAAGCGATTACTGGAGTTGAATCTTTCAACGCATCAATAATTTGCTGAATGTATTGCCAAGAAAAGGTTTCATAATCTGTTGGCGATAACATGCCTCCCCAAGAATCAAAAATTTGTACAGCATCAACACCAGCTGCCACTTTTGCTTTTAGATACGCAATGGTTGTATCCGTAATTTTTTGCAGTAATGAATGCGCCACAACTGGATTCGTAAAACACAATTCTTTTGCTTTGTCAAAAGTTTTAGAACCTTGACCTTGAACACAATAACACAAAATTGTCCAAGGAGAACCAGCAAAACCAATCAACGGAATTTCGTTGTTGAGTTTCTCTTTTGTCATTTTTATAGCTTCCATCACATATCCCAATTCTTGATGAACATCAGGAATCACAACACTGTCTAAGTCCTTTTGATTTCGAATTGGATTGAGTAAATAAGGTCCAAAATTGGATTTCATTTCCACTTCAATATTCATTGCTTGCGGAACAACCAAAATATCAGAAAACAAAATAGCTGCATCCATTCCAAATCTACGAATGGGTTGCACCGTAATTTCTGAGGCCAATTCTGGAGTTTGACAACGAGTAAAAAAATCATATTTTGCTTTGATTTCTTGAAATTCAGGCAAATATCTTCCTGCTTGACGCATCATCCAAACTGGAGGTCTTTGCACAGTTTCGCCTTTTAAGGCTTTTAGAAATAGGTCGTTTTTTATCATTATCTGGCTGTTGGCTTTTAGCTTTTGTTATTTGCTAATTTTGTTTTTTACAAATTATTTTTTATAGTTTTTATAAATCCATTTTTCATCTTTCCCTCTTTCTCAAGTAATTCAAAAACAAGGATTAAATCTTTTGATTCAATTAAATTAAGCTCTTGAATAATTATTAATTGAGTTTGTAATTCAAAAAGTGAACCTAATGAAATTTCTAAAAACCTTTTAAATTCAATTTCACTATTTCTTCCTGAACCTTCAGCAATATTTGAAGGAATAGAAACTGCAGCTCTTGTAATTTGACTTTTTAAACCAAATTTTTCATCTGAAGGTAATTTTTTAGCAATAAGATAAACTTCCTTAACAATTTGAATTCCTTCAGACCAAATATTTAATTTTTTGAAATCTCTCATTTTTTCTTTATTTCATCAAACTTTTAAAAGCCAAAAGCTAAGAGCTAATAGCCACTTTCTTCATTGCCTTATCAACTGCTTTTGCAAATATCTTTATATCTTTTTCTGAAATTACTGAAGATAAAAACCATGCTTCAAACTGTGATGGAGGTAAAAACACGCCGTTTTTTATCATTTCCCAAAAGAAAACTGCAAACTTTTTGGTGTCTGAAGTTTGTGCTTCTTTAAAATTAGTGACTTTGATATTTGTAAAAAATGGATTCATCATCGATCCAAAACGATTGACAACCAAATCAACATGGTATTTTTTGGCAGTTTCTAGTAAAATTATTTCTAAAACAGCTCCAATTTCTTCAAACTTTTGATACGGATTTTGTTTTTTTAATTCAGTCAACGTTGAAATTCCTCCAGCCATTGCAATTGGATTTCCACTTAAAGTTCCTGCTTGATACATGCCACCCAAAGGAGCCACTTTTTCCATAATTTCATTTCTTGCTCCGTAAGCACCTACAGGAAATCCACCTCCAATTACTTTTCCCAAACAAGTGATATCTGCTTCAACACCCAATAATTCTTGAGCCCCACCAAATTTTGAACGAAAACCAGTCATTACTTCATCAGCAATTAACAAAGCCCCTTTAGTTTCTAAAAATGTTTTTAAATCTTTCAAAAAATTATTTTGAGGAATAGCAACACCCATATTTCCACAAACAGGTTCAATGATTACTCCTGCAATATTATCATCTTTTTCAAAGTGTATTTTGACACTTTCTAAATTGTTATATTCTGAAATTAACGTATTTTCTACTGCTCCCTTAGGAACACCCAAACTTCCTGGCAAACTCAACGTTGCCAATCCTGAACCAGCTGCAACCAATAATGCATCTTGATGCCCATGATAGCAACCTGCAAATTTGATGATTTTGTCTTTTCCAGTAAACGCTCTCGCCAAGCGAATTCCACTAATGACAGCTTCAGTTCCAGAATTTACAAAACGTACTTTGTCCATTCCTGGAAAAGCATCACAAACTATTTTTGCTAAAATAATTTCATTTTCTGTTGATGCGCCAAATGAGTAGCCATTTTTCAGCGCCTTGTGAACAGCTTTTTGTACTTTTTTATGACGATGACCCAAAACCATTGGCCCATAAGACAGCACCAAATCCAAGTATTCATTGTCATCAACATCAATGATTTTTGATGCTTTTGCCATCTTGATAAACAAAGGATTTCCGCCCACAGAAGCAAATGCTCTTACAGGTGAGTTTACAGCGCCTACAAGGTTTATCAATCCTTGTTCGTACAATTTTTGTGATTTTTGGAATTTCATTTTTGTTTTCTTTTTGTCTGGTCAAGGGCAGTAGAGACCTCATAAAGCCTGTCGACTGCACTCGAAGTGGTATAGTAACTTTACTTCAATAAAATCCTTGCGGCCTCTTTTGCAAAATAGGTAATAATAATATCTGCTCCTGCTCTTTTCATCGAAAGCAAACTTTCCATCATCACTTTTTCACCATCAATCCAACCTTTTTCTGCAGCCGCTTTAATCATCGCATATTCACCACTTACATTATAACAGGCAATAGGTCTGTCAAAATTGTTTTTTAAATCACGAATAATATCTAAATAAGATAATGCTGGTTTTATCATTAAAATATCAGCGCCTTCTTCAGCATCAAAAGTAGCTTTTCGGAACCCTTCTTCTCTATTTGCAGGATCCATTTGATAGGTTTTTCGGTCGCCAAAAGTAGGCGCAGAATCTGCTGCATCTCTAAAAGGCCCATAAAAAGCAGAAGCATATTTTACTGAATATGCCATAATTGGCAAATCAGAAAAACCTGAATTATCTAAAGATTGACGCACCATTTCAATAGTTCCATCCATCATTCCTGAAGGCGCAACCATATCAACCCCCGCTTTTGCATGCGAAATTACTTGCTTAGCAATATTTACCAAAGTGGCATCATTGTCAACATCATTTTCGTGAATAATTCCGCAATGACCATGTGAAGTATATTCGCAAAAACAAACATCTGTAATTACGTATAAATCAGGATAATTTTGCTTTATAAAACGAATCGCTTTTTGTATTATTCCATTTTCATTCCAAGTTTCTGTCCCTTCATTGTCTTTGTTTGACGGAATTCCAAAAAGCAACACTGCAGGAATTTTCAATGCAACAACATCGTCTAATTCTTTTGAAATTCTATCTAAAGAAAAACGTTTGATGCCTGGCATTGATATAATTTCTCTTTCAATATTTTGACCTTCTTCAATAAAAAGTGGATATATAAAATCGTTAACAGACAAATTGGTTTCTTTGACCAATCTTCTAATTGCGGCTGTTTTTCTGAGTCTTCTTGTTCTATACATGAGCCCCTATTTCCCCAAAGGGGAACACACTTTTAAAGTTATACTTACTATTTTTTACTTCCAATAACTATACATTTCCTCTGGAAAAGTTAGGGTTAGAAAAATAAATTTTTACCAATTCTAAAAGATCCTCAACACTTGGTAAATTGGAAACTTCTACATTTTTAAAATACTTTTTTGCGAAATCAGCAGTTGATTCTCCAATACAAAAAGCAGTTCTGTTAGTGTCATTTTTTTTTAAA
Organism: Flavobacteriaceae bacterium UBA2540; assembly: GCA_002340765.1. GTDB lineage: Bacteria > Bacteroidota > Bacteroidia > Flavobacteriales > Flavobacteriaceae > Polaribacter. The sequence continues at coordinate 16,961 of DDMS01000009.1, read as the reverse complement.
TAACTTTCAATTCCAGATGGACTGTAAAATAAAACTCCTTTTATAGTATCCTCAATTTTCACTGGACTTAACGTGGTTTTGTATGCTTCAACTTCGTTGACAATAATATTTTTAGCATGTAAATAAGCAGGTAAAATATCCAAACGCACATCGCTACAAAAATAAGTTACTTCTTTGTTAATCAAGCTTTCAGCTAAGTATTCAGCCAATTGTTTTGCATCTTTAGCAGTGAAAGTTACTTTTCCAATATTGTTTTCAATTAAATTTTTTGTACGTCTTCCAACACAAAAAATATTTTTGAACTTTATTTCGTTTCTTGTAAAGGAATTCAAAATTGAATCAACCCCGTTTTGACTGGTGATGACTACATTTTCAATTTCTTGTTTCATCACTTTTGGCGAAATTCTGTTGAAACGAATTTTGATAAAATCGCTGTCCAAAACTTCAATCGTTCTTGGCAACAATTTCTTTTGAGCTTCTGATAATTTTTTTGTAGAAAATACAGTGTGATTTACTAAAGAAAAATCTTCATCTTCCAACATCAATTCTTTTCCTCCTTTATTGATAATGTAATCAGCGCAATCTTTTGCTAAAAATTTATGACGTCCTAAAGCTACATTTTTACCTACAGAAATTTTTTTTGAACCATCTCTTTTCAGTAACTCTCCTTTAAAATTAATTTCTTCTGTTTTTTTATCAATATATGCCAATGCTCCAATTGGTGCTGTACAACCACCTTCCAACAAATTCAAAAATTCACGTTCAATGCCAACACAAATTTGGGTTTCATAATCATTTAATTTCGCACAAGCTTCTTTTACAAAATCGTCATTTTCAAGACAACTAATCATAATTGTACCTTGAGCTGGTGCAGGAATCATCCATGAAAGATTGATGGCGCCTGCAGATCTTATTCCTAATCTTTCTAATCCTGCTGCGGCAAAAACAGCTCCATTCCAGTCACTATTTTCCAATTTTTCAATTCTTGTATTTACATTACCACGCAAATCAACCACTTTATGTGTTGGATAACGATTGAGCCATTGTGCTTTTCTGCGTAAACTTCCTGTTGCAATAGTTCCTTCTTGCTGACCAAAAAATTCTTCTGTTCCTTTTAGAACCAAAATATCATTATAATTCGCACGTTTTAAAACTGCAATTTGCATAATTCCTTTAGGTAAAACCGTTGGCACATCTTTCATGGAGTGTACAGCGATATCAATCCTTTTTTCCAGTAAGGCAATGTCTAAATTTTTTGTGAAAATTCCAGTAATTCCTAGTTCATACAAAGGTTTTTCTAAAATAATATCTCCTGTAGATTTAATGGGAACAATTTCAGTTTCAAACCCTAAAACCTCTAATTCTTTGTGCACTTTGTTAGCTTGCCAAAGTGCTAATTGGCTTTCACGAGTTCCAATTCTGATTATTTTTTGCATGAAAAATTTATTAAGATTGAAATACCTTATTGATAACTTGAATACTTTGTGAAGCTGAAATTCCCTCTTCTTTCAAATGTTTTACAAATTGTGTCGTTATTTTTTGAATGATTCTTGAAGAAATAATTTCTGCTTGATGTTCGTCAAAATTAGGTATTTTTTTTCTCTGAAATTTGATTTCATCATTTTTAATATTCTCTAAAGAATTTTTTAGTGCAGTAATTGTAGGTGTATACTTGCGTTGATTTTGCCAATCATTAAATTCATTTTTGTGAGTTTCAATAATTGCTTCAGCAAACGGAATTTCTCGTTGACGAATAGACAACGTTTCATCAGTAATTTTAGAAAGTTCATCAATATTTATCAAAGTAACTCCCTTGTAATCAACAAGATTCAAAGATACATTTTCTGGCATTGACAAGTCTAAAATCAATAATTCTTTCTTTTTTGAGATATGATTTTTGGTAATTGTTGGTTTTTCAGCACCTGTTGAAACAATCAAAATATCTGTTTTTTCAATTTCAGAAATTAGGTTTTCGATGGTTCCTTTTCTTATAGACTTGTAATCTTTAATAAATTCAGTAGCTTTTTCTTCAGTTCTGTTGATTAAACAAACATTTGAATTCTTTGAGTATTCTGCCAAATTTTTACAAGTATATTTTCCCATTTTTCCCAATCCAAAAACCAAAATATTTTTAGTGTTGAAATTTGGAACATTTTTGATGATATATTGAACAGCTGCGTAAGAAACTGAGGTTGTTCCCGAACTTAATTTGGTCTCATTTTTTACACGTTTACTAGCCTGAAAAACGCTGTTTAAAAGTCTTTCTGTGAAAGAATTGGTTGTTTTTTGAGATTTTGCCAATTTAAAGGACTGTTTCAATTGCCCAACAATTTCGTAATCGCCCAAAATTTGGCTCTCTAATCCTGTTCCAATTCTGAATAATTGATCAATTGCTTCACTTTCTTTATAAATATTAGAAACCTTTGTAAATTCTTGAATTGAACCTTCAGTTAACTCACACAAAAGCTCAATTAATTGACAAGGGCGCTCTGCAAAACCACTAATTTCAGTTCTGTTGCAGGTTGAAATTACAAAAACACCATCAAATCCTCTTTCCTTTGCTATATTCAATAGTGCAATTTGATTTTCCTTTGATAAAGAAAATTTCCCGCGAATTGTTATGTCTGCTTTTTTGTAACTTACACCAATGTTATAAAAATACTTTTGTTTAATCTCTTGCATATTTCTTAAAAGTGGTACAAAATTAAAAAGGATTTATTAGAAAAAGTATCGCTAAAAGTACTTTTAATAACGTTCACTGTTTTTTAATAAAATTTTAATAAAAAAACCTCTGTAAATAGTTATTTTTGCGAGGATATCAAGCTTTTAAAAGCTATTTATATAGAATGATTCTAAATAAAAGAAAACCATCAAAAAAAGTTTCATATGATTAAAAATGTCGGAGAAAGTACCATTGAAGAAGTCAACCTAGAGAATGGTTTTTATATCCTCCATTTTCAAAATGAAAGTGCTGAAAAACAAACATTTGAAAGAACCATCAACAGTACTTTTATTCAATTACATTTTTGTTTAAGAGGAAATTCGAAGTTTTTTTTTAATAATAGCAATTATTCTTTTGATGTTTTGGATAATCGTTCTATTTTATTGTACAATCCGCAAAGAACATTGCCGATAAATTTAGAAATTCACCCAAAAACAACCTTAATTTCGATTTTAATTTCGATTGAAAAATTTCATTCACTTTTTTCGAAAGAATCAGGATACATTTCATTTTTAAGTGATGAAAATAGCAATAAAAAATATTATGATGACAAAGAAATAAAGCCAACTGTAGCCATTGTTTTACAACAAATTATCAATACAAAAGTGAATAGCTCTGTCAGAGAATTGTATGTGAAAGGCAAAATTTATGAATTATTGAGCTTGCATTTTCAAAAAGATGAAACAACAATTGGTGAATATTGTCCATTTTTGGTGGATGAACAAAACGTTTTAAAAATCAGAAAAGCCAAAGAGATCATCATTTCAAGAATGGCTGAACCACCAAGTTTACAAGAACTAGCAAATGAAATTGGACTGAATATTAAGAAGTTAAAGGAAGGATTTAAACAAATTTATGGAGACACTGTATATAGTTTTTTGTTTGATTACAAAATGGAACATTCAAGAAAATTACTAGAAACAAACCAATATAATGTCAATGAAGTTGGTAATCAATTAGGATACAGTTCTGCAAGTCACTTTATTGCCGCTTTTAAAAAAAAGTTTGGAATTACTCCAAAAAAATATTTACAGTCTTTGAGCTAATCCACTGAAACCATCAAACAAAAACCATGAACTAACAACTAACAAACAAACCTTGAAACAACTAACACATAGAGATTTAAAAAATAAACAACAAAAATTTCCAATTTCGATTGTTTGTGATGCCATAAGAACCCCTGAAAATATTGGTATGTGTTTTCGTGTTGCAGAAAGTTTTGGTGCAGAAAAAATTTTTTTACACGAAAGCTCACCGTTTATTGAAAATACAAAAGTGGTAAAAACTGCAAGAAATACTTTCAATCAAATTGAATGTGAATTTTATAGTGATTTTGACAAAAAAATCATCATTTTAAAACAACTTGGTTACACTATTATTGGTATAGAAATTACTGATAAAAGCATAAATATTCAAGATTTTAATTTTAAAAATTATGAAAAAATCGCATTAATTTTGGGAAGTGAGAGAAATGGAATTTCAAATGTAAGTTTGACAGATTTCACCATTGCAATCCCAATGTACGGAAGAAATTCAAGCATGAATGTGATTCATAGTTTGGCAATTGTATTGTATGAAATTACAAATCAATTAGGAAATTAGCTATTGGCTTTTAGCTTTTAGCGAAAATTAAAAATAAGATTCTGAAACAAGTTCAGAATGACAAGAGGTTTTCAACTTTTAAACTTGAAACTTTTAAACTTTTAAGCTTTTAAACCTTACCATGAAAGGAATATTATTAAACAATTTAGGATCACCAGACTCAACAGAGATCAAAGATGTTAAAAAATATCTGGATGAGTTTTTAATGGACGAACGTGTCATTGACATTGATTATTGGAAACGCTACGTTTTAATCAAAGGAATTATTTTGAATTTTCGTCCAAAAAAATCAGCAAAAGCGTACAAAAAAATTTGGTGGGATGAAGGTTCTCCATTAGTGGTCATTTCGGAAAGATTTACGGAAAAAATCAAACAAAAAATCAATATTCCTGTTGAACTTGCGATGCGTTATGGCTCTATGAGTATGGAAAAAGGAATTAAAAATTTGGTTGATAAAGGTGTTACTGAAATCTTTTTAGTGCCTTTATATCCACATTATGCGATGTCATCTTTTGAAACTGTGGTAGTAAAAGCTGAAGAAATTATTGCTGAAAAATATCCAAATATCATTTTAGATGTGTTGCCTCCTTTTTATAACAAACCAGCGTATATCAAAGCGATGAGCAGCAATATTGCCAATCATTTAAAAGGTTTTGACTATGATCATGTATTGTTTTCATATCATGGAATTCCTGAAAGACATATCAAAAAATCGGATCCAACAAAAAGTCATTGCAAATTAGATGGCTCTTGTTGTGAGCGAAATTCAGTGGCACATCATACTTGTTACAGACATCAATGTTTTGAAACTACAAAAGCGATTGCCAAAGAATTGGGGTTGAACGAAACCAATCACAGCAATTCTTTTCAATCTCGTTTGTTAAAAGACCCTTGGCTAAAACCATACACAGACTTTGAATTGGAAAAATTCCCTGAATTAGGCAAAAAGAAACTAGTGGTTGTGACACCTGCTTTTGTTTCTGATTGTCTAGAAACGTTGGAAGAAATTGCCATGGAAGGAAAAGAGGAATTTTTGGAAGCTGGAGGAACAAATTACAAACACATTCCTTGTATGAATGACAATGATGATTGGGTTGATGTGATGGTTTCTTGGATCAATGACTGGAAAAATATTTCATAGTTGGTGGTTTTTGGTTGTTTTTTTTAGCCAAACCAAAACTTTGCCACCCCGAAACTTTGGAACTTTGCAACTTTTAAACTAACTTTATCAAATGGATTTTTTATACATAAAAGCATTACACATCATATTTGTTATTACTTGGTTTGCAGGATTATTTTATATTGTTCGTTTGTTTATTTATCATGTGGAAGCTGAAAGTAAACCACAACCTGATAAGCAAATTTTACAAACTCAATACAAATTGATGAGCAAAAGATTGTGGTATATTATCACTTGGCCTTCTGCAATTTTGGCAAGTTTTTTTGCATTTTGGATTCTTTATAAAAACCCATATTTCCTCACAATGCCTTGGATGCATGTAAAATTAACTTTTGTATTGGCATTGTATTTTTACCATTATTCTTGTCAACGAATATATAGTCAATTGCAAAATGACGTTATCAAATATTCCGCTTTTAAACTCCGTATTTGGAATGAAGTTGCCACTATTATTCTATTTGCAGTGATCTTTTTAGTGACTTTACAAAGCGCAATTAATTGGATTTGGGGAGTGGTTGGGATTTTTGTTTTCGGAATCGTTTTGATGCTAGGAATCAGACTCTACAATAGAATTCGCTCAAAAAAATCTTAGGATAAAGAGAATTAGTTTTTAGTTTTTGGTGTTTAGTTGTTAAAAACTAACCCCTAATACTTTGATCAAAAGGAATTCTATGCACAATGCTTCTGCCTAATGTAATTTCGTCAGCATATTCTAATTCGTCTCCTACTGAAATTCCTCTTGCAATAGTTGAAATGGTGATTTCGTATTTTTCGATTTGTTTGTAAATGTAAAAATTGGTGGTATCACCTTCCATAGTGGAACTTAACGCAAAAATCAGCTCTTTTATTTCGCCATCGGAAACCTTTTTTACCAATGAATCAATTTTTAAATTTTGAGGTCCAATTCCTTCAATGGGAGAAATTTTCCCTCCCAAAACATGATACAATCCATTGAATTGAGACGTACTTTCTATCGCCATTACATCTCTAATATCTTCAACAACGCACACAATGTCAGAATTTCGCTTGGGATTATTACAGATAGCGCACAAAACTGTATCAGAAATATTATGACATTTTTCGCAGTTTTTTACATCATTTCTCAAATGCAATATTGCTTCTGATAAATAAGTAGTATTTTCTTTAGGCTGTTTTAATAGATGCAACACCAAACGCAATGCTGTTCTTTTGCCAATTCCTGGCAATCTTGACATTTCGTTTACCGCATTTTCTAATAATTTTGATGAAAAATCCATAGTTGGCAAAATTACAATTTCAGACGGTATTTTTTGCTATTGTGATTAAAGAAAATAAAACTCTCCTGCAAGGTTTTCAAAACCTTGTAGGTGTAAATTTAAACCTTGTGGAGTAAATTTATATTTGAAAAACCTACAAGGTCAAAAAAAAGAACTTGCAGGAAAATAAAAATAGTTTTAGTTGATTTTTTTATTTCACTTTTCTATTCTATAAAAAAACTATATTCGTAATTCGTAATTCGTAATTCGTAATTCATCATTCGTAATTTTTAATTTATAAATGCAACCAATTTATATCATACTCTTAATTTTTGGGTATTTTTCAGTATTGATTTTAATTTCTTATTTCACAGGAAAATCAGCCAATAATTCAACTTTTTTCAAAGCAAATAATGCTTCACCTTGGTATTTAGTGGCTTTTGGAATGATTGGAGCTTCACTTTCGGGTGTAACTTTTATCTCAGTTCCTGGTTGGGTTGAAGCGCAAAGCATGAGTTATATGCAAATGGTTTTGGGTTATATTGTAGGTTATGCAGTGATTGGATTGGCGCTGTTACCATTATATTATAGACTCAATTTAACCTCCATTTACACCTATTTACAAGGTCGTTTCGGTGAATATTCCTACAAAACTGGCGCAAGTTTTTTCTTGCTTTCCAGAACAATTGGCGCTTCATTTCGTTTATTTTTAGTGGCAAATGTGTTGCAAATTATCCTGTTTGATGCGTATGGAATTCCTTTTTGGGTAACGGTTTGCATCACCATTTTATTAATTTGGATTTATACCTTTAAAGGCGGTATCAAAACGATTGTTTGGACAGATACCTTGCAAACATTGTTCATGTTAATTGCTGTTGGAGTTTGTATTTATACCATTTCTGATGAACTCAATATCTCCAATATTTTTTCCTATGTTTCCGAAAGTGAGTATTCAAAAATCTTCTTTTTTGAAGATATAAAAGCAGGAAATTTTTTTTGGAAACAGTTTTTAGCTGGAACATTTATAGCAATTGTGATGACAGGTTTGGATCAAGATATGATGCAAAAAAACTTGACATGCAGAAACTTAAAAGACGCTCAAAAAAATATGTTTTGGTTTACGATTGTATTGGTCATTGTTAATTTTTTCTTTTTGGCTTTGGGGATATTATTAACAGATTATGCTCAAAAAAATGGTTTTGATACTCACAAAGACCAACTATTTCCAATGATTGCCACCAATGGAACGTTAGGTTTTTCAATTGCGGTTTTCTTTATTTTAGGATTGATAGCAGCGGCATATTCGAGTGCTGATTCTGCACTCACTTCCTTGACAACTTCATTTAGCATAGATATTTTGCAAATAGACAAAAAGAAAAATGAGTCAGACCAAGAAAAAATTCGCAAGCAAATTCATGTGTTGTTTTCCTTAGTTTTAGTAGCAACCATATTGATTTTTAAATATTTTATTGCTGATGAAAGTGTGATTGCTAAAATCTTCACATTCGCCAACTATACATATGGTCCATTGCTGGGATTGTATGCTTTTGGATTGTTTACAAAGTTTGAAGTAAAGGACAAAATGGTGCCCCTGATTTGCATTCTCTCTCCCATATTAACTTACTTCGCGAATCTTTTTTTCTTAGAAACTTTCGGTTTTGATTTTGGATTTGCACTTCTAATAATCAATGGATTGTTCACATTTATTGGATTAAGAATTTTCAAAAAATCTCCATTTTAATGCTATTTCTCAAATATATTTTTTAGATAATTAAGAAATAAAATACTACCTTGAACTTACAATGTGAATAAATACTAGGATTTGTGTGTTAATATAAAAAAATTATAAAGCTTTATTCTTGCTTTGGTTTTTCGGAAATGAGCCAACCAAAACACCCCCAAACACAAGTCAATCGTTAAAGAATCAAAAACATAAATATTGCCTTTTATTTCAAAACTATCATTGTTATTTTTTTTCTTAGCCAATCGATATTAAATGAATCGCAAAGTCCTCAAATATTTTATAATTGTGATTTTCATTTGACTTAAATAAGTTGCTCCGAGTTAAATTTTTACCAAACCCTAAATGATGTGATTTTGATTGATGTGCTTCGATAACAATTATTAAATCTCCAAGCTATTGGGAGAAGATAATTGAGCGAAAACGATAAATTAAAATTGATTCCAGCAATTAAAATATCTCACTTTTATTGCCATCATACTTTATTACAAACCTATCAAAAACACTTTGTGGCAGAAATTCAACCAATTGAGAAAAGACATATTTTCCGAGATTCATATCCGTTACGTTAATTTACGAACAAAGTGGAATATGTTTAAATCGTCACTCAAAAAAATGAGACTTAAAACAGATATTTACAAAAATTTTATAAACTTTTTTAATCTATTGTGGACACTAGTGAAATAAAATAATAAATTTAATATTCATTTTAATTGTTTTTTAGAAAATCAAATGTATAAAGATTCTCAAAGGTATTTTGTGAACTTTTCTTGAAAATCAACTATATTCGTACTCGAAAAAATACAAGATGAGCAGAACAATTAAAGATTATTTGGTAATTGGGTTTAAAGGAATTGCTATGGGAGCAGCAGATGTAGTTCCAGGTGTTTCTGGAGGTACAATCGCTTTTATTTCAGGTATTTATGAAGAATTGTTGAGCTCTATCAGTAATATTAATTTTTCATTATTTAAAACTTTAAAGAATAATGGAGCTAAAGAACTTTGGAAACAACTGAATGGAAATTTTTTAGCATCACTTTTAATGGGTGTATTTTTAAGTATTCTCTCTTTGGCAAAAGTTATTAAATGGTTATTGGAAAATAAACCTATTTTAGTTTGGTCTTTTTTCTTTGGGCTGGTATTAGCAAGTATTTTTTTTATTGCAAAGCAAATTACAAAATGGAATTTTCAGGTAATATTTTTCTTAATAATAGGTGCTTTTTTTGCTTTTTACATTACAACCTTAAATCCTTTAGTTACTGAAAATTCTTCATTTTTTTTCATGTTTTTAGCGGGTGCTATTGCTATTTGTGCCATGATTTTACCTGGAATTTCTGGAGCATTTATTTTAGTATTATTAGGTGCTTATAAACCAATTTTAACTGCACTTAATGAAAGAAATTTAAGGATAATTTTTGCTTTTAGTTTGGGAGCAGTTATAGGATTATTGTCTTTCTCAAGAATTTTAAAATGGCTTTTTGCAAATTATAAAAACTTAACATTGGCTGGATTAACAGGTTTTATTATTGGCTCTTTAAATAAAATTTGGCCCTGGAAAGAAACAACTTCATGGCGAATAGATTCTCATGGTGTAAAAGCTCCTTTTAACGAAGTGAGTATTTCTCCATTTTCTTTTCAAGGTGATTCTCATTTTGTTTTGGCAATTGTTTTGGTTGTTTTTGGATTTTTATTTATTCTATTCATGGAAAGATGGGCAGAGAAAAAACAATAATCCAACGAGATATTTCTTTCTCACAAAAAGTAAGTCTTTTTCTAAAAGGACTTGCAATGGGAGCTGCAAACAAAGTTCCTGGAGTTTCTGGTGGCGCTATTTCTTATGTTTTGGGGTTTTATGAACAACTTATTTATTCTTTTAAAAAAATAAACACCAAGGCTTTTAAATTACTGATTAACGGACGATTTAAGATTTTTTATAATTACATAAATGGTCAGTTTTTGCTACTAATCATGTCTGGAAGCATATTTAGTTATTTTAGTATTTCGTTGGTATTAGACTATTTTTTACAGCATTTTGAATTGTATGTATGGAGTTGGTTTTTTGGTATGATCTTAGGGTCAGTTTATTACATTGCAAAAGATTTTGGAGTCTGGACAAAAACTACTTTGATATTTTTATTGATTGGTATTTTTTTAGGATTAGCAATCAGTTTTTTAACCCCAGCTAAAGAAAATGACAACCTTTGGTTTGTTTTTTTGTGTGGAATTATTGGGGTTTCAGGAATGACACTTCCTGGACTTTCAGGGTCATTTATTTTAATTCTTTTAGGGAATTATGTATTGCTTTTAGTTGATTCTGTAAATGCGTTTTTACAGATTATCATCAATATTTTAAATGGAAATTTCGCTGTTTTTTCTGATGCCATTAAAATACGATATTTAAAAATAATTACTGTTTTTGCAACAGGTTCTATTTTTGGTCTGGTGACTATTTCTCATCTTTTAGGATATGTCCTAAAACATTACAATAAAATTGTTAATGCGCTGATTATAGGTTTTATTGCTGGATCTTTAGGAATTGTTTGGCCTTGGAAAAAAACAATTTATGTTTTTGAAAACAGTCAATATTTAATCGATCAAAGAGGAAATAAAATCATTGAAAATTATGAGAGATATTTTCCTGAAATTATAAGTTTACATACACTAATTTCCGTTATTTTTATTTTTATTGGTTTTGGGTTAATTTTAGCAATTGAGTATTATGATAAAAAACGAAAAAAATAATATTTTTGGATTGCTTGGAAAGAATATTTTTTATTCATTTTCAAAAGGTTACTTCAATGAAAAGTTTGAAAAACTTGGACTAAATAATATAAATTATCAAAATTTTGATATACAAAATTGTAAACAATTTTCTTCAATTATTTCTTCTGAAAAAAATTTAAAAGGTTTAAATGTGACAATTCCTTACAAGGAAGAAATTATTCCTTTTTTGGATGAATTGGACGAAACTGCTAAAGAAATTGGTGCAGTAAATACTATCAAAATATCTCAAAACGGAAATTTGAAAGGATATAATTCTGATTTTGTGGGTTTTGAGAAATCAATAAAACCACTTTTAAAAACACATCACACAGTAGCTTTGATTTTAGGAACTGGTGGTGCTTCAAAAGCAGTTGCTTATTTTTTCAAGAAAAATAATATTCACTTTCAATTTATTTCAAGAAATCCTAAGAGCGAAAATGAAATTTCTTATGAAAGTCTTTCTCATGAAATCATTCAAAAATCTACTATTATTGTCAATTGTACACCAATTGGCACTTCACCAAATATTGAAAAATGTCCAGAAATTCCTTACGAATTTCTAAATTCTAGTCATTTATTGTATGATTTGATATACAATCCTGATGAAACTTTATTTTTATCAAAAGGAAAAAAAATGGGAGCAACTATAAAAAACGGTTTAGAAATGCTCATTTTTCAAGCAGAAGAATCTTGGAGAATTTGGAATGACTTGTAGATTATAAATATTAGTTATGAAGATATTTTGTAAAGTATACAAGTTGTCCTTATTTTTGTTGAAAGTATGATTATAGAATTGTATGAAGATCTTTAAACATTTTAGATATGTTAGATAAAAATATGGATAACACCAGGGAAAACGAAAGTGAATTGACTGAAATTAAACCAATTAAATCTGAATTAAAATCAGAACTTCTAAATGAAATCACAATTGATGATGAAAAATCAAACATTGAAGATTTCCTTAATGAAGTCGAAAATGATGAAGAAAATCGTACTGTAACTTCTGAAGATTTTTCTGAACTTTCAATTGAAGAATTACTGATTTCATTAAAAAATCTTATTGAAAACAATCCTGTTCAAAAAATTAAAACTCCAATTGATCAAATCAAAAATGCTTTTAATCAAAAGTTTGGAGTCTTATTACTTGATAAAAAACAAGCTTTTTTAGACGAAGGAGGAAAATTGCTTGATTTTCAGTTTTCAAGTACAATAAAAACGGATTACAATAAATTATTATCTGATTACAAAATAAAAAGAGACGCTTATTACAATCATATAGAAAGTCAATTAAGCGAAAATTTAGAAAAACGTTTCCAAGTCATTGAAAGTTTAAAATCATTGATTGATGAGGCTGAGGTTTCAACAATGTATAAAAATTTTAAAGAAATTCAATCAAAATGGAATTCAATTGGTGCTGTTCCAAAAACAAAATACAATGATACTTGGAAAATTTACCAACATCATGTGGAGCGTTTTTATGATTTATTAAGTTTAAGCAATGATTTTAGAGATGCTGATTTTAAAAAAAATTTAGAAGAAAAATTAAAAATTATTGAAAAAGTAGAAGCATTAGCCAATGAAAAAGACATTAATTTTGCAACAAAACAATTGCAAGATTTGCATAAAATTTGGAAAGAAGATATTGGTCCTGTCTCAAAAGATTTGAGAGAAGATATTTGGCAAAAATTTAGTGAAGCGACTAAAAAAATTCACGACAAAAGACATAATTATTTCAAAGAAATTCACTCAAAATATGATGATATTATTGAAAAAAAATTACTAATTATTAGTGAAATTAATGCTTTTGATACTTCAAAAAATAGTACTCATAATGATTGGCAAAAAAGTATTGATGATTTAGAAGTCTTAAGAAAAAAATATTTTGATATTGGAAAACTCCCATATGTAAAAAGTGAAGAAATTTGGCTAAAATTCAAAAATGCTACTAAAAAATTTAATGCTGCAAAAAATAGATTTTATAAAGAAGAAAAATCTAATCAACAAGAAAATTTAGAGAAAAAATTAGCCTTGATTGAATTTGCAGAGTCAATTAAAGATACTGAAGATTGGGAAATGGCAACAAATACTTTTAAAAAAATTCAATCAGATTGGAAAAAAATTGGACATGTTCCTCGTAAATTTTCTGATGATATTTGGAAACGTTTTAAAGCTGCTTGTAATCATTATTTCAACAGATTTCATCAACAAAAAAATTCAGTTAGCAAAGAGCAACAATCTGTTGTTGAGAAAAAAAATGAATATTTAGAAACCCTTAAAGCTAAGAAAAAATTCACAAAAGACGAGGTTTTAAATGCTATAAATACTTGGCAAGAATTGGGAAGACTACCAAGAGATTCTCGTTATTTAGATGGCAAATTCAGTAAGTTTATAGATGCTACTTTAGACAATTTGTCTTTGGATAAAAATGAAGTAAATATCTGGAAATTTACAAATTTGATTGATTCTTATCTTACTGAAAAAGATATTAAAAAATTAGATAACGAACAGATGTTTGTTAGAAAGAAAATTGACGAAATTACTAGAGAAATTCAACAATTAGAAAATAATTTAAGCTTTTTCTCAATTTCTAATAAGAATAATCCTTTAGTTTTAAATGTACATAAAAAAGTAAATGAATTTAAAGATGAGTTAGTGATTTGGAAAGAAAAACTCAATTATATAAAAAAACAAGATTTTTAATAAAAATGAAAAAAAATTAAGCCATTATTTTCTCTATTTTTAATCTTTCTTCGGCAGCTAAAATTGGATCAACTAAAATTCTCCCACTATGTTCGTCAATCGTTATTTTTTTCCTATTTGCAATATCCAATTGAACTTGTGGTGGAATTGTAAAATAAGATCCTCCAGATGCGCCTCTTTCTAAAGCAACAACTGCCAATCCATTTTTTACTTTATATCGGATTCTTTTATAAGCCGTTAATAAATGATTATCAATTAATTGTGAAAATTCATCAGATTTTTCTAACAACAATTTTTCCTCTTTTGCGGTTTCTTTTAAAATAGCATCCAATTCAGATTTCTTGTGAGATAAATGCGTTTCTTGTTTTTCTAATTTCTCTTTTGTGCTATTGATTATTTCGTTTTTTTGAGCAATTTTAGCTTTAAACTCATTAATTCTCTTTTCAGACAATTCAGATTCTAAAGCTTGATATTCGATTTCTTTCGTTAAAGAATCAAATTCTCTATTGTTTCTGACTTTTTTTTGTTGCTCTTCGTATTTTTTTGTCAAAGATTTTGCCTCTTCAATAATCAATTTTTTGTTATTGATATCAGTTTCTAAATTTGAAACATCTTGTTGCATAATAGAAATTCGGGTATTTAAACCAATAACTTCGTTTTCTAAATCTTCAACTTCAAGAGGTAATTCTCCTCTAACGCTTCTAATTTCGTCAATTCTTGAGTCAATTAATTGTAAATCATATAACGCTCTTAATTTTTCTTCAACCGAAACTTCTTTTATGTTTGCCATGTTTATAGGTAATATATTGGATTTGTACTTTTTTCTGATAAAATGATTGCAAAATTACTAATTTTTTTGTTAAGAAAATCAACTATCAGGTTTTTTGTAAACTGCTCACTTTCATAATGACCAATATCTGCCAATAAAATATTATTTTCGGCTTTAAAAAAATCATGGTATTTAAAATCTGCACTCACATAAGCATCTGCACCTGCTTTTTTTGCTGCTGAAATTGCAAAACTTCCTGAACCTCCTAAAACTGCCACTTTCTTGATTTTTTTATTAATAAAATCCGAATGTCGAATGCAATCTGTTTTCATAGCGTTCTTCAAATAATGTAAAAAATCTCTTTCATCCAGAGGGTTTGATAATTCACCAATCACTCCCATTCCAACATTTTGGTAGCTGTTTTCAATCGAAATTATTTCATAAGCAACTTCTTCATAAGGATGATGTTCATTCAAAGCTTTCAAAATATTTTCCTCGTTTTTTACTTCAAAAACAACAGAAATCTGAACTTCTTTTTCTAGATGCATTTTTCCTTTCTCCCCCAAAGTTGGATTTGACTTTTCGTTTCCTCGAAATGTCCCTTTTCCAGAAATTGAAAACGAACAATTGTCATAATTTCCAATATTTCCTGCACCTGCATCAAAAAGGGCATTCCTTAGTTTAATTGATTCATTATTTTGAATGTAAGTAGTAAGTTTTTTTAGAATATTTTTTTTAGGAAGTAAAATTTTGGTGTTTTCCAAACCCAAGACTTTAGCAATTTTTGCAGAAACTCCTTCAGAACTATTGTCTAAGGCTGAGTGAATTGCATATATAGCAACGTTATTTTGAATGGCTTTAATCACTACTTTTTCTACATAATTATTGCCAATAAGTTTTTTAATTCCACTAAAAATAATCGGATGGAAGCTGATAATTAAATTACAATTTTTTGAAATTGCTTCATCAATCGTTGATTCTAAAGTATCTAATGTTACTAAAATTCCAGTAACTTCAGTTTGATTATTTCCAACTAATAAACCAACATTGTCAAAATCTTCGGCATAATTTAAAGGAGCTAATTCTTCTAAAAAAGTGGTAACGTCTTTTATTTTCATTTTTTTAATTTAAATTCAAAGTTACTATTTTCTGATTATCATTCCATAAAAATGCTTTATTTTCGTATTCATGAAATTTTTAAGATTTTTATTGTTTCCGTTTGCAGTTATCTATGATTTGGTGGCAACAATACGCAATTTTTTATTTGATGTTAGATTTTTTAACCAAACATCTTTCTCAATACCTGTAATTGTTGTTGGAAATTTATCTGTTGGTGGCACTGGAAAAACTCCCCAAATTGAATATTTAATTCGGTTATTAAAAAATCAGTTTAAAATTGCCGTTTTAAGTAGAGGATATAAACGTGAAACAACTGGTTTTTTGACTTTAAATAGCAATCATACAGCCATTGAAGTTGGTGACGAGCCTTTGCAATTTTTTAGAAAATTTCAGGATATTATAGTTGCAGTTGATGCAAATAGAGTAGAAGGAATTAAAAAAATATTGCAACAAAGTGCCAGTGAAATTGTGCTTTTAGATGATGCTTTTCAACATAGAAAAGTGAAAGGCAGTTTTTATATTTTACTGACAAAATTCGATGATTTATTTGTGAGTGATTATTTACTTCCAACAGGGAATTTGCGGGAAAATAGGACTGGAGCTAAAAGAGCAGATGCAATTATAGTTTCAAAATGTCCTGAAGATTTGACTGAAAATCAAAAAGAAATTATTCGAAATAGTATCGAAAAGTATTCAAAAAATGTCTATTTTTCTTCCATTTCCTATGCAAAATATTTATCAGGAAATGAGCCAATTTTATTAAAAGATTTGAGAAATTATGAAGTATTATTACTTACAGGAATTGCTAATTCAAGTTCGTTATTACACTTTTTAAAATCCAATAAAGTTAATTATCATCATTTGAATTTTCCTGACCATTATCAGTTTAGTTCTGAAGATATTGATAATATATTGTTTAAATTTGATACTTTAAAAGGGTTTAAGAAAATAATTTTAACGACTGAAAAAGATTTTGTCAGACTCAATTCTTTAATTAAAAATTGTTATTTCATAGAAATAGAAACCAGTTTTTTAGAATGTCAAAAAGTGAATTTTGACAATTTGATTCTTGATCATATTAATTCTTTTTCAAATTAATTTTTTTTTTTTCTTAGTATTATTTTTAATAC
>DDMS01000053.1 GCA_002340765.1 Flavobacteriaceae bacterium UBA2540 | reverse complement strand
TTAAAAAATCTATATAATTTTCATTTTCAGATCCTGATATTAAAATATTCCAACGTTCCTTAACCTTTGGAATGTTCCAGTAATATGATGATATAAAAGAAGTATTGTCAAAAGCACTTTTAGTTCTTTTCTCTTCATCAAATGTAAATTTTGAAAGAATAAAACTACTTCCTCGCTGAATAATTTTGAAATAAGTATCAATAAAATCGTCTAACGTAATTAGTTTCATTTTTATTTATTTTGCATTTTTTTTCTTAATTGTAAAAGTATTGAAAGTTACTAAGTATACAAGTTTATTAATTAAAATTATACTAATAAAACTATTTAATACGTTTTGTTTTAATAATTAAATATCTTTGGAATTCTTAAACTAAGAAAAGTGAAATATTTTTTATCATTATATCTTTTATTTTATTTTCAATCTATTTTTGGTCAAATTAATTACAGTGATTCTTGGGAAGATTTTTACTCATACAACAATGTAAAAGACTTTATAAAAGTTGAAAATCAAATTTTTGCATTGGTTGACAATGCTGTTTTTACGTTTGATGAAACAACTTTAGAAACCCAAAAATTCTCTTCAATTCAGGGTTTATCAGGCGAAATTACCTCAGCAATTTATTACGATACATCTTCAAAAAGGTTGGTAATTGGCTACGAAAATGGTTTGATTGAAATAATTGATGAAGATAATTCCATAACAATATCATCAGATTTAGCGAATTTTAACCAATCAGGAGAAAAGAGAGTAAACCATATTTCGGGTTTTGGGAAAACTCTTTATGTTTCAACTCCATTTGCCATTGTAGAATATGATATTGAAAAATTAGAATTTGGAGACACTTTTTTTATAGGTAATAATTCTTCTTCTTTGCGAATTAATGAGACTACGATCATCAATAATACACTATACGCTGCAACAGCTCAAGGAATTTTTACAGCTGACTTAACGAACAATTTATTGATAGACTTTAATAATTGGACTCAATTATTTATTGGAAGGAATTTCACTCATATTGTTCAATTCAATAATCAACTTTTTGTCACTGAAAATTCAAAATTATTGCAGTTAAATGGTTCAAATTTGACTGAAATCAGGGATTATTTTCAACCAATTTTGGGCGTAAAATCTTCGAATTCTCATTTGGCAATTTCACTACAAAAAAGTGCCCATATTTTAAATTCTTCAATGAGTGAAATATCAAATTTTGGTACAACAGCAGATTTTGATTTTTCACTATCCAATGCTTTTTATCAAAATAATGCTGTTTATTTAGCTACTCGCGAATACGGAATTTTAAAATCAACTTCAACTCAATCCTTAAATTATCAAGAAATTCATCCTGAAGGGCCTCTATCAAATGAAGTTTTTTCAATTGATGCTGAAAATAAGCATCTTTGGATTGTTTTTGGTGGTTATGATGGAGTTTATGCTCCATTACAAAGACGCATGGGATTTAGCCATTTTAACGGAGAAAGTTGGATAAATACTCCGTTCAATCCTAATTTTCCTATTACTGATTTGAATTCTATCTCTATAGACCCAAATGCTGAAAACAGAGTTTTTATAAGCTCCTTTGGTGATACCAGAGAAGTGAATTCCGTTTCAACAGGTGGTTTATTGGTGGTTGAAAATGACGAAATAAAAACTTTTTACAATCATTTGAATAGTACTTTGGAAGATATTGAGACCAATGATCCTTCAAGAGTGACTATAAGAATTAGTGGGACTGCCTTTGATCGCCAAGGAAATTTATGGGTAAACAGTATCAGCAACAGTCAGAAAGTTAAAAAATTATCTACTACTGGTGTTTGGAGTAGTTTTGATATAAGTTCATTAAAAACGGTTGATGCCCTGGGATTATCAGAAATTGTGGTGGATCGTAGCAATAACGTTTGGATGGGGACAAGAAGAAATGGCTTGTATGTTTTTAATGAAAACGGCAATCGAAAAGCAAGACTCATTGCAACACCAAATCAAGGGAATTTACCAGACACAGATGTTTTGACAGTTGCTGCTGATAATAGCAGCAGAATTTGGATTGGAACTAGAAATGGTTTGGTGGTTTTTAGAGGAACTTCTTCTGTTTTTGAATCAACGGTTTTAAATGCGCAACCAGTTATTATTGAAGAAAATAATGTAGGAGAGCGTTTGTTAGGTGATCAAAGAGTAAATTCTATTGAAATTGATGGCGCAGATAACAAATGGTTTGGCACTGATAGTGGAGGTGTTTTATATACAAATCCTTCTGGACAAAGAACGTTGGCGAATTTTAGCACTCAAAATTCCCCTTTACCTTCCAATAGAATTTTAAAAATCAGAGTAGATGATAGTTCTGGAAAAGTATTTTTTGCCACAGATAGAGGTATTGTTGCTTATAATAGTAAAGTAGCGCCTTTTGGGGAAGAATTAGGAGAAGTGTATGCCTATCCAAATCCAGCTTTAAAAAACCACGAAACGGTTACCATTTCCGGTAGAAATGGCACAAGTTTACCTAGAGGAACCAATGTAAAAATTTTGGATGTTGCTGGCAATTTGGTATATGAAACCAATGTCGTTGAAGAGCAAGAAGTACAGGGAGGAAAAGTAGTTTGGAACAAAAAAAACTTAGCAGGAAATAGAGTTGCTTCTGGGGTTTATGTGGTTTTATTGTCTGCTGATGATGGTTCTCAAACAGCAGTTACTAAAATTGCGATTGTAAATTAATGCCTATAATTTCTACAAATGCGATTGTTCTGAGTTCACTAAAATTTGGTGATACCAGCCTAATTGTAAAGTGTTTTACGCAACAAGAAGGATTGAAATCATACCTAGTAAGGGGTGTTTTAAAACCCAAAAAAGGCGGATTGAAAGTGGCGTATTTTCAACCTTTAACACAATTGAAAATAGTTGCCAATCACAATACCAAAGGTACTTTACATACCATCAAAGAAATTCAAGTTTACAATCCGTATCAATCTATTTATCAAGACGTTGTAAAGCAATCTATTGCTTTTTTTTTATCAGAAGTGGTGTCTAATGTGATTCAGGAAGAAGAGGAAAATGACGCTTTGTACGAATTTTTAGAAACTTCTTTTACTTGGCTGGATTCTCATGAAAAAATAGCCAATTTTCATTTGGTTTTTTTACTGAATTTAACCAGTTTTTTAGGATTTTTTCCTGATACTTCTGATACTGAAAAACAAGGATTTCACTTATTAGATGGATTTTTTACAGATCCTAGCTATGATAAAAATGTGATTTCAGGAAATGAATGTGTTCAGTTTAAAAAATTATTGGAAACGAATTTTGAAAATTTAGAAAGTCTCACATTTACCAAATCAGAAAGACAAATGGTTTTGCAAACGCTTATTACGTATAATAAATTGCATGTAGATAGTTTTAGAAATCCAAAATCATTGGATGTTTTGGAGGCGGTATTTAGGTAGGATAAATTTTCTTTTAAATCGTCCATTAAAAAACATTTTACCATAAAAAATAATAGAAACTTCTTGAAAGTTATTGTTTAATATTAAGCATTTTTTTATTTATTTACATAAAAAATATAAACAATGTTGAGAACAAATAATCGCATTTATCAGGTTGTTTTTTTACTTTTCATGTACCTATTTATTAATGGATTGTTTGTTATTAAATACGGAGAAAGGTTAAAAATTATCTCTGAATTTATAATTCTTTTTGGATATTGTTTTTTAGTGCTGGGTATTTTATACTTGTTTAAAAAATATTTAAAAAAAATTCAAGAATATAGGAGTTTCAATATTCTTTATTGGATTTTGATATTTGTTGTTTTTTGTTTTTTTATTATTCTGAATTTTTTAATAGATGGTAATAGTTTAAATACTGATAGATGGTCTGCCATGCAAGTAACTATTGAATATATTTTGAAAGGAGTGTATCCTTATAATCAGTTAGATCATTTAGGACAAACCTCATCTAATTTACCATCATTATCTTATTTAGGGTTACCTTTTTATATGTTAGGCAATATTGGTTTATTACAACCATTTGTATTCCTTGGTTTTTCTTTTTGGATTTTCAAATCAAATAGGTTACAATCAAAAAAGTTACTCATTATTTTGTTACTAATCATGTCTCCTGCTTATTTGTGGGAAGTAGCTGCAAAGAGTGATTTAATGAGTAATTTATTATTGTTAATAATTTTTATTGATTATTGGAAAGAGAAATACAATGAAAACAGTTTCCAAAAATTAGAGATTTTGGCATTTATTGTTGCTTTTTTTAGTTTAACTAGAGGAATTGTGATTATACCTTTAACACTAATGTTATTTTATGACTTTCTCAAATTAAAAATCAGATTGAAATTCAAGTTTGTTATAATCTTTATAATTAGCCTATTTGTTTTGTTGCTCCCAATTCTTTTGGTTTTACCTGAATTTGAAGTGCTTTCTGAACATAATCCTTTCAATCATCAAACAAAGTATGCGCCCAAGTTTCTGATTATTTTATCTTTATTGAGTCCTTTCTTTCTTTCAAAGTATTCAAAATCATCTACAAATGTTTATAAAATAACTTTTTATGTTTTGTCATTTTTACTAATACCTGCTTTTATTTTAAATGTTTATGAAGAAGGATTTTACAATAATATTTATGAAAATCTTTTTGATATTTCATATTTAGGGATGATTATTCCATTTATTATTATGTCAAAATAATTAGAGAAATATATGAGTACATAATAAAATATATCTAAAATTATATCAAGAAACCACTTTCAATCCAATAATGGATGCAATCAACGTTGTGATAAAAAACAATCGCCAAAAAGTAGCAGGTTCTTTAAAAACATATATTCCAATCAAAACGGTGCCAACTGCGCCAATTCCAGTCCAAACTGCATAGCCCGTTCCAATTGGAATACTTTGAGTTGCTTTCACAAGAAGCACCATGCTAATTCCCAAACAAATCAAAAACCCAACATACCAATAAACGGTTTCTACACCTGAACTTTCTTTGGCTTTTCCCAAACAAAAGGCAAATGCTACTTCAAAAAGTCCAGCAATGATCAGTATCATCCAATTCATTTTCCCTTAAATTCTTTTTTATTTTTTCGGTCGCATCAAACCTTCTTGTGCAAAAGACGCAATAAGTTTTCCATCTCTGGTAAAAATATTGCCTCTTACAAATCCTCTAGCGCCAAAAACATTGGGAGATTCTGCCGAAAAAAACATCCAATCATCAAAATCAAAATCTCTAAAAAACCACATAGAATGGTCTAGACTGGCAGTTTGTGTATTGCCAAAATGGTATTTTTTTGCGTTTGGATTAAAAGCGGCATTCAATACATTATAATCAGAAATATAGGTTAAAATTTGATGTTTTTTCTGAATACTCATGCTAGGAATTTCACCTTTTAGTTTAAACCAAACTTCCTCTTTTGGAGGTAAATTTTTAGGATCTAAAGGATTTTGAACGTGAGCAGGTTTAAAATCTATTGGACGATCAATACTCAAAAATAATTTGGTTGATTTTGGTAAAAAATCTCCAAATTGTATTGCCATTTCATCCCAACTCATTAAATCTTCGGGTAGTTTTATATCAGTATTCATGATAGCTTGATGTTCAAATCCTTCCTCTTTTTTATGAAAAGAAGCAGCCATAATAAATATAGTTTTGTCTTGCTGAAAAGCCGTAACTCTTCTGGTTGAAAAACTGCCTCCATTTCTAATTTCTGTAACATGATAGTGAATATCCGAAGTTAAATCACCAGCTTCTAAAAAATATCCGTGCAACGAATGCAAAAATCGATCTTTTGGAATGGTTCTATACCCAGCACTTACAGCTTGTGCCAACACTTGACCACCAAAAACAATGTCACTTCCAATAGTGACACTTTTTCCACTAAAAATATTGTTTTCTAAATCATCTAAATCCAAAAGGTCAATCAATTCTTTAGTATTTTTCATGTTTTTTTGAGGAGTTATTTTAAAAGTTTTAATTTTGAAACACCAAATTATATGTTTAACCAAAAAGTTGCATTAGTAACTTGAATTCAGCATTAAAAATAGTATTTTAAAACTCTAATTTTGTACTCAATATGGAATATTTAATTCCAATTTTATTAGTTGTTATTTCTCTCGGTTGTCAAAAATCTGACAAACCTTTTTATGGAATCAAAACGGCAATTGTTGAACAACATCCTGGAAAAAAAATAATGGAAATGCAATGTTATGTTTGTCACAATCCTGCAACACCAGAAGAAAACAGAATTGCACCACCAATGATTGCCATCAAAAATCATTACAAAAAAAATAATATTAGTAAAGAAAATTTCGTCAAAGAAATTCAAAAATTTATTAAAAATCCGGTTGTTAAAAATTCTAAAATGCCAGGTGCTGTTAAGAAATTTGGATTAATGCCAAGACAATATTTTTCTGAAAGTGCTATTCGTCAAATTGCAGAATATATGTATGATAATGAATTAGAAAGACCTGTTGGGTTTGATGAAAATCATAAAAATATTAAAGGAAATGGTATTATAAAAGTTCAAATTAAAAATATACTTCGCTATTCTCATAACTACATAAATTTTTTGAATGGAAAATTTGATTTTACATACAGAAATTTTTATTCATTTTTATGAAGTAAATATTCCAATAATTCCTGTTGATTATAAATTTAAGTATATTCAAAATGAAATTTCATCAAATATTGAAGCACAAAAAATATTTATAGATAACTCAAATAGAGAATTTATTATTTCCTATTTTACAGAAATTA
Source organism: Flavobacteriaceae bacterium UBA2540 (assembly GCA_002340765.1). Lineage (GTDB taxonomy): Bacteria > Bacteroidota > Bacteroidia > Flavobacteriales > Flavobacteriaceae > Polaribacter. Next base: position 6,179 of record DDMS01000053.1, on the reverse strand, counting down.
GCAGTAAAAAAATAATTTTTTAATCATTTTTAAAACTGATTTTTATCATAAAATATCCAATTTTAATTGGTTAATTTTAATGAAAGTTTTAAAAAAAATGATACAATTGATCAATATTCCTTTGATTTCTTAACTTAATGGTACCATTATGATTGGCATTTTTGTGCTAGTTGTAATTGGATTGGTAGTAACCGTTTTTATGCTAATTAATAGCGATAAACCAAAAATTAAAAAGTCTGAGTTAAACTCAGACTTTTTTTATTCTTTTAAAAAATACTTTTAAATTATTTAAATGCATTCAGTCCTGTGATATCTAATCCAGTGATTAACAAGTGAATATCATGAGTTCCTTCATAAGTAATAACGCTCTCAAGATTCATAGAATGACGCATAATTGAATATTCGCCAGTAATTCCCATGCCACCCAACATTTGTCTTGCTTCTCTAGTAATATTGATTGCCATTGCCACATTATTTCGTTTTGCCATTGAAATTTGAGCAGAAGTTGCTTTTCCTTCGTTTTTTAAAACACCCAATCTCCAAGCCAACAATTGTGCTTTGGTAATTTCGGTAATCATTTCGGCCAACTTTTTTTGTTGCAATTGAAACTGACCAATTGGTTTTCCAAATTGTTCTCTTTCTTTTGAATATCGCAAAGCGGTGTCATAACAATCCATTGCAGCACCAATGGCGCCCCAAGAAATCCCAAAACGAGCAGAATCTAAACACTCTAAAGGCGCTCCTAAACCCGATTTATTTGTCAGTAAATTTTCTTTTGGAACCTTAACATTGTCAAAAATCAATTCGCCTGTAGCTGAAGCTCTCAAAGACCATTTATTGTGCGTTTCTGGAGTTGAAAAACCTTCCATGCCACGTTCAACAATCAAACCATGAATTCTTCCTACTTCACTTTTAGCCCAAACTATTGCAATTTGTGCAAAAGGCGCATTCGAAATCCACATTTTTGCCCCATTCAAAAGATAATGATCACCCATATCTTTGAATTTAGTTTCCATATTTCCTGGATTTGATCCGTGATTTGGCTCAGTCAATCCAAAACAACCCATCCATTCTCCTGAAGCCAATTTTGGCAAGTATTTTTTTCGTTGTTTTTCATTTCCAAATTTATAAATTGGATACATCACCAAAGATGATTGTACAGAGGCAGTTGAACGCACCCCAGAATCTCCACGTTCTATTTCTTGCATAATCAATCCATATGAAATATGATCCAAACCTGCACCTCCATATTCTTCAGGGATATAGGGTCCAAAAGCCCCAATATCAGCTAAACCTTTGATGATTTGTTTTGGGAATTCTGCTCTTTGTGCATAGTCTTCAATAATTGGCGAAACATCACGTTTTACCCAATCACGAGCAGCTTCTCTGACCAATTTATGTTCGTCTGTTAATAAATCATCAATATTATAATAATCAGGTGCTTGAAATAAATCTGCTTTCATCTGTTGAATTTTATTCAGTTCTAATGCAAATTTATTGAAATTCTCCAAAAAAGATATTGTTTTTTTAAGAATGATATAAATTAGTTTTCATGAATCTGTCTTTTTACATATTTTTTGTGTTTTCAATTAGTTTGAATTTTTTTTTTGGCAAAAGTCTCGTTAAGTTTGTTGGAATGAAATTGACCTTAGGAAAAATCGAACGATTAAAAAGTAGAAAGCTAATAGAAAAACTTTTTGCTGATGGGAAATCTATAAAAAAATTTCCTTTACGAATGGTTTTTTTGCAAACTTCACACACTTCAACATTTCCTATTCAAGTAGGATTTTCAGTGCCTAAAAGAAATTTTAAAAGAGCTGTTGATCGAAATCGACTAAAAAGAGTATTACGCGAAACCTATCGTTTACAGAAAGAAATTGTGTATTCAAACCTAGAAAAACAGTATGTTTGTATGATTTCATATATTGGAAAAGAAGAAATTCCATTTGAAGAACTTTTTTCAAAAATGACAATTTTATTACAATTATTATTGAAAGAAACAACAAATACTGATGAAAAACAATAAATTAAAAAAACAAATTCTCACAATCGGATTGATTGGAATGATTTTTTTATTCTTTTCATTCAAATCAAACTTTTTTGAAGTTGCCAAACAAATAGAAATTTACAATACACTTTTTAAAGAGTTAAACATGTATTATGTTGATGAAATCAATCCTGCTGAATTGACAGAAAAAGCGATTAAAAATACATTAAATACGCTAGATCCTTACACAAATTATTATACTGAACAAGATGTTGAAAATGCAAAAATCAGAAGAGAAGGAGAATATGGTGGCGTTGGCATCAATGTTTTTTATACCAAAGAGGGTATTCAAATAAAAGAAGTTTTCAAAGGATTTTCTGCGGATAAAATTGGTCTAAAACCCGGAGATATGATTATTTCAGCAGACAATCAATCTTTAAAAAATATGGAAACTGAGCAATTATCGATGTTTTTAAAAGGAATTCCAGAAAGCAAAGTGTTGGTTGAAATTAATCGTCAAGGAAAAATTATTCAAAAAGAAATTACCAGAGAAAAAGTAGTGTTAAATCCAGTACCTTTTTTTGAGATGTTAGACGCTGAAACAGGTTATATTGTGTTGACAGAATTCAATGAAAAAGCATCATTAGAAGTAAAAAATGCATTCAGAGAATTGAAGAAAAAAGGCATGAAAAAGCTCGTTTTTGACTTGCGTTCAAATCCTGGAGGATTGCTCATGGAAGCTGTTAATATTTCCAATTTCTTTATTGAAAAAGGAAAAATAATCACTTCAACCAAAGGGAAAGTAAAAAATTGGAATGCGACTTACAAAACCTCTAATGAACCTTTGGATTTGGAAATTCCTATTGTTGTTTTGATCAATAGACGCTCAGCTTCTGCATCAGAAATTGTGAGTGGCGCTTTGCAAGATTATGACAGAGCAGTGATTTTAGGCGAACGTTCGTTTGGAAAAGGATTGGTTCAACGTTATCGTGAACTCACTTATGGAACGCAATTAAAAATTACAATTTCTAAATATTATACCCCAAGTGGACGTTGTATTCAAGAATTGGATTACACAAATAGAAACTCAAAATCAGGAGAAGTCCCTAAGTTTTCTGACAAGGGAATTAACAAATTTAAAACCGAAAAAGGCAGAACTGTTTATGACGGTGGAGGTGTTTTGCCTGATGTTAAAATGACAACTTCCATACAATCAAAAGCTACAGAAACATTACTTAAATCAAAAGCGATTTTTAATTTTGGGATAGATTTTTTTCAAAAAAACCCGAGTATTTCATCCGTAGAAAACTATCATTTTACAAAGAGTGATTTTAAAAAATTCACTCAGTTTTTAGTTACTGATACCACTTTTGTTATCAAACAAGAAAAATTATTTAAAGATGCTTATCAAGTGGCAAATAATGAAGCCATCTCAAAAGAATATGAAAAAATAAAACAACAATTATTTGATGATAAAATTAAGGAAATTATTGATAATCAAGATATTATAATTCCTGTTATTGAAGAACAAATCATCAGAAATTATTATTATTCAGAAGGTGTTTATCAACATCATTTAAAAAATGATCAAGCGATATTAGAAGCAGTTAAATTACTTCAAAACAACAATAAATACAGTCAAATTTTATCAGGCAAATAATTTTATCTTTGAATTCCAAATTAACGCCATGAAACCAATAAGAAATATAGAAAGGACGAGAGCTCAAGAATCAACAAATGCGATAGAAAAATTATACATTTCTATGCGTCATTTATTTACAAGAGGTTTTTATAAACCAATGGGAATTTCTGGCGAAACTTTACGAAAATCGCTATTGTTGTTGCGCCCAGAAATCTACGGTTCTATTGGCGAAGATCGTGTTGAATTGAATGGTTTGGTATATGTCATTGAACGTTTGCCAGAAGGAATTGAAGAGTGTCAATTTATCAATTTAACCACTGATGAAGGCTATAAAAACTCTCATTTCAAGGCAATTGTTCCTCCAAAAAGAAGAAGAAATTGCTATAGAATTGACAAAGATCAAATGAATATTGAGATTACTAGAGGAAGGTCTGAGATTTATGATATTTTGACGCATTTAACATTTTTATTTATTGAATCGCACAAAATTCAACAGCGAATTTCTATCAATGAAGGAGAAGATTATGCAAGAGAATGGAATTATTTACAAGATGTAATTTTACACCAAAAACCAATCTCCGATAAAGAAAAAGAAGTATTGATTGTACATTTAGGAAATATTTTAGGACGAACTTTTGAAGAAGTTTCTGCTGTTTATAATACTTTTTCAACTGAGCAGCATCCTCATAAATTTTTCAATTTGATTTATTGGTTAGGAAAATTGGCAATCAATGAAGTTCAAGAATCTAAAAAACGAACAATTACATTTAGTTCTGTTTTGGTTGAGGAAATTGGACATCACATTTATGGTGAAATTTGGGCAGATCGCATCAAACAAACCTTGAAAGATTCACAATTGTTGGAAAGACCAATTCATATCATCAGTGCAAATATGCATAGTGTCATGAATTCTATGTATGCAAAAAATGCCCTTCCTGAAGAGGCAAAAAAATACAAAGATTTTGAGTTATTTCGTTTGCTTAGCTCATCTGAAAGTAAAAACTTACAACAAAAAGTAAAAGAATTTGCCTCAAAAAAAGGCTTAATTTCGATTGATGATACCTCAGGAACCAATATTGATGTACAAATTATTGATACAGATAAAATAAACTTCAATCTTTCAACGTTTCAAAAAGTACATTCTTTGAATGAAAATCCAATAATAATAGTGATGGATTATGCTTTTGGAGAACAAGCATTTGAAACGATGGATGAATTATTAAAACCATATAAAGAAGGAGAAAATAAAATCCATTTGGATGTAAAATCTATTTCAATTATGGGAAAAGCAGGTATTTTAGAAGGAGGAAAGGGAGATATTATGATTCCAACTTCTCATATTTTTGAAGGAACTGCTGATAATTATCCTTTTGATAATGAGTTTTCCAAAGAGGATTTAGAAGGATTTGGAGTAAAAGTTTTTGATGGAGCAATGATTACTGTTTTAGGAACATCACTTCAAAATAGAGATTTATTAAAATTCTTTCACGAATCCACTTGGAATGTTATTGGATTGGAAATGGAAGGCGCACATTATCAAAAAGCCATTCAGTCTGCATCAAAAATTAGAGGAAATATTTCAGAAAATGTGAAGGTAAGATATGCATATTACGCTTCTGATAACCCTATTGAAACTGGCGCTACATTGGCTTCAGGAGGTTTAGGAATGACAGGAGTTGTGCCAACGTATGCCATTACACAAAAAATTTTAGAACAAATTTTATAATTAACAACTAGCAACTAATAGCATCAAAAATGTCAACAAACCAAACACAAAAAAGTACCGAAGAAGAAGTAGATTTAGGGTCGTTATTTGTCATTATTGGCAGAGGATTTTCTAAATTTTTCAATTTTATTGGAAGCATTTTTACAGGAATTTTTCATGTCTTCATTATTATATTAATTTTCATCAAAGAAAACATTCTAAAAATAGGAATTGCTACCATTATTGGAATTATTACAGGTGTTTTTTTAGAGGTGCAATCACCTAAAAGATATGCTTCTGAACTTTTGATTGAACCCAATTTTAAAAGTAGTTTGCAATTGTATAATAATGTCAATTATTACAATGATTTGGTGAAACAAAAAGACACTCTAAAACTGCAAGAGACATTTAATTTGACCAAAGAAGAAGCAGCATCTCTTAAAAAATTTACGATTGAGCCAATTAAGATGAATACAGATATTATTAATGCATATGATGAATTGATTTTGGCTGTGGATACTTTAACGATTAAAAGTTATGAATTCAAACAATTTAAGGCGGCATTCACTAATTTTGATTATAAAATTCACAAAGTAACTGTAATTGCAGAAAAAAGTGATGTTTTTGATAAGTTGGATGATGTCATTATTTCATCTGTCGTTAGAAACAAATATTTCAATCGATTAAAAGAATTGACCAATGAAAATTTAAACAGAACAGATTCTGTTTATAAAGAAAATTTAGCTCAAATTGATTCATTGCGAAAAGTGTACATGCAGGTAATGTTAGATGAAGCTAAAAAAGAACAATCAGGAACGAATATAGATTTAGGTGGGCAAAATCAA
>DDMS01000033.1:94150-108445 GCA_002340765.1 Flavobacteriaceae bacterium UBA2540 | reverse complement strand
GAGAGGGTTAGAAGTGTACAAAAAGAGATTGTTCCTTGGAATGGGCAATGGGTCTTGCCATATGCCGTAGTTAAGTATTACAATCCGAATGTACCGCCATATAGTGAATTTTCTAAATTGAGTCCCGAAGAACAAGATTTAATGAAAAGCAAACAGTGATTCAGATCTATTGGCTTTTAAGATTTCTTAATAAAGTTAAAGTTTTAATTGTTATAGAATAAAATATAAAAAATATGAAAACAAAATTTAAAATCAGCAAACTCCTTTTTATCATAAGTATATGTACTGTCTGTCTTGGTTGTAATAAAACCACAGCACAGGAGAAACCTAACATCATTATTATGATGGCAGATGATTTAGGGTATGGAGATGTGGGGTGTTTCGGCAATAAAATAATCGAGACCCCAAACATTGATCAATTAGCTAGCGATGGAGTTAAATTTACTCAATTTTATGCAGGACATCCCACATGTTCACCAAGCAGAGCAGGAATGATGGCAGGTCGCACACCCTTTCGTAATGGTGTTTATACTTATATTCCCGGTAATTCATGTGTTCATCTGAGGGATGAGCAGGTAACACTTGCCGAGATTTGCAAAAAACAGGGGTATGATACCGGTTTTTTTGGTAAATGGGGACTAATAGGTGATATGGAGGATAAGTCGCAGCCTTCTCCTAACGATCAAGGCTTTGATTATTGGTTAGCTACACATAATAATGCAAAACCATCCCATAAAAATCCGACAAATTTTTATAGAAATGGTAAAGCAGAAGGAGAAATAAAAGGGTATAGTTCTCAGATTGTTGTCGATAATGCCATGGAATGGTTAAATAGTAGAAAGGATAAATCAAAACCATTTTTATTAGTATTATGGTTTCATGAACCGCACCGTACTCTGGCTCAACCTGAATCTTTTACAAAGAAATATGAAAAATATGGAGAAGATGCGGGTGAGTACTATGCCAACATAAATCATATGGATTTTCAGATAGGTAGAATGATGAATTATTTAAATGATAATAAGCTTACTGATAAATCATGGATAACATTTACATCTGATAATGGACCTAAAGATTTAGCAGGTCGTTCTACTAATGGTCTAAGAGGAAGAAAAGGTTCATTATATGAAGGAGGCTACAAGGTTCCTACTGCTATGTATTGGAAAGGAAAACTTGAAGGAGGTAAAACCATAAATGAACCATTAGTCTTTTTTGATTTTGTACCTACTTTCTACGACCTTTTTGGGATGGAGCCTATGAGCCAAGATCAACTTGATGGCGTAAGTATGCTTCCTGTAATTGAGGGAGAAAAGCTGAATCGTGAAGACCCACCTGTTTGGATGGCTGTAAAACACATGGCTATTCGCAATGGAGACTGGAAAGTGTATGCCTATTTTGAAGATTATACGCCCGGAACATCATTTCAAAGTTATTTAAAGACTCGTAAAATAGAAAAATATGAACTCTATAATCTTATTGATGACCCTAATGAAACAAAAGATTTGGTTGATAAAAATAAAGAAACCTTTGAAATGATGAAGCAACTTGTTAATAAACGGAAGGTAGATGTTCAGAATGATATTATACCCTGGAAAGGTAAAGCGGTATTGCCTTATGAAGTAGCCACATGGTTTAATAAAAACATTCCACCTGCCAAGATCTTTAAAAAATTGTCAGCTGAAGAACAAGATTTAATGAAAAGCAAACAGTGATTAGATAAACCATAATATTGCTTATCAAGCTCGAATTGATTATTCAAAATATAAAAGCTGGTTAAAAGATTTGAGATAGTGACTCTGTTATGAAGCAATTATAGGGTAAAGAAAATGATAGAATGATTTCTGAAAAATTGAGTTAAATAAATTAAAATGAGAAAACTGATAAACAATATTATTGGTAAGAACATAAGCATAGTAGTATTATTTTCAATACTGACTATTGGACTAAATGCACAGGTAATTCAGCCAAATATAGTTTTCATATTAGTTGACGATTTGGGCTATGGAGATTTATCTGTTAATGGAGGTACAGATATAAAAACACCAAACATTGACCAGCTTTTTAAATCCGGAGTAACATTTAATAATTTCTATTCCAATAGCACAGTCTGTTCCCCTACTAGAGCATCACTAATCACAGGGAGGTATCCTGATTTGGTCGGTGTGCCGGGAGTTATTCGAGGAGTTAAGGATCAAAGTTGGGGGTATTTATGTGAATATGCCATAACATTGCCCGATATCCTGAACAAAGCAGGCTATGAAACCGCTCTTATTGGCAAATGGCACCTTGGGCTTGAAGGTCCTAATACACCAAACGAAAGGGGTTTTAAATTCTTTCACGGTTTTTTGGGAGGTATGATGCATGATTATTATAATCACCTACAACATGGGAACAACTATATGCGGAAGAACGACAGCGTAGTTAATGCCAAAGGACACGCAACTGATGTGTTTTCCGATTGGGCTATTGATTATATAAACGTTCAAAAAAACACGGACTCTCCTTTCTTTATGCTTCTGGCATATAATGCACCGCATTACCCCATTCAGCCTCCAAAAGAATGGTACGAAAAAGTAAAAAACAGAGAGAAAGATATAAGTGATAAGCGTGCTAAAAATGTAGCTTTAGTGGAGCATCTCGATGATGGAATTGGGAGAGTAATAAAAGCACTAAAAGCGTCGGGACAATATGAGAATACCATTATTGTTTTTTCATCTGATAATGGAGGGCATTTGCCAAGTGAGGCATCAAATGGGAATTTGCGTGGCGGTAAAATAGACATGTACGAAGGAGGAATAAAAGTCCCTACGTGTATGGTATGGAATAATAGAATAGAATCAAACTCTACATCTAATGTGATAGGGGTGACGATGGATTTTTATGCAACATTAACATATTTAGCAGGGATAGAAATCAATCACGAAGTTGATGCTATTAATCTAATGCCAGACATAGGTGATAAGACAATTAAAAAAGATGATCGAACCATTTATTTTGTAAGAAGAGCCGGTTATAAATATAGCGGATTGTGTTATTATGCTGTAAGAAAAGGGGATTATAAATTGGTTCAGAATAGTCCTTTTGAAGAATTCCAACTCTTCAATATAGTAGAGGATCCACTTGAAACAATTCCGCTTGATGATAATCCTAAAGAGTTTCACAATCTCCGCTATCAATTATCACAACACATTAGGAAAGCAGGTGCAATTCCATGGCAGAAAAAAGAAAAATAGCTGTTTATATTTTTATAGTATTAAAATAGGATTCAATATATTATAATACCAGTAACGAATTAAAATGAGAAAAACGAGAAACAATAATATTGGTAAGCACATAAGTGGTATGGCATTAGTTTTAATGCTGACTATTAGCCTAAATGCGCAGATAAATCAGCCAAATATAGTACTCATATTAGCTGATGATTTGGGATTCGAGTGTGTTACTGCAAATGGGGGTACATCATATCATACACCAAATATAGATTTGCTTGCTAATAAAGGTGCTCGGTTTGAGAATTGTCATTCGCAACCAGTATGTACGCCATCACGAGTACAGCTTATGACAGGCCAGTATAATGTTAGAAATTATACTGTTTTTGGTGAACTTGATAGAAGTCAGATAAGTTTTGGAAATCTTTTTAAAAATGCAGGTTACAAAACGGCTATAGCGGGTAAATGGCAGTTAGGGGAAGAAAAGGATTCGCCACAACATTTTGGTTTTGAGGAGTCTTGTCTTTGGCAGCAATCATATTCAAGAAAGGATACTGCTGGTCATGACACCAGATTCTCAAACCCAATTTTGGAATTTAATGGTGAAGTAAAACACTTTAATAATGGTGAATATGGACCAGATATAGTAAGTGATTTTATTTGCGACTTTATTGAGCAAAACAAAGACCAACCATTTTTTGCATACTATCCAATGATTCTCTCGCATTGTCCATTTGTTCCAACTCCTGATTCTAAAGACTGGGACTCACAAAATCTAGGGTCGTTAACCTACAAAGGCGAACCCAAATATTTTCCTGATATGATATCGTATATGGATAAATTAGTTGGTAAAATCGTCTCAAAAATTGAAGCATTAGGTATCAGTGAAAATACACTAATCATTTTTGCTGGGGATAATGGAACTGACAAACCCATTATTTCAATGTTTAAAGGAACAGATTATCCAGGAGGAAAAGGGAAAACAACAGATAATGGAACGCATGTACCCTTAATTGCGCGTTGGGATGGGAAAATTGAAAAGAATAGAACATGTTCAGACTTGATTGATTTTAGTGATTTTTTACCAACAATGTGCGATGCTGCCAATATTGATATTTCCTCTCAAACTACGATTGACGGTGTTAGCTTCCTGCCTCAGCTTCTTGGTAAAAAAGGGAAACCTAGAAAATGGATATACAGTTGGTACGATCCACGTGGAAAAGAATTGAAAGAGTTTGCCAGAAACACTAAATACAAGTTATATAGTACAGGTGAGTTTTATAATATCAAAGAGGATTTCTTTGAGAAGACTCCGCTCGCTTTGGTAACCATGAATAGAGATGCTAAACAATCCTATAATAAATTAATTAAGGCGCTAGATAAGTATAAAAATATTAGAGAAGAAAAAGCTAATACAAAAAGAGGTAAAAATTAAATACAGAAAAGAAACTATATTAATTCGTTTTAAAACATGAAAAATACAATATTAAATCTCTTGTTAGTGAGTATAGTCCTATCAAGTTACAGCCAAACCCAAGTCATCGCACAAAATGAGTCTAAACCCAATATTATTTTCATAGTAACTGATGATTTAGGTTGGTCAGATTTAGGTTGCTATGGCGCAGATTTAAACGAAACGCCTAATATTGACAAGCTTGCAGAGAAGAGTATGGTTTTTACTAATAGTTACGCAGCAGGTTCTGTATGCTCGCCAACACGAGCATCAATAATGACTGGTAAAACACCAGCAAAGTTAAACTATACTGTATGGAGCGAAGCGGCAACAGGAAACGCTGAAGAAAGGAGATTGAGAGGTTCTAAATACTTAGAACCGCTAACTCTAGAAAACCTTCCCCTTGAAGAAATATCAATCGCAGAGAAACTAAAAAGTAAAGATTACCTGACAGCACATGTTGGTAAATGGCATATCGGAGATTATATGCATTTTCCTAATACACAGGGTTTTGATGTAAGTGTAGCCTCTAGCCAACGAGGTGCTCCACCCTCTTTCTTCTATCCTTATACGGGTATTGTTTATGACGAATTTCGCTTTGTGGGCGATTTAGGGATGGATGCAGATGGGAAATATTTTACAAATAGAGAAGGTGAATACCTGACCGACAGGTTGACGGATGAAGCGATGAAAATGATTGAAGATGCTGGTTCTCGACCGTTTTTTCTGAATTTATCTTATTATAATGTACATGTTCCAATCGAGGCTAAAGCCGAAGACATTACTTACTTTAAAAATAAACTATCATCAGAGTACCATCATCAGAATGAAACCTATGCAGCTATGGTAAAAAATGTGGACGACAATGTTGGTCGCTTGCTCCATAAGTTGGATGAACTAGGTATTTCAGAAAATACAATAGTAGTGTTTACATCAGATAATGGAGGAGTCATTCAGAAGTATAAAGATAAGGTTGTTACCGATAACTTTCCGCTAAGGGAAGGAAAAGGCTCTTTATATGAGGGAGGAATTCGTATTCCAACTATGATTTTTTATCCCAAGAATCCAGGTAAGGGACAACAAATTGATGTCCCTATTAGTACAATCGATTATTTACCCACGGTGATGGAAATTGCTGGCATACCTAACGATTTAGATAATATTGAGGGGGAAAGCTTCTTGCCTTTACTAAAAGGTGAAGAGGCGAAATCTCTTGAAAACAGAGCTTTGTACTGGCATTTTCCACATTATTATTACGCAGTAAAGCCAGTTAGTTCGATTCGTGATGGTAACTGGAAATTATTAGAATATCTTGAGGATGGACACATCGAACTTTATAATCTAGCGGACGATTTAGAAGAGAAACATAATCTTGCTGATACCGAACCACTAAAAACTAATGAACTTTTAAGCAAACTCCGCAAATGGAAAACTAATGTAGGAGCAAAAGGTATAAGACAAAACCCTAATTATAAAAAGCAGTAAGAAAAAAATATTTTTTAAATACTAACAATCAAAAAAATGATCAAAAAAATAGTTTCGATAAAAAGAACACTAAGTAAGCAATTGAAAAATCTTATTTCATTGATTATTACAGGTTTACTATTGTCGGGATTATGCATTGCCCAGAATTCAGAAAAACCTAATGTCATTGTAATACTAACTGATGATCAGGGCAGCATTGACTTGAATTGTTATGGAGCCAATGATTTGCTTACACCTAATATAGATAAAATTGTCAATAGTGGAGTTAAATTCACTCAATTCTATGCCGCTCCGGTTTGTTCTCCAACACGTGCTTCGTTGCTCACAGGAAAAACACCGCAACACGTAAAAATAACAGAGGTTATTACGAGGTCAAAACTCAACGATGGCTTATCGAATGAAGAATACACTATGGCTGAGATGTTTAAGGATGCCGGATATACTGCAGGGCATCTTGGCAAGTGGCATCTTGGGCACTCTGAAGATAAGCAACCTAACGCACAAGGCTTTGATTACTCATTTGGGAATCTTGGTGGGTGTATTGATAATTTCTCTCACTCTTCCTACTGGCAAGATGGAGCCAATTATCATGATCTCTATTTGAATGGTGAGGAAATATATAGTGATGGTGAATTTTTCCCCGATATGATGTTGGAAGAAGCAAAAGACTTTATAGTGCAAAATAAAAACCATCCTTTTTTTATGTACTACGCACTTAATGTACCGCACTATCCCTATCAGGGAAGTAAAGATTGGTTAGATTATTACAACGAGAAAGGCGTGGAATATCCACGAAACCTATATGCCGCTTTTCTGTCCACAATGGATGATAACATAGGCAATTTAATAGCTAAACTTGAATCTCTTGGATTAAAAGAAAATACTATAATCGTATTTCAAAGCGATAACGGGTATGCCAATACTCAAAGAGCACATGGTGGAGGTGGAAGTTCAGGCCCATACAGAGGACACAAAGGAAGCCTTTTTGAAGGTGGTATCAGAGTGCCGGCTGCCATATCATGGACTAAAAACATCCAGCCAAATCAAACACGCCATCAGATGGCAGTAACAGCCGACTGGATGCCAACACTTGCCGATTTATGTGGAATTGAATTGAATAAAGATGATTTAGACGGAAAGAGCTTGGTTCCTATTTTAAAAAATGAAAATATTAAATCGATGCATGATGAGTACACTTGGCAATACCAAAAACAAAAAGCTGTTCGTAAAGGCGATTGGAAGTTATTGATTAACCCAGTTATAAAAGACCCTTTTTATAAAAATACGATTAAACAAAAATCGCCTTATTTTTTAGTAAATCTTAAAGATGATATTGGGGAAACTACAAACCTTGCCGAAAAATATCCTAAAAAGATTAAGGAACTAGAGACCATATTTAACAAGCATAACATTAGAAACCATAAAAGAAAATGAAAAACAGTTTGTTAACATATATTATGCTTTTTATTTCAACCATAGCGTTTGGGGCAGATTATGATAGTATTGGCGATAGTACTATTGTAAGAAAAAGAAGTGATCTTACACAGAAACTTTACGATACATTGCTTTCAATTAAAGGAAATGGCATCTTCTTTGGAATGCAGCATGCCACTGGCTATGGTGTTGGATGGCAGAATAATAACGATAGTTGCGACATTGAGAAAGTGACAGGAGACTATCCGGCTTTTGCAGGATGGGGGGCCAGCGTTACAGATTGTAATATAGCGCAGGGAGAAGGATTTGAAGATGCTCGTTATAAAATTAAACTATTTCACGATATGGGAGGGTTTAATACAATGGAGTGGCACGCTGATAATCCATTTGGCGGCAATTGCTATTGGGAGAGACGTCATGATAAGACAAAAGATGTGGTTGCATCCATTTTGCCTAGTGGTGAAAAACATCAAGAATTTTTAACTCAATTAGACAATATAGCCTCTTTTTTCAATTCACTCATAGATGACGATGGTAAAAAAATACCAATCATTTTCAGGCCATGGCACGAACATACAGGTGCTTGGTTTTGGTGGGGCAAGGGAAACTGTTCTAAAGAGGATTATATCTCATTATGGCAATTTACAGTAAATTATTTGTCTGATGAAAAAGGGGTAGATAACCTCTTGTACGCCTATTCTCCTGCTAAAAATGATAGTAGGGAGGAATATCTTTATGGGTATCCAGGTGATGGGTATGTAGATGTTTTAGGACAGGACAATTATTACGATTTACGCCAAGGTGCCACAAATATGCCAAGATTCGTAAAAATGTTAGAAACCTTAGTATCTATAGCCAATGAGAAAAAAAAACCTGCTGCATTGACGGAAACAGGAGCGTTTACCATAGATGCTAAGGCCACAATGCCTGAGGATAATTGGTTTACCGAGAAGTTGTTAAAGCTTATCATGTACAATGATAAAACACGTCAAATTAGCTATGCAATGGTTTGGCGAAATGCGGATGAAAATCACTTTCATATTCCATATCCAGGCCATCCAGCAGTTCCAAATTTTATAGATTTTTATAACCATCCATACACAATATTTATGTCCGATATGAAAAAATACAGAACTAAGAATGAATAATATTTAGGTATTACAGAATAATATCACATTACATTTATAAAATTTAAATATATTAATATGAAAACAAACCTTTTACTTTTAACATTAATTGTGTTAATGATATCTTGCAAATCGAAAATATCTTCGAAACAAGAGACGAAAAAACAACCTTACAATGTCCTCTTCATTGCTATAGATGACTTAAACGATTGGACAGGATTTGCAGGAGGACATACTCAAACCCTAACCCCAAATATGGATAAACTAGCCCAACAGGGAGTCGTTTTTGATAAAACCTATGCTGCATCTTCATTATGTGGTCCTTCGAGGGCAGCATTATTGACTGGATATCGTCCGTCAACAACCGGTGTTTATGGAAATGGAATGGAATTACGTGATTCACCTATTTTAAAAAACGCACCGACTTTGCCACAATGGTTTTCAAAACACGGCTATTTTACAACAGCTCGAGGAAAAATATTTCATAAGCCAAACGGTCAACAGGCAGATACAATTTCATGGGATAAGTGGGTAAAAGAAGTGGGAGATTATGGGAATGTAAAAAAAGAACCTGGTTTTATGGCTAATGGAATCCCAGAAGGTGAGGCTGATGATAATTTTGACTGGGGACCAACCGATGCGTTATTTGAAGAGACTTCCGACTACTTAAATGCTAAGTGGGCGGCAGATCAACTTCAAAAAGACTACGATAAACCATTCTTTTTGGCGGCTGGAATTTATCAACCTCATTTAAGATGGAACGTTCCGCAAGAGTTTTACGATAAATTTAAGGAAGAGGAAATGATTCTTCCCGAAATAAATGAAAATGACCATGACGATATACCAAGCTCTGCTGCCAAACCCTCAAAAAATTATTATGCTGCTAAAAAATATAATAAACAACAGGCTGCTGTACAGGCATATTTGGCCAGCATAAACTATGCAGATGCTTGTGTAGGAGTTATCCTTGATGCATTGGCAAAGAGTAAATATGCAGATAATACCATTGTGGTATTATTAGGAGATCATGGATGGCATTTAGGGGATAAAATGCGCTATAAAAAATACACATTGTGGGAGGAAGCCTGTAAAACACCATTAATTATTAAAGTACCTGGCCTTACACAACCTAACTCACGTTGCCTAAGTCCTGTTAATTTATTAGACTTATATCCAACACTTTCCGAATTAGCGGGTCTTCCAATTAATACTGAAAATGAAGGAAATAGTTTAGTTCCTCTTTTGAAAAATGTGAATACAGAATGGGACATTCCGTCATTAACTACTATGGGTTTTAATCGCCATACTGTGCGTAATAAAAAATGGCGTTATATAAATTATGGAGATAAACAGGAGGAACTTTACAACCACGATTTGGATCCAATGGAATTTACAAACTTAGCAAATAACCCAAAATATCAGAGTGTTAAAGATGAGTTGTCAAAATATATACCTGAAGTAAACGCTGACCCTCTTGAAAAGGTTTATAACACCAAACGTTATTATTAAATAAGAATCTTAAAGAAAAACCAAAATATTTAATCCAAATGGAGTTTTGGTACATAGGACTGTTACCAATACTAATATTACCTCAGAGGATACAAGTAATTTGGCAGTAGGCATGTAATTCATAAGATTAATTTCAAATAACGGGGAGTATCTTGTAGAGAAAATAATTAAACAGTAAGATGATGAAAAAATTAAACAGTAAGATGATGAAAAAATTAAACATAAAATATTTGAAGTTTAAATTAACCTTTTTGATATTTGTATGTATACAAAATGCCTGGAGTCAATGTGATGCTGTCACAGTTGAAAGTGTGTCTAATTTCACTCCATTTGCATTTGACTCCATAGTAGAATCAAATGGCCTTCGAAATGGACCTAATTATGATGGTGCCACCTTGTTTTTTCCTGTGAATGAAAATACTAACTATAAAAGTATCGTGCTCGTTCCGGGGTATAAAGCAGAGCAAGAATCTGTTAAGCGTTGGGCAAGGTATTTAGCTTCTCGAGGCTTCATAAGTATGACCATAGGGACGAATTCTTTGACTGATTTCCCATCAGTAAGAGCAAATGCACTTATTGATGGTATGGAAACGATACGTCAAGAAAACAGCAGACAGTCTTCACCTCTTTATCAAAAGATTGACACCAACAATATTGCAGTTGGTGGCTGGTCTATGGGTGGTGGTGGTGCCCAATTAGCGGCTAAGATGGATCCTAGAATTAAAGCTGTACTTGCCATCACGCCTTGGTTATATAAATACACATTGTCTGCCTCTGATCTTAATCACAATTCTCCTGTTTTAATTATTAGCGGTGAGGTTGATGCAACAGCACCAGTATCGAAACATGCAGATATACATTATAATTACACACCGAGTTCGACCAATAAGATGCTTTTTGAGGTTTTAGGAGGAGGTCATAACAAACCATTAAAACCTTTAAGACGCAAAGGAGTTCTTGGTAATGTTGCTTACGCATGGTTAAAGTTATTTTTAGAGGGTAATAATTGTTATTGTGGAATACTTAGCGTTGACTCTTTTGACCAAAATTCAACATCTTCAAAATATTTAACAAATCTTAATTGTTCATCACTTTAGGCAACAAACACTAAATATGCAGACTTAGATATTCAAATATCCCCAAACCTAGCAACTGATAAAATCATAATAGAATTTTTGAATAGCATCAACTTGAATATTAAAATAATTAAAATAATTAAAAACAAAAATTATGAAATTTTTTATTGACACAGCAAACCTTAATGATATTGCAGAAGCACAAGCCTTAGGCGTTTTAGACGGTGTAACAACCAACCCATCATTAATGGCAAAAGAAGGCATTACGGGTGAAGCTAACATTCTAGCACATTACAAGAAAATATGCGATATAGTAGAAGGCGATGTAAGTGCTGAAGTAGTTTCAACCAATTTTGAGAATATGGTAAAAGAAGGTGAGGAATTAGCTGCTTTACACCCACAAATTGTAGTAAAATTACCAATTATTGCCGATGGTATTAAAGCATGTAAATACTTTTCAGATAAAGGTATTAGAACCAATATAACTTTGGTTTTTTCTTCTGGACAAGCATTATTAGCAGCTAAAGCAGGAGCAACTTATGTGTCACCTTTTCTAGGAAGATTGGATGATATTTCTACCGATGGGTTACATCTTATTGCAGAAATTCGTCAAATTTATGACAACTACGGTTTTGAAACTCAAATTTTATCGGCTTCAGTGCGTACCACCATGCATGTTATTAATTGTGCTAAAATAGGTAGCGATGTGATGACTGGACCTCTATCCGCAATTAAAGGATTGCTTAATCATCCTTTAACTGATAGTGGTTTAGCAAAATTTTTAGAGGACTACAAAAAAGGGAACTAATTATCATAATGAAAGCCTTTCTTACAGGTCTTTAGGAAGGAATCAACTAAAGAAGAAAATGGAAAAGTTTCCAGTTATGAAAGAAAATAGAATTTCCAAAAGTTTATAAGATTAAGCTGTTGCATTCTAATGAACTGAATAATGTTAATACCTAAAACAATTAAATACTTAAAAATGAAAAAAATTACAAACTTTAACTCAAATGATTTTTTAGTTTTTGAGGATACGAAGAACGGCATTGAGTCGGCAAAATTGTCAGGTTTAAGGTGTTTTGCAATTCAAGAAATGAAGGAAATGCATAAAAAATTAACGCTTGCAGATAAAATATTTGAAAACTTTGATAGTGCCATTCTTTATTTGGAAAAGGAGGGTTTATTACAGTTTAATTTTAGTTAAAAAAATAAAAAGATTAAAAAACTACTTATTTAAGATGAAGTTTGCTTTATGCATAAGATTTAATTAGATAAGTGTTAATTATAATTCAAAATATAGATTTTGTTTAAAAGAGAAACATTAGTAAAACAAATTGAAGAAAACTCTGAATGGGATGTCATCGTTATTGGTGGTGGTGCTACTGGTTTAGGCGTTGCTTTAGACTCTGTGACAAGAGGCTATAAAACACTTTTGTTAGAGCAAGTAGATTTTTCTAAAGGAACCTCAAGCAAAAGTACAAAACTGCTTCACGGTGGTGTTCGATATTTAGCTCAAGGAAATATAGATCTAGTGAAAGAAGCTTTGTATGAAAGAGGGTTGTTATTAAAAAATGCTTCACATTTAGTGAGCATTCAATCATTTATTATTCCCAATTACCGCTGGTGGGACAACTTTTTTTATGCATTCGGACTTAAAGTGTATGATTTATTAGCCGGAAAATTAAGTTTTGGTAAATCGATTCGCATCAATAAAAAAGACACTATTTCAAGATTAAAAACCATTAAAAAACAACATCTTAAGGGCGGAGTAGTATATCATGATGGACAATTTGACGACGCAAGATTAGCTATAAATATTGCCCAAACCTCCATTGAATATGGCGCCGTTATTTTAAATCATTTTAAAGTAAAACAATTGTTAAAAAATAATGATGGTATTGTAAATGGAGTTGTTGCAAATGACAGTGAAACCAACATGTCCTATAATTTAAAGGCTAAAGTTATTATTAATGCTACAGGTATTTTTACTGACAAAATTATGCAAATGGACAATGTTGAAGCAAAAAATACAGTTAGACCTAGTCAAGGGATTCATTTGGTTTTAGACAAATCCTTTTTACCTGGAAATGATGCTATTATGATTCCTAAAACTAATGATGGAAGAGTTTTATTTTTAGTACCTTGGCATAATAGAGTAATTGTTGGTACTACCGATACATTGCTAAATAGTTATAGTTTAGAACCTACTGCATTAGATGAGGAAGTGAATTTTATCATTTCAACAGCAAACAAATATCTTAACAAAAAGGTATGTAAAGAAGATGTTTTAAGTATATATGCTGGGTTAAGACCTCTGGCAGCATCAAAAGAAAATTCAAAAAAGTCAAAGGAAATTTCTAGAAGCCATAAAATTATTGTTTCAAATTCTGAATTAATTACCATTACTGGAGGAAAATGGACAACATTTAGACGTATGGCTGAGGATACTATTAATAAGGCTATTTCAATAGGGAAATTGCCTAATGTTTCTTGTAAAACTACAGTCCTTCAAATACATGGTTCTAAAGAGTCACTTCATAATACGCATCATTTAAATATATATGGAAGTGATCAAGATAGTATTCAAAAATTAATAATAGAAACACCAGAATTAGGAGAAAAATTACACTTCCTATTGCCATATACAAAAGCTGAAATTATTTGGGGCATTAGAAAAGAAATGGCAAGAACAGTTGATGATATTCTAGCAAGGCGTGTTCGAGCTTTGTTTTTAGATGCTAAAGCAGCTATTGAAGTGGCACCACTTGTAGCATCAATGTTGGCAAAAGAATTAGGTAAAGATAAATTATGGCAACAACAACAAATTAAAGAGTTTACCGCAATAGCAAGCCATTATATTCTGTAAATTGAATTATTCAAAATCTATAATATAATATGAAAAAATATATTCTTGCTTTAGATCAAGGAACAACCAGCTCTCGGGCTATTATTTTTGACAACAAAGGGAACATTGTCTCTGTTGCTCAAAAAGAGTTTACACA
>DDMS01000033.1:25991-94092 GCA_002340765.1 Flavobacteriaceae bacterium UBA2540 | reverse complement strand
GAAAATATTGCAGCTATTGGTATTACAAATCAGCGTGAAACGGTAGTTGTTTGGGATAGAAAAACAGGGAAGCCAGTTTATAATGCCATTGTTTGGCAAGATAAAAGAACTGCTGATTATTGTGATGTGCTTAAAAAACAAGGAAAAAGCGCATTGATAAGAGAAAAAACAGGATTGGTTATAGATTCTTATTTTTCGGGAACTAAAGTAAAATGGATTTTAGATCATGTTGAAGGTGTAAGAAAAAGAGCTGAAGCAGGTGAACTCATTATGGGAACCATTGATACTTGGTTGATTTGGAATTTTACTAAAGGCGAACAACATGTAACAGATGTTTCTAACGCTTCAAGAACATTGTTGTTTAATCTAAACACAATGGATTGGGATGATGAATTGCTTGAGCTTTTTACAATACCTAAAAGTATGTTGCCACAAGTAAAAGAATCAAGTGAAGTATATGGATATACCAAATCAACATTTTATGATGCGAAGATTCCCATTGCTGGAATTGCTGGCGATCAACAGGCTGCATTATTCGGACAAATGTGCACCAAACCAGGTATGGTGAAAAACACCTATGGAACTGGTTGTTTTATGTTAATGAATATTGGCGAAAAACCTATTGTTTCAAAAAATAATTTACTAACAACGGTTGCATGGAAAATAAATGGAAAAACTAATTATGCTTTAGAAGGGAGTATTTTTATCGCTGGAGCTGTTGTACAATGGTTGCGAGACAGTCTTAAAATTATAAGAACTTCAGCGGAGGTTGAAAAACTGGCAAGTTCAGTAGAAAGTTCTGAGGGTGTTTATTTTGTACCTGCCTTTGCAGGATTAGGAGCGCCGTATTGGAATCAACATGCACAAGGTACTATATTTGGATTAACCAGAGGAAGTACAGATGCTCATATTGCTAGGGCGGCTTTAGAATCTATCGCTTATCAAACAATGGATGTTTTAAAGGCAATGGAAGCAGATTCCGGTATTTCTATCAAAGAATTACGTGTAGATGGTGGAGCTACTGTAAATAATATATTGATGCAATTTCAGGCAGATGTGTTAAATACAGTAACAGTTCGTCCAAAAGTTGTGGAAACTACAGCTATGGGAGCAGCATTTTTAGCAGGATTAGCTGTTGGATATTGGAAAAATCCCGAAGAAATTCAGAACATCTGGCAAATCGATCAGTATTTTAATCCTACTTCTGAAAGAGAAAATATTAATAAAGATATTAAGGGGTGGTATAAAGCAATTAACGCTTTAGAATATTGGACAAAAGATAAATAACTTTAAAAAAAATAATTAAAAAAAACCAACTAATAGAAGTAAAGGCTGATAGATACGCTAATGAGCCTTCAAGTAAATTAACTTATAACAAAATAACCATGGAAGCAAAAAAGAATTACACATCGAGTCTTATCATTTTAACCACTTTATTTTTTATGTGGGGTTTTTTAACCTGTATGAATGATATTTTGATACCCTATTTAAAAGAAATATTTGTATTGAAATATTGGCAGGCTATGCTTATTCAATTTTGTTTTTTTGGTGCATATTTCATTGGTTCTTTAATTTATTATTTGTTATCCTTAAGAATCGGAGATCCCATAAATAGAATTGGGTATAAAAACGGAATCATTATTGGACTGGTCATTTCTGGTTTAGGATGCCTGTTGTTTTTTCCTGCAGCTGAGTTTAAAATGTATGGTTTCTTCTTAGGAGCACTATTTATTTTAGGTCTAGGCTTTACTATGCTGCAAATTGCAGCAAATCCGTATGTAGCAATTTTAGGAAGACCAGAAACGGCATCTTCACGTTTAAATATGTCTCAAGCGTTTAACTCTTTAGGAACTACTATTGCCCCTATTTTGGGAGGTTATTTAATATATGAATATTTCTTTTCTCATGGTTCATCTGGAGGTGAAGCTGTGAAAATTCCTTATATTATTTTTGGACTTATTTTCTTTGTTGGGGCTGTTGTTTTTAAGTTTGTAAAACTTCCAAAGTTTGTAAATGAAGATGAAGTGGTAAAAGGGACAGGCGCATTAAAATTCAAAAATCTTTCCTATGGTACATTGGCTATTTTCATGTATGTTGGCGGCGAGGTGGCTATTGGTAGTTTTTTGATAAATTTCATCGGTTTAGAAAGTATAATGGGGTTAGAAGAAGCGATCGCAAAAAACTTTCTGGCCTACTATTGGGGTGGGACTATGATTGGTAGATTTTCAGGAGCACTATCATTAAGTGCTATGGAAAAAACAAAAAAGTATGCTTTAATGATAGTTTTATCGGTGCTTTCCTTTACTTTGATTTTCTTTATTACGGGAATGGAATTTCAAGCCGTGCTTCCTTATATTGCTATAATAGGACTTAATTTTGTGGCATTTGTTATCGGGAAAGGGATTGCAGGCAGAACATTAGGTTTATTTGCTAGTATAAGTATATTTTTAATCGCATTAGCTATATCTTCATCTGGCAGTCTTGCTATGTGGGCTTTGATAGCTGTTGGGATTTTTAACTCCATCATGTGGTCAAATATTTTCACCATTGCCATTGATGGGTTAGGAAAATATACAAGTCAGGGGTCATCTCTATTAATCATGGCTATTTTGGGAGCAGCGTTAGTACCGCTAATTCAAGGCATTTTAGCTGATATTATAGGTTTACAAGCATCATTTATAATTCCATTGCTTTGCTATATCTATATTATGTTTTATGGGTTTTACAGTCCAAAATGGAAATCGAAAAATTCGGAAATAGTAAAGCCTAAAGCGGGTTTTCATTAAATAGTCAAAAAGAGAAATAAGTATAAATACATTAAAGAAAACAATTAAAAGTCAGTATATGTATCATCATAAAAATATATTTCAAAGAAATTTTATCTTCATTTCTATAGTTTTATTAATTATTTATAGTTGTAAAAATGAAAAAACTGAAGATACCAGTTTCAAAGAATCATCAGTAATAAAAGCACCTAAAAATATGGTTTGGGTAGAAAGTAAAACCTTTTTACAAGGGGCAAAAGATACTGATCAATATGCAATGCCAAGAGAGAAACCGTCTCACAAAGTGAAAGTTGATGGTTTTTTTATTGATATAACAGAAGTGACCAACCGACAGTTTAAAGCTTTCGTTGATGCTACAGGTGTATAACGTCACTCGAACCCGCAACCTTAAAAGTTGCGGGTTTTATTTTTAGTCAAGAATTTTCAAGTTTATTTTTTCAAAAAACTCAAGTGTTTGATTTGAAGTCATATCTATATGGTTAACCAAAATCTTCAAACTAAAAAGTAGTAAGTTTTATCTTTTAAAACAAAATTCAATTATTAATTGAAAGGTTTAATAAATTTTCCATTTTACTAATCCAACATCCATCAAAAAAATCAACAAATGCACTTTTCTGTTAATTTTTAAAGTATTTGATTTTTGATATGAAATTTTCTGTGTTATTTTCGTTATTCAGTTTTTAGTTTGTTTATTTGTTGTTCAATGAAATTTCAATATTTATTTTGTTATTTTTTGCTGTTTTCTGCAGTTCATTATGGGCAAGTGGGAGGTGAGAACGTGTATCAATTTTTAAATTTGGTAACATCTGCAAGGCAAGTTGCCTTGGGTGGCGAAGTTTTGACGTTGATGGATGATGTAAATCAGCCTGTGTGGAATCCTTCAGTAATCAATCAGGAAATGAATAACAAACTAAGTGCAAATTATTCGAGTTATTTGGGAGGCATCAATATTGGTTCGTTGTCTTATGCAAGGCTTATTTCAAGGAGATTTGGAACGATTCACGGAAGTATTAGTTACTTGAATTATGGAACGTTGATTGGCGCTGACGAACAAGGAAATGAAACGGGTAATTTTAGTGCCAGTGATTTTTCGGTTTCTGTGGGTTATGCTCGGAATTTACCCTGGACAAACTTGTTTTTTGGTGCAAATGTGAAACTCATCAATTCGTCCATTAGTAATTTTACTTCATATGGAATTGCTGCCGATTTTGGAATCCTGTATTATAGTCCTTATAAACCCTTCTCGTTTACGGTCGTTGTGAGAAATGTGGGAACTCAAGTCAAATCGTTTACGAACCAAATTGAAGAACTTCCTATGAAGTTAGCACTTGGTGCATCTTATCAATTGGAGCATGTGCCATTAAAATGGTATTTGACGGTTGATAATTTCCAAAAATGGAATATTTCTTTACCTAATCCTTCTGAGCAGACAACGGATTTGGAAGGAAATGTGACAAATGAAAACATTGGTTTTTTTGAAAATGCAATGAGGCATTTTGTAGTTGGTGCCGAGCTATTTCCTGAAAGTCCTATCAATATTAGATTGGGATATAATTTTAGAAGAGCTGCTGAATTGAAATTGCAAAATGTGCGTACATTTGGAGGAATTTCTTTCGGATTTGGACTGAAAATGAACAATTTTAAATTCAATTATGCGTACTCAAAATTTCATTCGGCCACCAATGCGAGTACTTTTAGTTTACAAATTGATTTAGATAAAAGATAAATGAGACAAAAAATTACAATTGCTATTGACGGATTTTCATCTACTGGAAAAAGTACGATTGCCAAATTATTGGCTAAGAAATATAATTATATTTACGTTGATACAGGTGCTATGTATCGGGCTGTAGCGCTTTTTGCTAAGAAAAATCAATTTATTAGAGAGGATTTTTTTGATGTTGAAAAATTGATTTCTTCATTGGACTCCATTTCATTGGAATTTTGTTTTAATGAAAACTTGGGTTTTGCAGAAATGTTTCTGAACGATGAAAACGTAGAAAATGAAATTCGGACTTTGGAAATTTCGCAATTGGTGAGTAAAGTGGCAGCCATTTCTGAAGTGCGTAAAAAACTAGTTGCTGAACAACAAGCTATAGGTAAAAATGGGGGGATTGTGATGGATGGAAGAGATATTGGAACGGTTGTTTTTCCTTTTGCTGAACTGAAAATCTTCATGACTGCTTCTGTTGACAAAAGAGCGATGAGAAGGTATACAGAGTTGATTGACAAAGGAGATGCCGTGTCTTATGAAGAGATTTTGCAAAATGTTCTAGAACGGGATAGAATAGATTCTACTAGAGAAGATTCACCATTGATAAAGGCAACTGAAGCTATTGAAATTGATAATTCTGATTTGAGAATTCAAGAGCAATTTGAGCGAATTTGTGAGTTGATTGATAAGCGGATCAACTAACAATTAAGGGATATTCAAATATTTATGTGTTTGTAAAGAAATTTTCCATTTTGGATTTTTCATTACATAATCCACAATTTCAGGAGTCATTTTTTCTTTTTTACTCCATTCAGGTTGTAAAAAAAGTTCACATTTTTCAGAAACTTTTGCTGCTTGTTGTTCTGCGAAATCAAAATCACTTTTGTTGTGAATGATCATTTTTAACTCATCAGCTTTTGAATAAACTTCCTCTAAAGGAAATTTTGTTTTTTTTGGCGACAAGCAAAACCAATCCCATTTTCCTGAAAAAGAATATGCTCCAGAAGTTTCTATATGTGTTTTGATATTGTTTTCTTGCAATAATTTTGTGATAAAATCCATAGACCACATCAAAGGCTCTCCACCAGTAATCACGACTGTATTTGAGTATTTTTTTGCAGTTTCAACAATGTTTTCAACCAATGTTGGAGGATGCAAATCTGCATTCCAACTTTCTTTTACATCACACCAATGACAACCTACATCACAACCACCAACTCTGATAAAATAAGCAGCTCTTCCTGTGTGATATCCTTCTCCTTGAATGGTGTAAAACTCCTCCATTAAGGGGAGCATAATTCCTTTGTTAACCTGTTCTTGTGTATGTTTATCCATCTTACTTTTTTGCAGCATTCACTTCAATTTCAATTTTAGCACCTACTACTAAATTGGCTGTAAAGGTAGTTCTTGCTGTTAAATTATCAACAAAAAAAGGAGTATATACTGCATTCATTTTTGAAAAATCCTCGATATCTGATAAAATTAAAGTACATCTTACATCATATTTTAAGGGTATGTTGTGAGTTTTTAAGACAATTTCAATGTTTTTGATGACTTGAGCAGTTTCAGTTTCAATGCCTACTTCAGCTATTTTTCCTGTTTGATGATTTTTGCTAATTTGACCCGTTAAAAAACAAAGATTTCCAACCTGGGTAACTTCAGAAAATGGTATATATTCTTTCTACTTTCTTCTAATGATTTTTGAAATTTTGTAGCTATTTTTTTTCATTTCCACACGAAAAAATAATAAAAAGTAGTAGAACAATGATTTTATGAGTTCACATTTTCATGAGTTTTTGATTTCAAAGCAAATATAGTTTAATAAAATATAATTTATTTTATGATTAAATTGCTTAAAATCAAGTTAATTTTTATAAATTTGCACTCCTTTTTACGATAACAGATTTGAAAAAGGAATGAAAGAAAACAAATTATAAAAACAACTCTTGTAGTTTTTATCGTTAAAAATCTGAAATACAACAAGATACAAATTTATTTTCAGAAATGTCTGAAGAAACAAACACACAAATACAGCCTGCAATATTAGAAGCTGTAAACCCACAACAATTTTTAGAAAACTTCAATTGGCACAGATTCGAACAAGGAATTGATGTTGTTGACGAAGAGATGTTACAACAATTTGAAACTGCTTTAGAAGGTACAGTCGGTTTTGTTAACGAGCGTGATGTAATTGAAGGAACTGTGATTAGAATAACTGACAGAGATGCAATTATTGACATCAATTCTAAATCAGAAGGCGTTATTTCATTAAACGAATTTCGTTACAATCAAGCTTTAGCTGTTGGTGACAAAGTAGAAGTTTTGGTTGATAAGAGAGAAGATTCTTCTGGTCAATTAGTATTATCTCACAAAAAAGCAAGAGTTATCAAAGCTTGGGAGCGGGTAAACAACGCTCATGAAACTGGTGAAGTAGTAAATGGTTTCGTAAAATGCAGAACAAGAGGAGGAATGATTGTAGATGTTTTCGGAATTGAGGCCTTCTTACCAGGTTCTCAAATTGATGTGAAACCAATTAGAGATTACGATCAATTCGTTGATAAAACAATGGAATTTAAAGTGGTGAAAATCAATCATGAATTTAAAAATGTTGTCGTTTCTCACAAAGCGTTGATTGAAGCTGATATTGAATTACAGAAAAAAGAAATTATTGGCCAATTAGAAAAAGGTCAAGTATTAGAAGGAATCGTAAAAAACATAACTTCTTATGGTGTATTCGTAGATTTAGGTGGTGTTGATGGATTGATCCACATTACAGATTTATCTTGGTCAAGAATTAATCATCCAAATGAAGTAGTTGAATTAGACGAAAAATTAAACGTTGTAATTTTAGATTTTGATGATAACAAATCTAGAATCCAATTAGGTTTAAAACAATTATCTGCTCATCCTTGGGAAGCTTTAGACGCAAACTTAAAAGTTGGTGACAAAGTAACAGGAGAAGTGGTAGTTTTAGCTGATTATGGCGCTTTTGTTGAAGTAGAACAAGGTGTTGAAGGATTGATTCACGTTTCAGAAATGTCTTGGTCAACTCATTTACGTTCTGCTCAAGATTTCGTAAAAGTTGGAGATAAAATCGAAGCTCAAATATTAACTCTTGATAGAGAAGATCGTAAAATGTCTTTGGGTATGAAACAATTAAATCCAGATCCTTGGACTGATGTAACTGCAAAATTTCCAGTAGGTTCTGTTCACACAGGAACTGTAAGAAACTATACAAACTTTGGTGTTTTCGTAGAATTACAAGAAGGAATTGATGGTTTGGTGTATATTTCTGATTTATCCTGGACTAAAAAAATCAAACATCCATCAGATTTTTTAAATGTTGGAGATCAATTAAAAGTTCAAGTGTTAGAATTGGATGTTGAAAACAGAAAATTAAACCTTGGTCATAAACAAACTCTTGATAATCCTTGGGATATTCACGAGGATACTTACGCAATCGGAAGTACTCACACAGGAACTATCAAAGAGAAAAATGATAAAGGAGCAGTGATTACTTTTGAGGACGGAGTTGAAGGTTTTGCACCAGTTAGATTCTTAGATAAAGAAGATGGTTCTAAACTTGGAAAAGGTGACACTGTTGAATTCGTTGTTTTAGAATTCTCAAAAGAATACAGAAGAGTTGTGGTTTCACACACTTCTATTTTCAAAGAACAAGAAAAGAAAAATGTAAAAGCTGCTGTTAAAAAAGCAACTGAAGCAGAGAAAACTACTTTTGGTGATCTTGGAGAAGGTTTGGCAGATTTGAAAAAACAAATGGACGAAAAAGCAAGCAAAAAGAAAAAATAATTTCTTTCAAAGTTTTCTATAAAACTAAAACCACTGATTTATTTTGAACATGCCCCAAATAGTTTTTAACTTTTTGGGGCATGTTTATTTTTAGTAGCTTTTCTATTTGTTTATCTGATTATTTTTTTATGATATCTGAATTCAAAAGAAATACTGCATTCGCTAAAAATAGCTTTCCATTGTCCCAAAAAGAACGGAACAAAGGATTGTCAACCATATAAATAATACTTCCACTTCCTTTTTTTTCTTCGCCAAATAATAAAGATTCTGGAATTTTTTTTACAGCTAAACTTCCTGCATAACCTGAAATATTTTTACTATTCTTCTCAAAATATGCAATATTTATTCCTTTTTCAAGGTAATTATAAGATTTATCAGTCAATTTTAAAGAAAAATAGGTGTCTTTATATCCAAAAGCTAAAGGATGTGTATTGTCTACTTTACTTTTAAAAATAGCTCCAGGTATCAAATCTTTAACCCTTTTTCTCTCTATGTCTGCATAAGGAATTAGGTTTTTTGTCTCACTTTCTTTTTCAGTGTCTTTACTTTTTAAATCAAATCCTTCTTTATCCGCAAAACTTTGCAAAGCGTTGTCAATTGCAATTAAAGTTCCACCTGATTGTACCCAAGAAGTTATCTTATCTAAAAAGGTTTTTGTAAGTAAATTGTCATAACTTCCATCAGGAATAATAATAACATCAAAATTTGATAAGTTTACGTTACCAAAATAATCTGAATTCAAAATTGTAATTGGATATTGTAAATCACTTTCAAAAAAGTGCCAAATTTCACCAAAACTCAATGATGAAGTTCCATTTCCTGAGAGTAATGCTACTTTTTGTTTTTGAATTGGCTTTACATAATATGAGCCGAAATCAGCTCCTGAAGTAACAAATCCTGTTGAGACTGCATGTAAATTTCGTTCATTTTTATTGGCAATTTCAATGATTTTTTCATCAAAATCCAAAGTTTTATTGTCATTTCTAAGAATAATTAAGGTGCCTCTTTCATACGATTTTCCATCAATTGAAAATGGTTTTTCAGAAAAACGAGGAGTGATATTTTT
Organism: Flavobacteriaceae bacterium UBA2540; assembly: GCA_002340765.1. Lineage (GTDB taxonomy): Bacteria > Bacteroidota > Bacteroidia > Flavobacteriales > Flavobacteriaceae > Polaribacter. The sequence goes on along the minus strand of DDMS01000033.1, from coordinate 84,716 downwards.
TTGTAAAAGTGCTCCCAAAAAAACAGCATCTTCTAAACTATTCCATTTAGTAATGTAAGCATACGCATTTTTATCAACTGAATTTTTTATAGTCTCTGAAACTATTGATTTTGAAGAATTTACAATTGTTTTTGATGCAATTGCTTCAAAACCATGAGCATAAGGAATTGACCAAGCAGTGATATCATAGGTTAATGAATCTGCTAAAAATGCTTTTGGCTCAAATAAAACGTTCACAATTTTTCCTTTTGGTTGATTGGTATGAATAACCAAATCACCACTCGAAGAGTTCATTTTTCCTTCTTCTTGAGTAAAGTAAAGAGTTCCTTTTACAGTTCCATTTGTTGCAAATTCGTAGATAATTTCATGTTTATCAAGCAATCTTTTCAAACGTTTTGTTTTGTCAATATTGTCATTTTTTAAAACATAACTTTTAATTTCTAAATTGCTATTGTTAAAAAACTTTTTGAATTGTGAATTTATTCTTTCAGCATTTTTTGACGATATTTCTACTGTTGACAATCCTGTTGTCATGTGATGTAAAGCCCTATCTTTAAGTGTTAAAACTTCAACTCTATCTGTTTGAATTCCCAAACCTGCACGTCCATTTCCTGCTTGTTCATAGGTCATTCCAATAGCACCCATATAAGTTGGATATGTGTCTCCATAACTTGGATATAACAAATCAAAACTTTCTTTTGTAAAATATAACCAACCTTCTTTGTCAAAATAAGAAGCGTTATTTTTTCCAATTTCTATTTGAAAATTACGTTGCCATTCAGTAATAATTTCGTGAAAAGGCGCTGAAGCTGGCGCAAAATAATAAGGATTATTGATATATTGTTCGTGAAAATCAACGTGAATGTGTGGCATCCATTTGTTGTAAACCTTCAATCTTTGTTGTGTTTCTTTTTGTGTTGCCCAAGCCCAATCTCTGTTTAAATCAAATAAATAATGGTTTGCCCTTCCTCCAGGCCAAGGTTCATTGTGTTCTTTTGCGTCTTGCGAAATATCATAAGGCGTACTTTTTACTTGGTTATACCAATTCACATAACGATCTCTTCCATCAGGATTTATACATGGATCAATAATAACAAGGGTATTTTTTAACCACTCTTGTTTTTTCGAAACCAATTCATACAATGTTAACATGGAAGCTTCTGTGCTTGAAGCTTCGTTTCCATGAACGTTATAACTCATCCAAACAATAGCAATTTTATTATCAGTATTACCCTTTAAAATTCCTGTTTGAGAAAGATTTGATTTTCTAATTTCTTCTAAGTTTTTGATATTTTCTTCAGATGAAATATAGCTAATATATAATGGTCTGTGTTCATTCGTTTCACCATATTTCTCAAGTTTTACATTTGATAACGAATTGCTTACGTATTTAAAATAGTCCACAACACTATGATGTCTTGAAAATTGACTTCCAATTTCGTATCCTAAAAATTCAGAAGGTGATTGTATATTTTGAGCATTTAAATTGCTTACTAGTAAAAAAGAAACTAAAATGATCTTATAAATTTTCATAAAAATAAGTTTGATATTCGCCAAATGTAATGAAATAAAAGGATTTAAGAAATCCGAAAATTTGTTGTGAGTTAAAAATTTGTTAGATTGAAAATGATTTTCCATCATACTTTAAATTAATTGTATTTTTACGAAAAATTATTTAAGAAATATGCAATTATTGAAAGGAATCGAAATGCTACTAAATTTTTTGAATTTGCTATGAAAGTAACTCATATTCCCTTTCAAAAAACTGGATTTTTCTCAAAAATGATGCACAATTATTTAGAGAAAAATGAAAATTTAAAACCATTTTACAATAATTTTCCTGACATTCAAGGATTTTATAATCAAATTGAAGAGAAATCAATATCCTTTTGTTTACAAACCAGAATTACACTTTTAAATACTTTAAAAGTTCAGTATCAAAATTTAGCTATTTCTGAAAATACAGCTGATAATTTAGCTTATTTACAATATAAAAATACCTTTACAATTACTACTGGTCATCAACTAAATTTGTTTACGGGGCCTCTGTATTTCTTATATAAAATAATTTCGACCATCAATTTGTGTGAGGAATTATCTGAAAAATTTCCTGACAAAAATTTTGTTCCTATTTATTGGATGGCAACTGAAGATCATGATTTCGACGAAATTAATTATTTCAATTTCAAAGGAAAAAAAGTTTCTTGGAATAGAAAAGATGGAGGAGCAGTTGGACGATTTTCAACAGTTGGTTTAGAAGAAGTTTTTAAAGTTTTTAGTGCACATTTAGGAAACTCTAAAAATGCTATTTTTCTGAAAAATCTTTTCTCAGAAGCCTATTTACAGAATGATAATTTGGCAGCTGCTACTCGTTTTATTGCGAATGAATTATTTGGAAAAGATGGTTTGGTGATTGTTGATGGTAATGATAAAGAATTAAAAAAGCTTTTAATTCCTTTTATCAAAGATGATTTGATCAATGAAACCTCTTTTACTGAGGTTTCAAAAACCATTACTGATTTGGAAAATGATTATAAAATTCAAGTAAATCCTAGAAATATCAATCTTTTTTATCTTGAAAAAAATAGCAGAGAACGCATTATTTTTGAGAATAATCTTTATAAAATAAACAATACAAACTTTCAATTTTCAAGAGAAGAAATTTTGAATGAAGTTGAGAATCATCCTGAGAAATTTTCGCCAAATGTATTGTTAAGGCCTTTATATCAAGAAGTTATTTTACCTAATCTTTGCTATATTGGTGGAGGAGGAGAAATCGCCTATTGGATGCAATTAAAAGGATTTTTTAATAAAGTTGAAATTCCGTTTCCAATTTTATTACTTCGCAATTCTGTCCAAGTAATGAGTTCTAAACAATCAAAAAAAATGGAGAAACTCTTTATTTCCAATGACGAAATTTTTTTAAACCAGTATGAATTAATCTCTCAAAAAGTACTTGATAATTCAGAAATTGAAATTCAGTTTGATGAGAAAAAGATTTTTTTACAAAAGCAATTTGAAGAGTTAAAAAAAGTTGCCAAAAAAACAGATGTTTCATTTTTAAATGCTGTTAATGCTCAAGAAAAAAAACATCTAAATGGTTTGGCAAATTTAGAAAAAAGGCTGTTGAAAGCTGAAAAGAAACGTCAACAAGACTTGGTTCAAAAAATTACTGAACTCCAAAATGAGCTATTACCAAATCAAAGTTTGGAAGAACGTCAGCGAAATTTTTCTGAATATTATTTAGAATATGGAGAATCTTTTATTGAAGTTCTAAAAAAATCTTTAAAACCATTGCAATTAGAATTTACAATTTTGGAACTTTAACAGAAATTGATTTTTAGAGTCTAATTATATGAATTTCACTATTTTTTCTTTTTCAAATAATTGCTTATATTTTAATCATTGCAATAATTCTAAATATACATTGTATAGAATTTTTAATATCAACAATATAGCAATTAAACTATTCTACTTCCTAAAATTCTTAATAAAAACTCTAACAATTTCTAGTTTTAAGATTGCTTTTGAATTTTCTTTAAAAAAATATTTATCAGTTATCAAAACAAAAAAACATTTAATAGAGTTCCTTTAATTATAAAGATTAAAAATCAATAATCATATTAATAAAATTACAATATGATTTTAAAATATGTCAAGTATTATAAATGAATAACTTCTCCATAAGCATCAGCAACAGCTTCCATTACAGCTTCACTCATTGTTGGGTGTGGATGAATCGTCTTTAAAACCTCATGACCTGTTGTTTCTAGCTTTCGACCCAAAACTGCTTCTGCAATCATGTCTGTAACACCTGCACCAATCATATGACAACCCAACCATTCTCCATATTTAGCATCAAAAATCACTTTTACAAACCCATCTGGAGTACCAGCAGCTTTTGCTTTTCCTGATGCTGAGAAAGGAAATTTTCCGATTTTTAATTCATAACCAGCTTCTCTTGCTTTTTCTTCAGTCAAACCTACTGAAGCGATTTCTGGAGAAGCATACGTGCATCCAGGAATGTTTCCATAATCAATTGGGTCTGTGTGTAAACCTGCTAATTTTTCAACGCAAGTAATTCCTTCAGCAGATGCCACATGTGCCAAAGCTGGTCCAGGAACAACATCGCCAATGGCATAATATCCTGGAATATTTGTTTGATACCAATCGTTTACTAAAATTTTATCTCTGTCAACAATAATTCCAACATCCTCTAGACCAATGTTTTCGATATTTGTTTTGATGCCAACTGCTGAAAGCAAAATATCTGCTTCTAAAACTTCTTCACCTTTTTTAGTTTTTACAGTTGCTTTTACAACATCTTTAGAAGTATCAACAGATTCTACTGACGAATTTGTCATAATTTTTATACCTGCTTTAGTCAAAGAACGTTCCATTTGCTTTGAAATATCTTTGTCCTCTAAAGGAACAATATTTGGCATGAATTCTACAATGGTAACTTCAGTCCCCATTGTGTTATAAAAATGAGCAAACTCAATTCCAATGGCACCTGAACCAACAATAATCATTGATTTTGGTTGTTTTGGTAATGACATTGCTTTTCTATATTCAATCACTTTTATGCCATCTTGTGGAATATTTGGCAATTCACGAGAACGTGCACCAGTAGCAATAATTATATTTTCTGCAGAATATTCTTTTACAGTTCCATCAGCAGCAGTTACATCTACTTTTTTTCCTGGTTTTATTTTTCCAAAACCATCAATAATATCAATTTTATTTTTTTTCATTAAAAACTGAACTCCTTTGCTCATTCCATCAGCTATATTTCTACTTCTTTTGATGACCACATCAAAATCTTTGTCAATAGCTTCTACTTTTAAACCATATTCATCAACATGTTTTAAATAATCATAGACTTGTGCAGATTTTAGCAATGCTTTTGTTGGAATACATCCCCAATTTAAACAAATTCCACCTAAACTTTCTTTTTCAATAATGGCAGTTTTGAAACCCAATTGCGAGGCTCTTATTGCAGTTACATATCCTCCGGGTCCACTTCCGATAATAATGATGTCGTAATTCATAATGGTAATTAATTTATTTTTGGGTTTGTTTCGTGTACAAATTTAATTAATAAAATCTTTTTACATTCTTTCAGGAACGTTAATTCCTAGCAAAGAAAAAGATTGCTTAATAATATCTGCTACTTTTTTTGAAATTTGCACTCTAAATACTTTTTTCTCATGATTTTCTTCTCCTAAAATTGATACATTTTGATAAAAAGAATTGAATTCTTTCACCAAATCATAAGTATAATTTGCAATAATTGCGGGTGAATAATTGATTGCTGCTTGTTGCACTGTTTCAGGAAATAAAGCCAATTGTTTGATGAGTTCTTTTTCTTTTTTATGCAATTCAAATCCGCTTAAAGAATGGGAATAATCAAAATTTGCTTTTCTGATGATTGACTGAATTCTTGCATAGGTATATTGAATAAATGGCCCTGTATTTCCTTGAAAATCAACGGATAATTTTGGGTCAAACAGAATTCGTTTTTTTGGATCAACTTTTAGAATAAAATATTTCAAAGCGCCCAAACCAATCGTTTTGAACAATTCATTTTTTTCGACTTCAGAGTAGCTATCTAATTTTCCTAATTCTTCTGAAATAATTTTGGCAGTTTCTGTCATTTCAAACATCAAATCATCAGCATCAACAACTGTTCCTTCTCTTGATTTCATTTTTCCTGAAGGTAAATCTACCATTCCATAACTCAAATGAAACAAATTTTTTGCCCAATCAAATCCTAATTTTTTCAAAATTAAAAACAATACTTGAAAATGGTAATCTTGCTCATTTCCAACAGTATAAACCATTCCTCCAACATCTTTCAAATCTTTTACACGCTGAATTGCAGTGCCAATATCTTGGGTAATATAAACCGCAGTTCCATCTGAACGCAATACGATTTTTTCATCCAAACCTTCATCTGTCAAATCACACCAAACTGAGCCATCTTCTTTTTTATAAAATACCCCTTTTTCAATTCCTTCAGTTATTACATCTTTTCCTAGTAAATACGTGTCACTCTCATAATATAACCTATCAAAATCAACACCTAAATTTTGATACGTATTTTCAAATCCATCATAAACCCATTGATTCATTTTTTTCCAGAGTTGTACAACTTCTTCATCACCATTTTCCCAATTTCTCAGCATTTGTTGAGCTTCCAAAAGAATTGGCGTGCTGTTTTTTGCTTCTTTTTCAGATATTCCTTGGGATACTAATTCCGCAATTTGTTTTTTGTATTCTTGGTCAAATTTCACATAATAATTTCCAACCAATTTATCTCCTTTCAATCCTGTTGATTCAGGAGTTTCAAAATTTCCAAACAATTTCCAAGCTAACATTGACTTGCAAATATGGATTCCTCTGTCATTGATAATTTGGGTTTTGTATACTTTTTTTCCTGATGCTTTGATGATTTCTGCCACAGAATAACCCAACAAATTGTTGCGAACATGACCTAAATGAAGAGGCTTATTAGTATTTGGTGAAGAATATTCTACCATAATTGCTTTTTCATTTTCCTTCGGATTTTCAAATCCAAAAGCTGAATTTGTAAAAATTGAATGGAAAGAATTAATAAAAAAAGCATCATCAACCACTAAATTCAAAAAGCCCTGAACAACGTTATATTTCTTAATTTCAGAAACATTTTCTATAAGATATTTTCCAATATTTTCTCCAATTTCAGCAGGATTTCCTTTTGTATATTTCAAAAGTGGAAATACAACTACAGTAATATCACCCTCAAATTCTTTACGAGTTGCTTGAAATTCAACTATTGGAATTTCTATTTGATACAAAAATAAAAAGCCCTCTTTTACTTTGGATGCAATAAGGTTTTGAATATTCATTTGCCTAAAAAAAATTAATTTACGAAAGTACGATTTTTGGTCAAATTTTAGCTTAAAAAGTGTATTTTTCGATCATGAAAGAGTATTTAGAAGTATTGCCAAAATTAGCAGCGAAAGCAAAAAAAGAAAATCAGAAATATTTTCAGCACTTAAAAAAACGAACCCCTAAAAATCTGGATTATATTATGCAGGAATTGCATGATAAAGAATTTGAAAAAACGGATTGTTTGACTTGTGGAAATTGTTGCAAAACAACCAGTCCTATTTTTACTGAAAAAGACATTGAACGTATTTCTAAACATTTTAAAATGAAAATATTAGATTTTACAAATCAATATTTACAAAGAGATGAAGATGATTTTATGGTGCTAAAATCTGCTCCTTGTTCGTTCTTGGATTTGGACACAAATGAATGTGGAATTTATAGTGTTCGTCCAAAATCATGTGCTGAATATCCTCATACAAATCGAAGAAAATTCGCTCAAATTACTGATTTAACAATTGCTAATTCATTTATTTGTCCCGCAACTTTTAATATTTTAGAGGCTTTAAAAAAACAACTTCTTTTGGATTTTAATAAGAAATAATTAAGAATTAGGAATTACGAAAAACCTAAAGATCACTCATAAATCAAATATTTTTCTCTGATTTTTTTGAAATCCCTCAAATCGTCTTTCCAAGTTCTTCGAATTTCTTTTTCAGTAAAACTTTGTTCAATTTGTTGTTGTAATTTTTCAGTTCCTGCTAGTTTGGTAAAGAAAATAGTAAAAAAGGGTGTTTCAGAGGTGTTTTCTTTATAGGCTTTTAACAACCAATCTAAATTTAATTTATCTATTGAATCGATACTACTTAAATTTTCACCATAGCAAACTGCATCTATATGTAATGGACTTTTTGAGCCCTCATTGGATTTTGGAATGAAATAAAACTCGGTTTGATTCAAATACGGAGAACCATAAATTTGAAATTGCATTTCTGTTCCTCTTCCAACAGAAACATTGGTTCCTTCAAAAAAACATAAACTTGGGTAGAGGTTAATACTCTGATCATTGGGTAAATTTGGAGATGGTTTTATTGGCAAAGAATATCGCATTTTGTGTTTATAATTTTTATTAGGAATTATAGTGATATTACATTGAACTTGATTGTCAAGCCATTTTTCGCCATTAATCATTTGTCCATATTCGCCAATTGTCATTCCATAAACCACTGGAACTTTATGCATTCCAACAAAACTTTTATGCTCAATTTCCAATACTGGACCATCAATGTAATACGCATTCGGATTTGGTCTATCAAGAATGATTACAGGAATTCCAAGTGCGCCACAAGCTTCTAAAACAAGATGTAATGTAGAAATATAAGTATAAAATCTAACACCAACATCTTGAATATCAAATAGAACTATATCTACATCTTCAAGTTGACTTGCTGTTGGTTTTTTGTTATTTCCGTATAATGAAATAATTGGCAAACCTGTTTTTGAATCAATTCCATCATCAATAAGTTCGCCTGCATCGGCAATTCCTCTAAAACCGTGTTCTGGAGAAAATATTTTTTTGATGTTTATATTTAATGAAAAAAGCGAATCAACTGTATGGACCAATTGATTTTTCTCAGCATTTTTAATCACAGAAGTCTGATTGGCAACAATCGCAACATTTTTTCCTTTTATCAGTGGAAGATATATTTCAGTTCTTTCTGCCCCAATTTTTAATTCATTCTTTTTCTTTTGAGCAGCAACAGACAGAGTAAAAATGATTAAAAGAACTAATAATAAATATGTACTTTTGAAAGGTTTTAAAAAAATCATCAATTTGAATTTCGAATTATTTATTGCAAAACGCATTATTTCTGGCAAAAAGTATAAAAATAGTATTTCATCTCCAATAATAAAAATTGCAGTGACAGCAATTGCGTTGGGGATTACAATTATGTTGATTGCTGTGTCAACTGCAGTTGGTTTGCAACTTAAAATTCGCGATAAAATGGCAGGTTTTAAAGGACATATTCAAATTGTCAATTTTGATTCAAATAATTCGGATGTTTCTACAACTCCCATCAAAAAAAATCAAGATTTTTATCCAAATTTCAAAAATCTAACAGGCATAAAAAACATACAGATTTTTGCCAATAAAGCCGGAATTTTAAGAACAGAAACTGATTTTGAGGGTATTATTTTTAAGGGAGTTTCCACTGATTATGATTGGTCTTTTTTTCAAGAATATTTGGTAGAAGGAAAGGTACCAAATTTAAATCAGTCAAGAAATACTCAAATTTTACTCTCGGAAATGCTTATAAATAGTTTGCAACTCAAACTAAATGATACCATTTTAGCTACTTTTATAAAATCAGAAGAAAGCAAATTACCGTCTAACAGAAAATATATTATTTCAGGAATTTACAATACAGGTTTTTCCCAGTTTGACAAAAATATGATGATTGGCGATATCAAAGAAGTTCAAAATTTGAATAATTGGAGTGAAAACGAGATTGGTGGATTTGAGGTTATTTTGGAAAATCTTCAGGAAATTTCGATAAAGGGAGACCAGATTTACAACGAAATTGATTCCACTTTGAACAGTAAAACGATTGTTGAAATGTATCCAAACATTTTTGAATGGATTCAACTTTTTGATAACAATGTGTGGTTTATTATTGCCATTATGATTTTGATTGCAGGTATAAATATGATTACAGCACTGTTGGTTTTGATTCTCGAAAGAGTTCAGATGATTGGAATTTTAAAAGCTTTGGGAAGCAACAATTATAGTATTCAAAAAATATTTTTATACAACGCTTCAACCCTAATTTTAAAGGGGCTATTTTGGGGAAATTTGATTGGATTATCGCTCATTGGGATTCAGCATTTTTTTAAATTGATTACATTAAATCCAGAAACTTATTATGTAGCAACAATACCTGTTTACATATCATTTCTAACCCTGATATTGTTAAACGTTGGTTCCTTAATTTGTTGTTTTTTGATGTTGATTATTCCATCATTTATTGTGACAAAAATTAGCCCTTCAAAATCAATTAAGTTTGCTTGACTAAATTTAAATTTAGAAAAGTTGTTAAAATAAATTTAGTTTATATATATAAGTTTTTAACCATACTTCCATAATGCTTTTTATTAATAGTTTATCAAAGATTTTTTCACCAAACCACCTCCTATTTAGTTTACAAATAAACTCGTTTAGATAGAGTTGTAAATTTTTATGTTTTATTTTATGATAATTTTTGATTAAATTTATTTTGCATTACTGATGAAAATATGAACCCAGCGTAAAGTATCTTTCGTGGTTTGTTTTGTTGATTTTACATAAATATGGATTTCTACTAAACTAACAATATCGATGTATGAAGTGCTTTGGTTGGTAAAAAAAATGCCTGATTCTGCTATTGAACTTTTGATGGTCTCATTAATTCCTTCTGTTGTGTGATCTTCTAGATCCTTGGCTTTAAAATACCTGCACGACTTAGAAGTTTTTCCCGTTTTAATGTCTTCTAATGGTTCGGATTCCTCTATAACTGATACATTTTGTTTGCCTACAGCACCTCTTCCTCAAACTCCTTTTTTCTATTCGATTTCACTAGATTTAACAGAAAATAGCCTTCACCCATCTCAATTATACCTTCCAAAGTGTATTTTTCATTGCTCTTAACCATTGCTTTTCTCAATTTGAACATAATTACCCGAACGGGTTCATATCGCTTTAATCCAAGTTACTTTTGTGTTTCTTTTGCGGAAAAACTTTTTTAGTAGCGCTCATAAGAGACATTACTTTATACCAAATCAAAAAAGATAAATTTGAATTTTCCATAATAGTTCTTTTTTTTTAGAGTGATGAGCTTTTACAACCCTTACACTAATAGTTTATCCTACTTTTAATCCAAAAAATGTCAGTCTTTCCTCACTTGCTTTTCAAACCTATTTTATCGTGTTCGGCTTTAAAATATCCCAATACAATCCGATTCACTATTAAATTCTCCTCCAAAACTAAAAATATTCATAACAATCATTTAATTATCAAACAAATATATTTAACTTATTTTTTTTCGTGAGTATAGTGTGTGAGGACGAGTCTGAAAAATGACTCAATTAGTAGAAAATTTCAAAGTATTTAATGGGTTTATTGACCTACAAAATATCAATTATCGATTCATACCCTTAGGTCACGAATTCAAATTTCGGTCTCGTTTCGAAAGTCTCAAACTAGTTGTTCGAGATTTTTTATTTTAAAAAAAATTTATTCTGCCAGTTTTATAAAATTGAATTTTCAGAATGAAAAACAATCAAAAAATTAAAAGTATATTTACATTTAAAATCAGCAATATTAAATATATTTTTAATACTAAATTATTGATTTCAGAAATTTTAAAATTCTATTATTTCCAAACTATTTCTGAATGATTCAAGAAATTCAACTTCGTATAAATCTTATTGAAGAGCGAAAAGAAGATATTCTTTTGTATAAATCAGCAGTTGCTTTAGGGATTGACAAAAAGGAAATATCCGCCGTTAAAGTTATCAGAAAATCTATTGACGCTAGAAAAAAAGAAATTTTTTTCAATTACAAAGTTGCTGTTTATCTGAATGAAGACATTTCTGAAAACACTGCTTACGCTTTTGATTACAAAGATGTATCAAAATCAAAAGAAGTTCACATAATTGGTTTTGGACCTGCAGGTATGTTTGCTGCTTTACGTTGTATAGAATTAGGATTCAAACCTGTAGTTTTAGAACGTGGAAAAAAAGTGCAAGAACGACGTAGAGATATTCGTGCTATTAATCAAGAACATATTGTAAATGAGAATTCTAACTACTGTTTTGGTGAAGGTGGTGCAGGTACCTATTCTGACGGAAAATTATATACAAGAAGTTTAAAACGAGGTGATGTTCGAAGAATTTTTGAAAATTTGGTATTTCATGGAGCCACAGAGCAAATTTTAGTGGATGCTCATCCACACATTGGCACCAATAAATTGCCGAAAATTGTAGAAAATATTCGTGAAACAATTTTACAATTTGGAGGAGAAATTTATTTTGAATCAAAAGTGACCAATTTTATAACTAAAAATAACCAACTAAAAGCCATTCAACTACAAAATGGATCTGAAATGACTGTAAATACAGTTATTTTAGCAACAGGACATTCTGCTAGAGATATTTATGAATTGCTTCATAAAAAAGAAATTGCAATTCAAGCAAAGTCGTTTGCGATGGGCGTTCGCGTTGAACATCCTCAAGAAATTATTGACCAAATTCAATATCATTGCAAAAGTGAAAGAGATGAATTGTTACCTGCAGCAGCTTATACTTTGGTAAATCAAATAAATAATAGAGGAGTTTATTCTTTTTGTATGTGTCCAGGAGGATTTATTGTTCCTGCAGCCACTGCAATTGGTGAAGTTGTTATGAACGGAATGTCTCCAAGCAAACGAAATAATAAATTTGCAAATTCAGGAATTGTTGTTGAAATTAACGCAGACGAAGACCTTACTAAATATAAAAGATTTGGAGCTTTGAAAGGTTTAGAATATCAAAAAGACCTTGAAAAAACTGCATTTTTTGCTGGAGGAAGAACTCAAACTGCACCAGCTCAAAGACTGGTTGATTTTGTGATAGGTAAACTTTCTACAGATTTGAATGATTGTTCTTATCAACCTGGAATAAATTCAGCACCTCTTCATTCACTTTTACCCTCTGCAATTGGCAGTAGATTGCGAAAAGGATTTGTCGAATTTGGAAAAAAAATGCACGGATATTATACGAATGAAGCGAATATTATTGGTGTAGAATCAAGAACTTCATCTCCTGTAAATATACCTAGAAAACAAGATTTAGAACATCCTCAAATTACCGGGTTATTTCCTTGTGGAGAAGGTGGAGGTTATGCAGGAGGTATTGTTTCAGCAGCTATGGATGGTGAGCGTTGTGCAGAAGCAGCCATTTCAAAATTGTAAAACATTTTTTAAATAAATCAATTAAGTATTTCTACTTTTACCACAATTCAAAATCATTCATGAAATTAACCATTGGCCGAATTGACAAAGCCGATTTTAAAGAGTTTTTACTCTTTGATATTGATGTAAAAATAGATTCTGGAGCATATACTTCGTCTATTCATTGTTCTGACATTAAAGAAGTTTCTATAAAAGATGAAAATTTCATTAAGTTTACACTTTTAGATTCTCAACATCCATTTTATAATAATAAAGAATATATCACAAAAAATTATGCCATAAAATTGGTAAAGAGTTCCAATGGAATTGCTCAAAAACGGTATTTAATTGAAACTGAAATTTTTATATTTAACACTTCGCATCCTATACATTTAACGTTAAGCAAACGTAAAAATATGAAATTTCCGGTACTGTTGGGTAGAAAATTTTTAAACAAACAATTTTTGATTGATACTTCTAGAACAAATGTATCTCACAAACAAAAACAAAAAAACCAATGAAAATAGTGATACTTTCTCGAAATCCTAAGCTATACTCTACCAGAAGATTGGTTGAAGCTGCTGAAAAAAGGAAACATGAAGTGATCGTAGTTGATCATTTGAAGTGTAATATCGAAATTGAAAAAAAAGCTCCAAAGATATTTTACAAAGGAGAATATTTAGAAAATGTTGATGCAATTATACCAAGAATTGGAGCTTCAGTTACTTTTTATGGAACTGCTGTAATCAGACAATTTGAAATGATGAAAGTCTTTACTTCAGTTTCGTCCCAAGCATTAACGCGTTCTCGAGATAAATTGAGCAGCTTACAAATTTTAGCAAGAGCTGGAGTTGGTCTCCCAAAAACGGTTTTTACTAACTATACAAAAGACGTAGAACATGTTGTAAAATCATTAGGTGGCGCACCTTTAGTTTTAAAATTATTAGAAGGAACTCAAGGTTTAGGTGTGGTTTTAGCTGAGACAACCAATGCAGCAACCTCAGTTTTAGAGGCATTTAATGGGCTTGGAGCAAGGGTAATTGCTCAAGAATTTGTGAAAGAAGCTGCAGGCGCAGATATCAGAGCTTTTGTTATTGACGGCAAAGTTGTTGGCGCTATGAAAAGACAAGGAAAAGAAGGGGAATTCCGATCTAATCTTCACAGAGGTGGCAATGCAACTGTAATTGAATTAACTGACGATGAAGAAAAAACAGCGCTAAAGGCCACAAAAGCTATGGGTCTTGGTGTCGCAGGTGTTGATATGGTTCAATCATTAAAAGGACCTCTGGTTTTAGAGGTAAATTCATCCCCAGGACTAGAAGGAATTGAGAGAGTTACAGGAAAAAATATTGCTAAAGAGATTATCAGATTTTTAGAAATTCATGTCGAGTAAACCATTCATTTTATTAGGTAAAGAAATTCTAAAAGGCACAAGTACAGTTGTAGATTTAGAAGTTGCCAAACTCCATACAAGAACCACAGTTAAAGTTCCATTGATTGTCGAACGCGCAAAAAAAAGTGGTCCTGTAGTCTTATTATTAGCAGGTTTACATGGAGATGAAGTAAATGGAGTTGGAATTATTAGAGAAATTATCGCTCAAAAAATCAACAAACCAAAAAAAGGAATCATCATTTGTATTCCTGTTTTTAATATTTTTGGATATCTCATTCAAACTCGAGAATTTCCTGATGGAAGAGATTTAAATAGAGTTTTTCCGGGCTCTCCAAGTGGTTCTTTGGCAAGTCAGTTTGCTTATCAATTCATTGAAAACATAGCGCCTCTTGTAGATTATGTCATTGATTTTCATACTGGTGGTGGAGAAAAAGACAACGTGGCTCAAATTCGTTGTAATGATGCCGAAAAAGAAACCATGAATTTAGCGCATATTTTTAATCCTCCTTTTATCATTCATTCAAATTATATTCCAAAATCTTTGCGCGAAACTCTAAATAAAATGAACAAATCAATTCTTTTGTTTGAAGGTGGAAAATCTAAAAACTTTGATCCAGTGATTATTTCTCACGGAGTTAGAGGTGTCAAAAATATCCTAATTCATCTTGAAATGAATGAAGGAATTCCTGATATCATTAATGAACCAATATTTGTAAAAAAAACGAAATGGCTAAGAGCTTCCTATTCAGGAATGTTTAAAATTTTGATTGAAAATGGTAATTTTGTAACTAAAAAACAGGTTTTAGGTCACATTCTTGATCCTTTTGGTAATTTTAAGAAAAAAGTTTTTGCACCTTTTGATGGATACGTTTTTTGCATCAATAAAACACCAATTGTCAACAAAGGCGATGCTTTGTTTCATATGAGTAACGATATTTTAGACGAAGAACTTTCTGAATAATGAATCATAAAACCAAGGATTTATTTTGTTTTTTGGGTGTTATACTGGCTTTTCGTTCCAATCTTTTTTGCTGCCGAAAAATGCATAAAAAAAAGATTTCCACTGCAATCCCTAATGCGAATTCCATGAACTAAAAATAATCGTCACAAAATTTCCATCACAAAAAATCCCAATAAAATCCTATCTTTATATTTTGAAACAACGTTTATGAAAACTGCGCAAGAATATTTTGATGAATATGCACTTAGTCATCAAAACCTTACTAATATTATGATTCATTTTATTTGTGTTCCGCTGATTTTTTTTAGTGTGATTGGCTTGTTGATGAGCATTCCCACTATTTTTTTAGAAAATATATTGGGTTTACACAATCCTTTACTAGAAAATTGGGCAATTGTGGTTGGTTTGCTGATCTCAATTTTTTACCTGCGTTTAGGATTTTGGTATTTTGTAAAAATGTTATTTGTAATTCTACTAAGTGTTGTTATCAATTTCTGGATTGGAAATCACTTTTCTATTTTTTATGTATCATTAACCATCTTTATTTTGGCTTGGATTGGACAATTTTACGGACATAAAGTAGAGGGCGCAAAACCGTCTTTTTTGAAAGACTTGCAATTTTTATTGATAGGTCCTTTGTGGGTAATTCAAAAGGTGGGTAATAAAAAATAATTATGAAAGAGATTATTTCATTTGATGATTTCTCAAAAGTTGATTTCCGAATTGGAACAATTATCGAAGTCAACGATTTTCTAAAAGCTAAAAAACCTGCTTATCAACTCACGCTTGATTTTGGTGAATTAGGCATTAAAAAATCAAGCGCGCAAATCACTAATTTATATACAAAAAGTGATTTACTAAACAGACAAGTAATGGCCATTGTGAATTTCAAACCGAGACAAATTGCCAATTTTGTCAGTGAAGTATTGGTTTTAGGCGTTTATAACAATGAAGGAAATATTGTATTGTTAAAATCGAGTAATCCATCTAAAAATGGAGAGCAAATTAGATAAAATACTAAAATATATTCCTAATTTTTTGATTTATTTAAAATAATCAATGCTCCAATAACTCCAGGAATCCAACCACAAAGTGTTAGAATAAAAATAATGGTAAAAGAACCACAACCTTTGTCAATCACTGCCAAAGGAGGAAAAAAAATCGCTAATAATACCCTTAGAATACTCATTTTTTATTAGTTAGTTGTATGATTTAAACGATTCATTTCTTAAAATGTTATGTTGATAAATATTGAAATTAAAATCTAAATTAAAAGCCAAAAATCTATAACCAAAAACCAGTTTACATTTGGTTAGCAAAAAAAACAGCGTTCATCAATAATTTATTTGTCCCGAACCAAAAAGCCCTAAAATTTGTGTTGTCAGTAAAAACAACAACTTTTCCTTTTCCTAACTTCTGAACTTTAAACGGAATCTTATTCGGAATAACTTTTGCATTTTCTTTAGAGATATAACCACTTAATAAAGGTGCGGAAGTATATTGTATTGGATTGTTGTAACTGATATTATCAGGTCTTATAAATAAAGTTGAATTTCTAAACAATGCAATTTTATCATTTTTGTATCCAAAATTTATTGGATGAGAACGATCAATTTTTGCTTCAAAAATTGCGCCTCTAATTACTTGTGCTCCTGATTTTAAGGAACGATTTTCAAATGAAATATTTTTGATAGTATCCTTTTTGGGAATATCAAATTCAAGTCCGATAAATTTTTCACTTGCCAGCCATTTTGCGGTGTTATTATAACCAATAATGACACCTCCATTTGTAACCCAAGTTTTTAATTTTTCCTCATTATCTTTACCTAAATTTCTACTACTTGGTATGATAATATGCGAATATTTATTAATATCAATTCGTCCAAAATAACTTATATCTATGCGTGTCAATTGCATATCAAATCTTTGATCAAATAAATGCCAAATTTCACCAGAATCATTTCCTGCAATGCCTTCGCCAACTAACATGGCTACTTTTGGTGATTTTAATGCTGCAAAATCATCACTTCCTAAATCAATTCCTTCGTTCAAACCTGTAGTTACTGGAACAATTGTTAAATGACTTTCTTGTGATATTTTTTGTAAAAATTCAAACAATTCACTAACATTCAACGATTGGTTTTGAACCGGAATAAAAATAGTTCCGTAATCATAAGAAATTCCACCATTATTGAAGTTTTTCAGTGCAACTTTTGCATGTAAATTATTTTTCAAAATAGTATTTAAGGCTTTGGGAGCATAAAATTCATTCCAAGGCATCAAATACCCATAATCACTCTGAGAAGTCACTTTTCCATCTGCCATTTTTAAGGTTTTAATTTCATTTCCAACTCTCGAAAGTGTTATATTTTTTGCAAAATCTACTCCAAATGCATGATTGAAAGTCCATGCAGAAATGTCATAAAACAAACTATCCTTAAAGGTGGTTTGTGCACTAAACATTGCTTTTACTAAACGATGATTTTTTTGATTCATTGGCACTACATAACTAAATCCTTTTTTAAAATTCTTTCCATTTTGTGTAAAATCTGAACTCACTTCATAGATTTTAACTTGCTGTTTTTTAAGTACTTCAGCCAAATGAAATACTTTTGCAGCATCTTTTTCATCACCAAAAACAATGGCTTTTTTCTCAAAAGAATTTCTGGCTTCACTATAAAAATCTTGCTGATATTGTAAAATTTTTGTACGCATATTTTTAGCAGCTTCTAATGTAGAAAATGCCGCTGTTATTTGATTGCGAATGGTAAATGAAAACGTCAAAATTCCATTTTCAGTTTCTTGAGCATGACCTCTTGAACTTGCCTGTTCAAATAAAATTCCAATACTTCCATTGATATCAGGAAACGTGGAACCTTTTCCATAATAAAAATCATCAAAACTTTCTTCTGAATAATACAAAGAACCCAATTTATCAAATGCTTTCGCATGATATGTTCCAATTTCTCTGGTCAAATCTTGGTTGATTTGTGGAGTCATTGGATGTGTTCTTGAGGGAATTCCGGGTTGAAAAAAGAAACTAGCATTGCTTCCCATTTCATGATGATCCGTTAAAATATTTGGCAACCAATCATGAAAAGTTTTTAAACGAACGTTGCTTTCTGGCAATTGCACAGTCAACCAATCTCGATTCATATCAAATTGATAATGATTGGTTCTTCCACCTGGCCAAACCTCATGATATTCTCTATCATTTGGATCTGGATTGATATTTTTATTTTTATTGGTATTTGCCCAATATGAAAAACGTTGTAATCCATCTGGATTGAATGAAGGATCAAATAAAATGATGGTATTTTTTAATAATTCTTTTGTTTCTTCAGTATCAGAAGCCGCTAAATAATAAGCTATAGCCAATGCTGCATTCGAACCACTTGGCTCGTTTCCATGAATCGAAAATCCTTGATTTACCACAATTGGATGATTTGAAATATCAATAGTTGCATCATTTGTAGCAGTAATATGAGCTTGTTTGATCTTTGAGAGGTTTTTGTGATTTTCTGGAGATGTAATTGTTAATAAAATGAGAGATCTTCCTTCATAAGTTTCACCACGATTTTCAAAAGAAATTCTATCAGAAGTTGCTGCTAAAGCTTTCATATATTCAACCAATTTATCATGTGTCACATGCCATTCTCCCACTTCATGACCTATAATTTCTTTGGGAGTTGGAATGGCTGAGTTATAAATTTCATTGGGTAAATAATAAGATAAGTCCACTTTTTGAGCAATACTTATTATTGAAAAAAGCGAAAAGAAAATCGTGATTTTTTTCATCGAGAGTAAAATTTTAAAAAACAAATATACTCAATCAAAGTAATTTACTTCATTTTGAAAATTCTTTTGAAAACAAAAGTAAGAATTGTCACAAATCTTAAACTAACTATTAATTTAAAATAAATTGATAATCAATAATTAAATAATTCATTTTTTGTAGAATTAATAAAAATAATGAAAAGCTGTTTTTTACAAATTTTAATGCCTTTTTTATTCGGATATTTGTAAAATAAAATATTACTTTTTACCACAAATGATTCAAAAATCTGTTTTAGAAAACTTACACAATTTCCTTGATGGTGAGTTACTTTTTGACAATCTTCACAAAATAATTTATGCAACAGATGCCTCTGTTTATCGTAAAATTCCGATTGCAGTTGCGTTTCCAAAAAATGAAAATGATATCAAAATTTTAATTGATTTTGCTTCAAAAAAAAATATCACTTTAATTCCAAGAACTGCAGGAACTTCATTGGCAGGACAATGTGTTGGAGATGGAATTGTAGTAGATGTCTCAAAATATTTTACTAAAATCATCTATTTTGATAAGCGATCAAAAACCATCACTCTTCAGCCAGGAATTGTAAGAGATGAATTGAATTTGTATTTAAAACCTTTTGGTTTATTTTTTGGTCCAAATACTTCCACTTCTAATAGATGTATGATTGGCGGCATGGTTGGAAACAATTCCTCAGGGAGTACATCTATCAAATATGGCGTAACTCGTGATAAAGTGTTGAAAATTGAAGCTATTTTGAGTGATGGAAGTAAAGCAATTTTTGAGGAAATTTCTTCGGATAAATTCCTTGAAAAGACTAACCAAAATAACTTAGAAGGCAGTATTTATAATGCAATTTTCAAAGAACTTTCTTCAAAATTAACTCAAGAAGAAATCAAAAAAGAATTTCCAAAAGAAACCATTCATAGAAGAAATACAGGGTATTCTGTGGATGAATTTTTGACAAGTGATTTATTTGGCGGTACAAAATCAACCATTAATATTGCAAAATTACTTACAGGAAGTGAAGGAACATTGGCTTTTTCAACATCAATCACTATACAATTAGATGCACTTCCTCCAAAGGAAAGCATCATGGTTTGTTCTCATTTTACAAGTGTTAATGAGAGTATGAAAGCTACTTTAATTGCCATGAATCATAATTTATACAATTGTGAATTGATGGATAAAACGATTTTAGACTGTACAAAAAATAATCGTGAACAAAATAAAAATCGCTTTTTTCTAGAAGGTGATCCTGAAGCAATTTTAATGTTGGAAGTTTCTTCGAATTCAGCAGAAGAAACAGAAATTTTAGCTGATAAATTGATTGCTGATTTACAAAAACACAACTTCGGATTTTACCATCCAAAAGTATATGGAAGTGAAATCAACAAAGTGCATGAATTGAGAAAAGCTGGTTTAGGCTTGTTAGGAAATATTGTTGGTGATATGAAAGCCGTGGCATGTATTGAAGATACCGCGGTTGCTTTGGAAGATTTGCCAAATTATATTGAAGAATTCACACAAATAATGGATAAATTTCATCAAAATGCTGTCTATTATGCTCATGCTGGAGCTGGAGAAATTCATTTGCGTCCAATTCTGAATTTAAAAAAGCAAGAAGATGTTGTATTATTTCGAAAAATAACTACTGAAACTGCTCAATTGGTCAAAAAATACCAAGGTTCATTTAGTGGTGAACATGGAGATGGTATTGTGCGAGCAGAATTTATTCCTTTAATGATTGGCGAACAAAACTATCAATTATTGCGAAGAATAAAAAAAGTGTTTGATCCAAAAAACGTTTTCAATCAAGGAAAAATTACGGATGCCTTTCCAATGGATAAAAGTTTACGCTATGAAGTAGACAGAAAAGAACCTGAAATTAAAACAATTCAAGATTTTTCTGATAGCGAAGGAATTTTAAAATTAGCAGAAAAATGTAATGGTTCAGGAGATTGTAGAAAACCTGCTTCTGCTGGAGGAACCATGTGCCCAAGTTATAGAGCTACCAAAAACGAAAAAGATACTACAAGAGCAAGAGCCAATGCTTTGCGTGATTTTTTAACAAATTCTGACGAAGCTAATAAATTTAATCATAAGGAGTTAAAAGAAGTTTTTGACCTTTGTTTGAGTTGCAAAGCCTGTGCTTCTGAATGTCCAAGCAATGTGGATATTGCTACTATGAAATCAGAATTTTTGTATCAATATCAAGAAACAAATGGCTATTCTTTTCGAAATTATTTGTTTGCACATAATGCAAAATATAATAAATTTGGAAGCATTGCACCTGCAATTACAAACATTGTTTTGAATACCTCATTCACAAAATCTTTGATGGGAATTGCACAACAAAGAAGCGTTCCAAAATTAGCTTCCACCACTTTTAGCAATTGGTTTGCAAAACAGAAAATCGCACAAAAACAAAAAATGGTTTATTTGTTTAATGATGAATTTACGAATTTTTATGACATTGAAATTGGAAAAGACGCCATTTTTCTGCTAGAAAAATTGGGTTATGAAGTCAGAATTTTAGAACACTCAGAGAGTGGACGAAGTTTTATCTCAAAAGGATTTTTGAAAGAAGCCAAAAAAGTTTGTGACAAAAATATTGAAATTTTCAAAGATGTAATTTCAGATAAAACACCTTTAATAGGTATTGAACCTTCTGCAATTTTAACATTTAGAGACGAATATATACGTTTGGCGTCTGATAAAAAATCGGCTGAAAATATTTCAAAAAATGCTTTTACTTTTGAAGAATTTCTTAGCAATGAACATCAAAAAAACAACTTTGATTCTACAATTTTTTCATCCGAAGAAAAAGAAATAAAAATTCACGGACATTGTCATCAAAAAGCATTATCTAGCACACACGCTATTTTTCAGATGTTAAATATTCCTGAAAATTTTAAAGTAACTATTTTAAATACAGGATGTTGTGGAATGGCAGGTTCCTTTGGATATGAAAAAGAACATTACGAAATAAGTATGCAAGTTGGCGAAGATACTTTATTCCCAAAAATTAGAAATTGCCATCAAAAAACCGAAATTGCAGCAGCAGGAACTAGTTGTCGCCATCAAATTTATGATGGAACAAAACGTATTGCAAAACACCCAATCACTATTCTAAAAGAAGCAATTATTTAATGAGCAAAAAATTAAGATACACTGCAAGCGTTGATCGTTATAAAAAAATGAACTACAGAAGAACTGGAAAAAGTGGATTGCTTTTACCAGAAATTTCATTGGGATTATGGCAAAATTTCGGAAAAAATGATGACTTTTATAATCAAAGAGATTTATTGAAATGTGCTTTTGACAATGGAATTACGCATTTTGATTTAGCAAATAACTACGGACCACCTCCAGGTTCAGCCGAAGAAAACTTTGGAAAAATTTTAGAAAAAGATTTCAAATCTTATAGAGATGAATTGATAATTTCTTCAAAAGCGGGTTATGGAATGTGGGAGGGTCCCTATGGAGATTTGGGGTCTAAAAAATTTTTGGTTGCAAGTTTAGATCAAAGTTTACAAAGAATGGGATTAGAATATGTAGATATTTTTTACCATCACAGACCTGATTATGACACGCCTATAGAGGAGACAATGGGGACGTTGGATTTGATGGTTCGTCAAGGGAAAGCATTATATATTGGTATTTCAAATTACCAACCTGAAAGAGCTAAACAAGCATTTAAAATCTTACAAGATTTGGGAACGCCTTGTTTGATTCATCAACCACGTTACAATATTTTTGACAGATGGATTGAAAACGAATTGTTAGATTTATTGGGGAATTCTGGAGTTGGTGCGATTTGTTTTTCACCCTTAGCTCAGGGAATGTTGAGTAATAAATACATAAACGGCTTGCCAAAAGATTCAAGAGCAGTGAAAGACAGTCCGTTTTTGAACACAAATCAAGTGTTAGAAAAATTGCCTAAAATCAAAAAATTAAATGAAATTGCGCAAAACAGACAACAAAGTTTGGCACAAATGGCAATTTCTTGGATTTTAAAAGACCATAGAATTACCTCGGTTTTAATTGGAGCAAGTAAAATTGAGCAAATTTTGGACAGTATAAAAGCTATTCAAAATACTCATTTTTCTGAGGAAGAATTGAATAATATTAAGGAGATTTTATAAGACAAAAAAGAAAAGTTAAAACTTTCCTTTTTTTATTTTTATAAGTTTGATAAACTACTTTTTATCATATCAATTTTTGCCAAAGTATCTGCTTCTTTTTTGCGCTCTAAAGCAATCACTTTTTCTGGCGCGCTTGAGACAAAACGTTCGTTTGACAACTTTTTTTGAACGCTAACCAAAAATCCTTCTGCTCTTTTTAATTCTTCTTGCAATTTTACTTTTTCAGCTTCAATATCAATATTTGAATTAGAAATTGGCACGAAATATTCATTGGATTTCACTCTAAATGAAGCTCCTTCAACTTTTTCAGAAACATATTGAATTTGAGAAATATTTGTCAACTTTTGAATGATTTCATCAAAAAAAGCAGCATTATTTTCATTGCCAATTACAAACAATTCAATAGCATCTTTAAAAGAAATATTCTGCTCTTTTCTGATCGTTCTTATTCCTGAAATTACATTAGTTACAAAATCAAAATCAATAATAATCTCAGAATTATACTTTTTTATTATTGGGTATTTTACAATTATCAATGCCTCTTCGGGAGTTCTTTCAGTAATATGTTGCCAAATTTCTTCTGTCAAGAAAGGCATAAATGGATGTAAAATTTTCAAATTATTTTCCAACATTTCAATGACTTTATTAAAAGTAATTTTGTCAATTGGTTGTTGATAAGTTGGTTTTACAATCTCTAATAACCATGAAGAAAAATCGTCTATAATAAGTTTATAAACACTCATTAAAGCATTTGATAATCTGTATTTAGAAAAGTGATCTTCAATTTCTGATAGTGATTTTTGGAATTTTGCTTCATACCATTCCAAACCAATTTTGGCAGTATTTGGTTGCGCTAAATTAGCATCAATTTCCCAACCTTTTATCAATCTGAAAGCATTCCAAATTTTGTTTGCAAACGCTTTTCCTTGTTGACACAATTCTTCATCAAACATCAAATCGTTTCCTGCAGCAGAGCTCAATAACAAGCCAACTCTAACTCCATCAGCCCCATAATCATCAATTAATTTTAATGCATCAGGTGAATTTCCTATGGATTTTGACATTTTTCTCCGCTGTTTATCACGAACCAAACCTGTCAAATATACATTTTTAAATGGTTTTTCTCCTCTATATTCATACCCTGCAATAATCATTCTAGCCACCCAAAAGAACAAAATATCTGGCCCTGTTACTAAATCATTGGTTGGATAATAATATTTAATTTCCTTATTTTCAGGATTTCTAATGCCATCAAAAACCGAAATTGGCCACAACCAAGATGAAAACCAAGTATCTAAAACATCATTGTCTTGTTTAAGGTTTTTGGTTGTTAGATGTTGGTTTTTGGTTTTTTCTTTTGCCAAAACTAGTGCATCTTCGATATTCTCAGCAACTACAAAATCTTCTTTTCCTTCACCAAAATAATATGCAGGAATTTGATGTCCCCACCACAATTGACGCGAAATATTCCAATCACGAATATTTTCCATCCAATGACGATAGGTATTATCAAACTTTTTTGGCACTAAATTAATTTCGGAATTTTCACCTAAAACTGAATCAATAGCTGGTTTTACCAAATCCTCCATTTTCAAAAACCATTGATCAGACAATCTTGGTTCAATTTCAGCTTTGGTTCTTTCTGAAGTACCAATTTTATTGATGTGTTGTTCTGTTTTCAATAAAAAACCCAAATTTTCTAGTTCTTTTGTAATTTCTTTACGAACCACATAACGGTCTTTACTTTGATAATGCAATCCAAAAGAATTTAAAGTAGCATCATCATTAAAAATATCAATCACTTCAAGATGGTGTTTTTCACCTAAAGTTTTGTCATTGACATCGTGAGCTGGCGTTACTTTTAAACAACCAGTTCCGAATTCAACATCTACATATTCATCTTCAATAATTGGAATGATTCGATTGCAGATTGGTACAATTGCTTTTTTTCCTTTTAAATGTGAAAAACGTTGATCTTTTGGGTTGATACAAATAGCTGTATCTCCAAAAATAGTTTCTGGTCTTGTAGTTGCGATTGTTAAAGTTTCTTGCGAATCAAGAATTTTATAATTTATAAAGTATAAATTTCCTTGTTTTTCCTCATAAATCACCTCTTCATCAGACAAGGTAGTTTTTGCTTCTGGATCCCAATTTACCATTCTGAATCCTCTGTAAATCAATCCTTTATTATATAAATTAACAAAAACTTTAATAACAGATTCTGACATTGCTGGATCCATTGTAAAAGCAGTTCTATCCCAATCACAAGAAGCTCCTAGTTTTTTTAATTGTTCTAAAATAATGCCTCCATATTCATTTTTCCATTCCCAAGCATGTGCTAAAAATTCTTCGCGAGTTAAGTCGTTTTTATTGATTCTTTGCTCTTTTAATTTTGCAACTACTTTTGCTTCAGTAGCTATGGATGCATGGTCAGTTCCTGGAATCCAACAAGCATTCTTTCCCAACAAACGTGCATGTCTTATCAAAACATCTTGAATGGTATTGTTGAGCATGTGTCCCATATGCAAAACTCCAGTAACATTTGGAGGAGGAATCACAATTGTATAAGGCTCTCTTTCATCAGGAGTTGAATGAAAATAGTTGTGTTTCATCCAATATTCATACCATTTACCTTCTACTTGGCTTGCATCATATTTTGATGGGATTGTCATCTTTGGAATAATTTTTGAAATATAGTTTGTAAAAGTACAATTATCTAATTTGTATAAAAAAAATAGTAGTTCATTTTTTAAAACAAATATTATTTGATAATTTTACAGAAATTTTAAAAACATGAAAACAATATTATCTTTTCTTTCAATTCTTTTTCTTTCAATTTCAATTCATTCTCAAGAATTTAAGTTTGATACAGAAACAATTGATTATGGTTCAGTTTCTATAGGTTCAAACGGAGATAAAGTTTTCGTTTTTAAAAATATTGGAACTCAACCTTTAATTATTTCAAATATTCAATCCTCTTGTGGTTGTACTGTGCCAAAAAAACCTGAAAAACCAATTATGCCAGGTGAAAAAGGTGAAATTAAAGTTTCTTATGACACAAAAAGAGTTGGCGGATTTTCTAAACAAATTACTATTTTTTCAAATGCAAAAGAGCCAAAAAAAGTGATTAGAATTAAAGGAATTGTAGAGCAAGCTGCTTCGTTAGAAAAAGAGAAAAGTTTGATTTCGAACTAATTTTCACACTTTTTGTTTTAAAAAGAATTCAAATTTTAGTTTTTGACCTTTTCTATCAACTGTAATTTTTATTTTTTTACTATTTTTTTCCTGAAACTTTTCAATAATTTTTCCAAGACTAAATTCATGCGCTTGAATTCCATTGATATTTAAAATTATGTCGTCTTTCAGCAAACCAACTTTTTCAGCAGGAGAGTTTTTAACAACACTTTTTATGATAAAAGATGGTTTGAATTTATAAGAAAAACGGGTCACAAAACTTAATGAGTTATTTGAGTCAATTTGTTGATTATAACCATCAGTTAATATTTTTTTTTCTTCTTCTCTAACCAATTGCTTTCCATTATAAATCACCTCCAAACTACTCATGTTATAGTTGAATTTTTCAGAAAAATTACTATTCTTTTTCAACATTATTTTTTTGTGAGGATAATCAATCCAAACTGTAAATCTTTTCAAAATTCCTGCTCCAATACTGCCATTCCTTTCTTTAAAAATTTTTGCATTTATGGTTGTCAATGAATCTAAAAAAGATACTGTTGGTTTTTCCAACTGAAAAATGCCTAGCTTAAAAGAAGGAATTCTACTCCTATTTCCATAAATAGTGCCACTCAAACCTTCACCCAAAATATCCACAAAAAAATTATTTGGAGTTTTTATTTCTTTTTTAGATTCTTCAAAAAGCCACAAAGCATCACTCCCACCAGAATCAATCAATAAATTTACATCAGTCAATAAATTACCAATAGTATCTACTTGTACTTTAGCCTCCAAAAATGGTTTCCCTCTTATAATTCTTATTGGAAAAACAGCGCACTTTCTACATTTTTTAAACTCCCCATTTTTTGATTCATAAAAATCAATTTTTTTAGTAATATAATTAATTTTAATAGTAAAATTCTTTAATAAATTGTGCCCAATAATTCCATGAATTGTTGTCCCCATTTTACTTGATAAATCAAAATAATCTCTTAAAATAAAATAAATTGATTCGTTTTCACTTTGAATATTTTGAATAGTAATTGTATTATTTTGAGATAATAATGCTTCAACCGAGTTTCCTTTTCCAAGTCCCCGAAGTTATAGTTTTTCTAGATTTTTTAGACCAATAGTTTCATTTTCTGAAATATTAAAAACGATGGTTTTATTTGATCCAGTATCTAAAATAAATGACAATTCCTTTCCATTAATTTTTAATGGAATTACAATTAAATTATTGATTAATTTAAAATCAATACGAACCTTTTTAATATTTCTATTAAAAAAACGAAATCCATCTTGTGAATAGAAATTGTAAAAACTTACAAAAAAAAGAGAATAAAAAAGAAAAATTTTAAACATTAGTTGAAATGTATCTTTAAAATATAAATTGAAAATACGAATTATGAATTTAATAAGTTATTTTTTCACAAATAATTAACCTTTAAAGAAATTGTATTAAAAGGGTTGTTGTAAATATATATTTTGCAAATTTGCACTTTAAAAATTTAACATTTCAATATGCCTTCAATATCCCAAAAAGGACATCAAATGCCAGAATCTCCCATAAGAAAACTGGCTCCTTATGCTGAAAAAGCTTACGAGCAAGGCAAAAAAGTATACCATTTAAATATTGGTCAGCCCGATATCAAAACTCCTGAAATTGCATTGAATGCAATTAGCAATCATTCATTGGAAATCATTGCATATACTAGTTCAGATGGTTCGGAACAGTACAGAAAAAAAATTGTTAATTATTATAGCAAACATGATATTCATTTGAATCATGATGAAATTATTGTAACAACTGGAGGTTCTGAAGCATTGCTTTTTGCTTTTGGAACTATTATGGATACTGATGATGAAGTGATTATTCCAGAGCCATTTTATGCGAATTTCAATGGATTTTCAGCAGCTTCCGGTGTAAATATTGTTCCCGTAATTTCGAAATTTGAAGATAATTTTGCATTGCCTCCAATTGAAGAATTTGAAAAGCTCATCACTTCGAAAACGAAAGCAATTTTAATTTGTAATCCTGGAAATCCAACTGGATATTTGTATAGCAAAGAAGAAATTAAAAAACTGGCTGAAATTGTTATCAAACATGATTTATTTTTAATCGCAGATGAAGTTTACAGGGAATTCGTTTATGATGGAAACGAACATTATTCAATTCTGCAAGAATCTAGTTTAGTAAATTATGCAATCGTTATTGATTCAGCATCAAAAAGATATAGTATGTGTGGCGCACGAATTGGTTATTTAGTTTCTAAAAATAAAGAAGTAATCAAAACTGCTTTAAAATTTGCTCAAACACGATTAAGCCCACCAACATTAGCTCAAATTGCTTGCGAAGCAGCTTTGGATACTCCAAAATCTTATTTTGATGAGATTAGAGAAGCTTATCAAAATAGACGAAATGTCTTAATTGAAGGATTGCAAAAAATTAAAAGTGTAAAAGTGACAAAACCCAAAGGCGCATTTTATTGTATTGTTGAATTACCTTTAAAAAATGCAGATCATTTTGCACAATGGCTATTGGAATCTTTTGATATTGATGGAGAAACAGTAATGGTTGCGCCTGCTACAGGATTTTATTCAACGCCAAATGTTGGTCTAAATCAGATAAGAATTGCATATGTTTTAAATGAGGAAAGTTTAAAAAAAGCAATTAATATTTTAGAACAAGCATTAAAAATTTATAAAGATTAATTGATGATTTCAGAAAACATATCACTTAAAAATTACAATACGTTTGGTATTTCTGTGAATGCAAAACGTTTTATCTCTATCAATTTAGTGGAGGAATTACAACAACTTTTGTTCAAAGAAAAAGAGTTGTTTTTACTTTCCGGAGGAAGTAATATGTTGTTCACAAAAGATATAGAAAAATTAGTTACTCACATAAATATTAAAGGAATTTCGATTGAAAATGAAGATGAAAATTTTGTTGAAGTTACTGTAAATGCAGGAGAAAATTGGGATGAATTTGTACTTTGGTGTGTGAATAAAAATTATGGAGGTTTAGAAAATTTATCATTAATTCCAGGAAAAGTGGGCACTTGTCCAATGCAAAATATTGGTGCTTATGGTGTTGAAGTAAAAGACACCATCACAAAAGTTTCTGTTTTAGAGATTGAAACTGGAAAAATAAAATCATTCTCAAATGAAGAATGTAAATTTGATTATAGAAATTCTATTTTCAAAAAGGAAGTAAAAGACAAATATATCATTATTTCAGTTTCATTTAAACTAACAAAAAAGCATCATGTTTTTCATACCTCTTATGGCGCTATTGAAACTGAATTGTCATTAAAAGAAATTATCAATCCGAATTTAAAAGACATTTCTGATGCTGTAATTGCAATCAGAAAATCAAAATTACCTGATCCAAAAAAATTGGGAAATAGTGGAAGTTTTTTCAAAAATCCGCTGATTACTGTCAAACATTTTGAAAACTTACAAAAAAAATTTCCGACAATTCCAAGTTATATAATTTCTGAAACCGAGCTAAAAATTCCTGCTGGTTGGCTTATAGAGCAAGCTGGATTTAAAGGAAAAAGATTTGGAAATTGTGGAGTTCACGAAAAACAAGCATTGGTCTTGGTCAATTATGGAAATGCTTCTGGAATAGAAATCTTGAACTTAGCAAAAATGATTCAAAAAACAATTTTAGAGAAATTTGAAATTGAGTTGGAAATTGAAGTAAATATCATTGAATAATTTAAAAATAAAGTTTGTAATTTTTAAAAAAAATCAAATTTTTCACTTTAACTGACTATTATATAATCAGTATCTTTGCTTTACAATAAAAAATATGAAATTACTTCTCATTACTTTAGGATTATTAACATTTGCGGTTGCAGGAATTGCAATAAAAATTTGGGCAAAAAAAGATGGTAAATTTGCAGGAACTTGTGCAAGTCAAAATCCAATGTTAAATAAAGATGGAGTTGCTTGTAGTTTTTGTGGAAAATTGCCTGATGAATTTGAAAATTGTAGCGAGCCTCAACATAAATAATACCAAGAATTTCCAATGATTTTAACTGTAGTTTTCTACATTTTTATATTATTTGCAGGCATTCAAGTCAGCTATTATTTATTATTTTCAAATATTCTTTTTTCCAAAAAAAAAAATATTAGATTGCCTGATTTTCCAATATCAGTTATTATTTTTGCAAAAAACAATGCTGAAAATCTAAGGAATTTTCTTCCTTCGATTTTAACTCAGAAATACAAAAATTTTGAAGTTGTTTTGATTGATAATAATTCAACAGACAGAACTCAGAAAGTAATCAACTCATTTGCTAAAATTCATTCAAATATTCACATTGTAAATGTTGAAAATAACGAAGCTTTTTGGGGAAGTAAAAAATATGCGATGACTTTAGGCATTAAAGTTGCAAAATATGAACATCTGCTTTTTACTGAAGCTAATTCAAGACCAATTTCTGAGCATTGGATTTCTGAGATGAGTATGGAATTTTCAAACGAAAAAACAATTGTTTTAGGGTATTCTAGTTTTGAAAAACAAAAAAACATTGCTAATTTTTTAATTCGTTTTTACCATTTTTTAACTGCAATTCAATTTCTAAATTTTACAAAATTGGGTATACCATTTATGGCTGACGGAAAAAATTTAGCCTACAAAAAAGAGGACTTTTATAGAGCAAAAGGTTTTATAAATCACATGAAACAAGATTTGGGTGAAGATGATTTATTTATTCAAGATGCTTCAAATGAAATAAATACAACGTATTGTATCAGTAAAAATAGTTTTGTAGAAACCGCAAATTTTTCAACTCTTTCAGATTGGTTTTTTTTACAACGAAAAAAATTCTTTTTAAGAAAAAAATACAAATCAAAACATCGTTTTTTATTAAGTCTGTTTACCTTTTCAAAATTATTTTTTTATGTTTTTGGAATCGTTTTATTCTTCTTTTACCCTTATAAAATAATTCTATCATTCATGTTGGGTTATTTCTTAGTTCAATATATAATTGTTGGGATTTCGGCAAAAAGATTGGATGAAAAAAATCTCATTTACTTTTTACCTTTTTTAGACATTAGTTTTTTATTGATTCAAATGAGTATATTTATGGCTAATTTGACTTCAAAACCACCTCATTGGAAATAGACTCTAAAATTCTTGAAAATCAAATATCAAAAGCTAAAAGCGGAAATCAAGCTGCTTTTCGGTTTCTGTTAGATACTTTTTGGTCTGCTGTGTATAATTTTCAATTAAAACGCACTAAAAACGAGAACGAATCTGAAGATATTACCATACAAACTTTTTCAAAAGCTTTCGACAAAATTGCCACTTTTGATGAAAATTATATATTTAAAACTTGGTTAATTGCTATTTCTAAAAATGTTCATATTGATAATTTACGGAAGCAAAATAGTTCATTATTCATAAAAATAACCAAAGAACAAGATGAGCGAGTTCATTTAATTGCTGATGAAAATCCAACTCCTGAAGACACTGTTATTGGTGAGCAAAATCTTGCAAAATTATTACGAGATATCAAGAAACTAAAACCTAAATATCAAGAAGTTATACAGTTACGTTACTTTCAAGAAATGTCATACAGAGAAATTTCTGAGCAACTTCAAGAACCAATTAGTAATGTTAAAGTAAAATTATTGCGTGCAAAAAAATTACTAGCGGAGATTATAAAAAAATCTTAAATGAAAAAATCAATTTTACAATCTTTTGGCCCAGGATTGTTATTTGCAGGAGCTGCAATTGGCGTTTCTCATTTGGTGCAATCCACAAGAGCTGGAGCTGATTTTGGATTTGGCCTTTTGTGGGCATTGCTTTTAGTACATTTATTCAAATATCCTTTTTTCCAATTCGGACCAAGATATACAGCTGCAACTGGTGAAACTTTGTTAGATGGCTATCGAAAAATGGGGAAACCTGTGCTTGCTGTTTATTATATTTTAAATTTTGTAACCATGTTTACAATTCAAGCTGCTGTTACAATTGTGACTGCTGGTTTGGCTTCAAAGCTATTTGGTTTTACAAATAACTTAGTAATTTGGTCTTCTATATTGTTAGTTATCAGTATTCTTATACTTATTATTGGAAAATATAAACTACTTGATAATTTGATGAAATTTATTGTCATCGTTCTTGCCATCAGTTCAATATTTGCAGCTTTAGTCGCCATTTTCAATTCAAAAGAAACATTTGAAATTACTCAAATACTTCCAACAGGAACAATAGAAATTACTTTTTTAATTGCATTTTTAGGTTGGATGCCTGCTCCTGTAGATGTTTCAATTTGGCATTCGATTTGGTCAGTTGAAAAAAATAAAATATCAATTTCAAGAACAACTCCAAAAGAAGCTATTTTTGATTTTAATGTTGGTTATATTGGAACTTTATTTATGGGAGTTTGTTTTATTGCTTTAGGAGCTTTAGTCATGTTTAAATCAGGAGAAACTTTCTCAAATAAAGGATATGAATTTGCTTCACAACTCATTCAACTATACACCAAAAACCTAGGAAATTTCTCTTATATTTTTATTGCAGTTGCTGCATTTACAACAATGTTTAGCACTACAATTACCACACTTGATGCATCTCCAAGAGCAATGACTATCTCAACAAAACTATTATTTGATCAAAAAACAATTTTTAATTATTGGTTTTGGATTGTTTTTTTATTGATTGGAACTTTTATTATTTTAAAATTTTTTATTGGAGATATGGGTTTTTTGGTAAAAATTGCAACGATTTTATCTTTCCTAACAGCGCCATTTTACGCGATTTTAAATTATTTGTTAATCACAGGAAAACATACTCCAAAAGAGCATCATCCAACGTTTTTTTTAAAACTATTAAGTTTGATGGGAATTTTCTTTTTAATTGCTTTTAGTATTTGGTTTTTAACAAGTATTTAATTCATTTCTTTGTAAATTTGCATTTTCAAAAGAAATTTAAATGGCGTTAGAAAATTTAGCACTTCCTGAAAGACAAAAAAAACCAAATTGGTTGCGTGTAAAACTTCCTGTTGGAAAAAAATACACAGAACTTAGAGGACTTGTTGATAAGTATAAGTTAAATACCATTTGCACTAGCGGAAGTTGTCCAAATATGGGCGAATGCTGGGGAGAAGGAACTGCAACTTTCATGATTCTTGGAAATATTTGCACACGCTCTTGTGGATTTTGTGGCGTAAAAACTGGACGGCCAGAGACTGTTGAATGGGATGAACCAGAAAAAGTAGCTCGTTCTATAAAAATAATGGGCATCAAACATGCAGTAATAACTTCTGTTGACAGAGATGATTTAAAAGATGGAGGCTCTATTATTTGGGCAGAAACTATTGACGCAATTAGAAGAGCAAATCCTACTACAACTCTTGAAACTTTAATTCCTGATTTTCAAGGAAATACTTCGCAAATAGATCGAATTATCGAAGTGTATCCTGAAGTGGTTTCTCACAATATGGAAACAGTAAGAAGATTGACGAGAGAGGTTCGAATTCAAGCAAAATATGATAGAAGTTTGGGAGTCTTAAAATATCTGAAAGAAAAAGGCATGAGAACAAAAACTGGTTTGATGCTTGGTTTGGGAGAAACTGAAGACGAAGTAATTGAGACAATGAAAGATTTACAAGCTGTTGGATTGGATGTCTTAACAATTGGGCAATATTTGCAACCCACCAAAAAACATTTACCTGTGAAAGAATTCATTACACCAGAGCAGTTTAAAAAATATGAAACTATTGGATTAGAAATGGGTTTTATGTATGTTGAAAGTGGGGCTTTGGTTCGTTCTTCTTATAAAGCGCACAAACATGCAAAATAATTGTTAAAATCCTAAATTTTTAAAATTTAAATATATTTTGGCACAATGATTGTTTATCATAAAAAGAAATCTATTATTAGTTTTCATTGTGTAAATTATTTGAATTAGTTGGTTTAAAAAGACTGTTTTCAGGAACAGTCTTTTTTTATTTTAAAAAAATCATTTAAAAATTTCTTTTCAAAAAATCTCAACCCTAAATAAAATTTATAAATGGATATACTAATTTAGCTGGGAGTTTAAGTTAAGAGAAAAAAGATTAATTTTAATTTATGAAAGGCGAGAGAAAAATTTACGAACCAGCATTTAAGATAAAATCAACCTTATAACATAATAGACACTTTAGGAAAGGTTATTTTAAAAGGCAATCTCGATGAAGGAAATAAAATTATCAACCCAGAAAAATTATCGAAAGGTATTTATTATTTAAAAGTATTTGTTAGAAGTGCAACAAGTTTTATAAAGAAGTAAAACATACCCCTTATTATAATCAAGCCACCAATACCGGTGGCTTATTTTTGGTAGTTAAGAAAAATCGTTCCTCACGCAGTTTCCTCACGCAAAAGATATGGGGTAGAGAAATTAAGTCACTAAAACCTTTAAAAAAACCCTTAACACTTTATATGTTAGGGTTTGTTCTTGTAGCGAGACCGAGATTTGAACTCGGGACCTCAGGGTTATGAATCCTGCGCTCTAACCAACTGAGCTATCTCGCCATAATTATTTGAGGGTGCAAATATAAATCAATTTTAAAGATACACAATATTGTGATTTTTTTTTTTTAAAATAGAATTATTACCTATATTGTCGAACAAAGTAAAGTTAAATGGATAAAGTAAAATTCGAATTAGAAGTAGCAATTAATGCCTCGCCAGGCATGTTGTTTCAATACATTTCAACGCCTTCAAGTTTGCAGGAGTGGTTTGCAGATAAAGTAAATACAAGAGGTAAAATATTTAGTTTTATTTGGGATGGTGTTGAAGAGCAAGCTGAACTTGTTATAAAAAAATCAAATGAAAGAATTCGTTTTAAATGGCTGGAAAGCGAGGATGATGATAGTTATTTTGAAATACGAATTCAGGAACATCCACTAACAAACGACGTTTCGTTAGTTATTACAGACTTTGCTGATGATGAAGATGATGTTGATGAAGCTAAACAGCTTTGGGAAAGCCAGATTGAAGAATTAAGACACACAATTGGAGCATAATTCCCAACTTTTATCATTTATAAAACTCCGTTTTTGCTGAATTTTTTTATGCTGAAATTCTTTAAAATTATGCTATTTTTAGAACGCTAAAAACGAAATTTATGTTGAATTTTAATGGAGATTTATTGGTGGAGGAAAATTTTCAATTATCCTCTAAAAACAGAGGTTTTAAATATGGAGATGCGCTTTTTGAAACGATAAAGTCAACAAAAACAAAAGTTATTTTTTGGGAAGATCATTATTTTAGATTGATGTCTTCAATGAGAATGTTGCGTATGAAAATTCCTTTGAAATTCACTTTAGAATACCTTGAACAAGAAATTTTAAAAACAATTTCCACTCATAATGATGCTACTTTTTATAGAGTTCGCTTGAATATCTATAGAAAAGACGGGGGTTTTTACACACCAATTACAAATGAAGTTGATTTTTTAATTGAAGTAAGTACGCTAAATTATCAAACGAAGTCAGATTATTCTATTGATCTTTTTAAAGATTTTTATAATTACTCTGGATTATTGTCAACAGTGAAAACTACCAATAGAATGCTAAATACTTTGGCGAGCATTTATGCTAAGGAAAATGGGTTAGATAATTGCGTTTTAATCAATGAAAATAAAGGAGTAGTGGAAGTTGCAAATGGAAATATTTTTATTTTAACTGGAAACGTTATCAAAACCCCAGCTTTAACAGAAGGTTGCATCAAGGGAATTATTCGAAAAAAAGTAATTGAAATAATTTTAAAAAATTCTGATTATAGCATTGAAGAAACCATAATTTCGCCATTTGAAATTCAAAAAGCTGATGAAGTTTTTATTACAAATGCAATTATTGGAGTTCAGCCAGTTACAAATTATAAGAAAAAAATATTTGGGACTTATTTTTCAGAAAAAATTCAAAAAAGTATACAAATTTTAGAGATTACAACTATTTAGTTCAGTTGAATATCTCCAGGTGCATTTGCCCAAAGTTTGTAATTTCCGCCTTTTTGAAGTAATTTTTCTCTCCAAAGAATTTCTTCATTGGTAGCAAAAATGTTTTCATAATCATTTTCAGAAACAAACCAAGATTTTGAATTTATTTCACGTTCTAATTGATTTTTAGTCCAGCCTGAATATCCTAAAAAGAAACGAATATCGTTTTCTGATATTAACTCATTATTCAAAGCGTTTTTTAGAGATTCAAAATTTCCTCCCCAAAAGATTCCATTACTAATTTCTATACTTTCTGAGATTAAATCAGGTACTTTGTGAACGAAATATAAATTATCTTGCTCAACAGGACCTCCTTGATATATTGAAAAATCACAATTTACATCTGGCAATAAATCATTGATTGAGTATTCTAAAGGTCTGTTTAAAATAAATCCAACAGTATTATTTTGTGTGTGTTCTGTCAATAAAATAATTGTTCTATTAAATGAATTGTCATTTAATATTGATGGGTCAGCAATTAAAAGTTTGCCTTTTTGGTGTTTCGAATATGTCATGTGTAAAAATATGAAAATTTATGAAAAAAAAAACCCTCTTAAAAAGAGAGTTTCTTATTAGTTTAAATGTAAATAAATTAGTTTACAGCATCGCTTAAACCAGCTCCAGCTTTAAATTTAGCCACCTTTTTTGCAGCAATTTGGATAGTTTTTCCTGTTTGAGGATTTCTACCACTTCTTGCTGCTCTTTTAGAAACTGAAAAAGTTCCAAAACCAACTAATGCAACTTTACTACCACCTTTTAAAGCAGCTGTTACATTACCGGTAAAAGACTCTAAAGCCGCTTTTGCAGCTACTTTAGAAATTCCTGCGTCAGCAGCCATTGCATCGATTAAATCAGATTTGTTCATGTTAAATAGAATTTAGATTAATAAAAATTATTTTATGCTTTGTAAGCTTAACAAATATAGACGTAATAGGGGTTTGCGCAAATTTAAAGGTAAAAAAATACTATTTTGTTGATAAATACCCGTAAATTGTTAATAAAGAACTTTGAAATATTTAAAAATCCATAAAAACCTTATAAATAATAAGGTTAAAGCATTTTAGAATCTTCTGAAAATGAAAACCCATTCAGTAAGCTTTTAATATCCATTAATTTTTTTCCAGCAAGTTTTATTTCTAAAACATTTATAAAACCATTTTTCACAGCAACTTTCAATTCTTTTTTGTTTGATATAATTTTTCCAATTGAAAAAGAGTGATCACATTCTTCTTTTTTTACTGCATAAATTTTGGCTGAAATTTCTTCACCATTTGTTTGGATATTTGTCCAAGATGCAGGAAATGGATTTAAGCCACGAATTTTGTTATACACTTTTTCCAAAGGTTCATTCCAGTCTATTTTTGTATTTTCTGGAGATAGTTTTGGAGCAGCTTTTTCTTCTAAATCTGTTTGTCTGGTTGTTTTCACGATACCTTTTTCAATGAAATCTAAAGTTTCAACAACTAAATTTCTACCTAAAATCATTAATTTATCGTGTAAAGCGCCAACAATATCATCTTCGTCAATGGTAGCTTCTTTTTTTAGAATAATTTCACCAGTATCAATTTTATCATCAATAAAAAAAGTAGTAACACCAGTTTTTGTTTCGCCATTGATAATTGCCCAATGAATTGGTGCTGCGCCTCTATAATCTGGTAATAAGGAAGCGTGTAAATTAAAGGTCCCAAACTTTGGCATTTGCCAAACTTCTTTTGGTAACATCCTGAAAGCAACTACAATTTGTACATCAGCTTTTAGCTCTTTTAATTCTTTTAAAAACGCTTCGTTTTTTAAATTTTTAGGTTGTAAAACAGAAATATTTTGAGTTTGAGCATATTTTTTTACGGCAGATTCTTGTAATTTTAATTTTCTACCTGCAGGTTTATCAGCTGCAGTTACCACGCCAACAACCTTATATTTTTTTTCAACCAAATGTTTTAAAATTGATTTTGCAAAATCTGGGGTTCCCATAAAAACGATGCTCAAATTACTCATAATTTTATTTTATTAAATACTTATTTTGATTGTTGATAGTGATTTTATTTTCACTAATTAATTGTCGTAAATTTATTAAAATGTCTTTTTCATTAAAATTCAAAAATTGATTTATTTCTTGAGATGACAACTTTCCTTTTTCATTTAATACCATTAAAATTTCAAAAATAATATCTTTTTTTTCATATTTTTTTTCTGATAAACATACATCACAAATCCCACATTTTTTTGTTGATTTTTCATCAAAATAATCTAAAATTTGGATACTTCTACAAATCAAATTATTCTGAATAAAACTTAAAAAATCGATTGATTTTTTTTCTTTTTGTTTCAAAAATTGTGTGATTTCTTTGGAAAAAAAATTGATAATTTTATCATCTTCTCTTGGAATCAGAAAACGAATTTCTGAATCAGTTTGCACTCTGTGATAACTTAATATTCCGTCTTTTTCTAACCGATTTAAATAGCCAATTACTTGGGTAGAAGTCATGTTATTTTTCTTAGCAAGTAAAAATTCATCAATTTTAACTTCTTGTTCAAATAAACCTGTATAAGTTCTTAGTATTGAATTTATAAAGTTTTTTAAATAGATATTATTGATAGCATAAAAAGTGATGTTTTTACTAGTTTCATGAAAAATAATACTTGATTTTTTATTGTAAGTATTTGTAATTTCTATGATTGAATTATTTGCTAAAATTCGTAAAACTGCATCTACTTTTGAAACCGAAAAATCATATATTTTTGAGAATTCTAAGAGATTAAAACCAAGCGAATTTTCAGGAATTTCTCCTAAGGAAATTCTGAAATATTGATATAATTTTCTATGAATTTCTTTCACTTCTTTTATGTTTGGAACTGTCTTTTTTTCAAACTCAATTTGATTCGAAATATCGTTATCATTTTTAAGTAAAACTGCAAATGCTTTTTTATGATTTCTTCCTGCTCTTCCAGCTTCTTGAATGTAATTTTCTATGCTATATGGAATATCAAAATGTATTACAATACCAACATTTTCTTTGTCAATCCCCATTCCAAATGCATTGGTTGCAACCATGATTGGAGTTTTTTCTGTCATCCAATTTTTAAAAGCATTTTCTTTTTCTGAAGTGTTTAATCCTCCATGATAAAAACTACTTTTAAAATTATTCAAATTTAAAAATTGAGCAATTTGAACTGTTTTTTTTCTGGAATTTACATACACAATTCCCGTTTTTTTTGTCTTTGAGAATATTTGTTGTAATTTTTTTAGTTTATCTTCAACAGTAAAAATTTGATATGCCAAATGTTCTTTGAAAAAACTCTTTTTAAAAATGTTGGTTTCTTTTAAATTTAAACTTTTTTCAATATCCAAAAGCACTCTTTTATTTGCAGTGGCTGTTAAAGCAATAAAATGTACATCTGGAATTAGGTCTCTTAGGATGGTAATATTTCTAAATGCAGGTCTAAAATCATGTCCCCATTCAGAGATGCAATGAGCTTCATCAACAGCAATAAAACTTATTGTCAGTTGTTTTATTTTTTTTTGAATTAACGTATTTTGTAATCTTTCAGGAGAAATGTATAGAAATTTGTAATTTCCATATTTAATATTGTCAAAAAGCGTTAATATTTCGTTTTCAGAAGCTCCAGATTGAATAGAAGTAGCTTTGATTCCTCGTTTTTTTAAATTTTCAACTTGGTCTTGAATTAAGGAAATTAAAGGTGAAATTACTAAACAAACACCTTCTTTAATCAATGCAGGAACCTGAAAACAGATAGATTTTCCACCTCCAGTTGGCAAAAGTGCAATCACATCTTTTTTGTCTAAAACAGCTTGTATGATTTCTCCTTGTGGCTCAATAAATGTCGAGAAATTCCAATATTTTTTTAAAGTTTTATTTGCATCACTCATAATTTGAGGACAAAAAATTTAAAATAAACTGACAACGCTCTTCCAATTTTCCAAAAGGAACATTGATTATTTTATAGCCTAAATCTGTGTAGGTTTTTTTGATATATTGATCAATTATAATAGATTCTTCAAATGATTCATATCGTTCATTATCATTCATATGAATTTTTTCCCAAGGAGAAAAATGAAAAATATAGTCATAAGAATAGAATTGGCACTTTTTTAAAAAAGTCTTTGGATAATTTAACTTAAAATAGTCTAAATATGCTTTTACATCTGGTATTCCTCTGTCAAAAAAAACAAAACGGTTTAAAGACTTTTCTGCTTCTAAATATTGTTTTTCTCTCCCCTCAAGAAGCATTTCACTAAAAAGCAAAGGCTCTGATAAAAAAAGTTGTTCAATACCTTTTTTTTGAGATTTCAAAGTAACTTCTCTTGATATTTCTTCAAAACAGTGGAAATTTTCCCCTTTTAAAGCTTCTAAAACTGTTGTTTTTCCAGTTGCAGGCCCTCCAATTAACACAATTTTAAGTGGTTTTTTTAACAATTTTTTCTTGTCTTTATTATTTTTGATTTTGATAGACTTTTTTGAATTTACAAAAATATATCATTCGTATTATAAAACTAAGTTTTTAATGTAATTTTGTGAATTGCTATTTTTAATTGAATAAATACTGAAAATGGGAGATAAAGATATTTTTTACACTAATTTAAAAAATAGGTTGGAGGATACTACTAAATTTCCGTCTGATTATTTATTTAAGTTTATAGTTTCATCAGAAGATAATCAAGTTGAAGAAGTAGAAAGTTTGTTTGATAATATAGGAGCAGTTATTAATACAAAAAAATCGAAAACAGGAAAATATGTAAGTGTTTCAATCGTTTTAAATGTTGAAAATGCAGATACTGTTATAAAATATTATCTAAAAGCCGAAAAAATTAAAGGAATTATATCATTATAAAATTTATGAAAAAAATAATTTTAGTTGGATTGTTATGTTTGTCAAGTGTTACTTTTTCACAAAAAAAAGACAAAGTCTTGATGAAAATAGGAGAAGAAAAAGTGTTTGTTTCTGATTTTAAAAGAGTTTATGAAAAAAATCTAGATGCTATTGATAACGAAGATGAAAAAGACGTAAAAAGAAACATTGAATTATATATCAATTATCGTTTGAAAGTCAAAGAGGCTTATAAACTAAAATTAGACACTTTGCATTCCTATAAAAATGAAATTGAGACCTATAGAAATCAACTTGCAATTCCATTTATGCAAGATTCCTCTTTTATCAATAAATTGGTAAATGATGCATATTTTAGAACAAAAAATGAAATAAAAGCCAAACATATTCTTGTTAGAACACCTTCAATTTCGAGTCCAAAAGATACTTTGCTAGCATTTGAAAAAATAAATCTTATCAGAAATAGAATCAAAAATGGAGAAGATTTTGAGAAAATTGCAGTAGAATTATCTGAAGATCCATCTGCCAAAGATGATGCCCAAAGTGGAAGAAAAGGAAACAAAGGAAATTTGGGTTATTTTTCTGCATTCAGAATGGTTTATCCTTTTGAAGAAGCTGCTTACAATACGAAAGTTGGTGCTGTTTCAACACCTTTTAAAACGCGTTTTGGCTATCATCTTTTGAAAGTAGATTCAATGAGAGTCTCAAAAGGCGAAGTTGAAGTTGCACATATTTTGATTACAGATACCACAGAAACAGGAAAAAAATTGATTTTTGAAATATTTGAAAAACTTGAAAAAGAGGAGCAATTTAAGACGCTTGCAATAAAATATTCTGATGATACGGAAACAAAATTAAAAGGAGGCGTTTTAAGAAAATTCGGAAAAGGAATTATGGTGCAACCATTTGAAGACGTTGCTTTTAGCTTAGAAAAAGAAGAATCTTATTCAAAACCATTTCAAACAAGATTTGGATGGCACATTATTCAATTGATAAAAAAATATCCTGTAGAATCTTTTGAAAAGTTGAAACAAGAATTGATTCAAAAAGTTCGTTCAGATGAAAGAGCACAACTTTCTCAAATAGCAGTTATTCAAAAGCTTCAAAAGAAATATAAAATTATAGAAAACGAATCTGCAAAAGTGATTTTTAAAAATGAAAATATTAGAATTATCGCAAAAGACTCACTTCAAACTGAGATTTTAAAAATTAATGACTATAGTCTCTCTCAAGAGGATTTTGTGAATTACATCAAAAATAGAACAGGAAAAGCAGTTTTTGAACTTTTTGAAGAATTTAAAAATGATAAAATTTTATCGTATTACAAAGGAAATCTTGAAAAAACAGCACCTGAATTTGCGAATACTTTACAAGAATATAAAGACGGATTGCTATTATTTGAATTGATGCAACAGAAAATTTGGGAAAAATCTAGTAAAGATTCTTTAGGATTGAAAAGTTTTTTTGATGATAATATTAGTAAATATGAAACAAAAGAATTTTCTAAAATAAAAGGAGAAGTAATGAATGATTACCAAAATTTCCTTGAAGAAAATTGGATTGCGGATTTAAGAAAAAATATAATTATTTCAATTGATAACAAACAATTGAAAAGTTTGATGAAATTTTATAATTAAAAATAGTGAAATACATATTCTTATTACTTTTTTCAGTTCTTTTTTTTACTTCTTGTGAATATCTTGATTTTTGGGGTAAAGAGGAAGAATTCCAAGAAATTATTGCAATTGTCAATGATGATAAATTATTTAAAGATGATATTGAGGCAATACTACCAAAAAAAATAACTAAAAATGACAGTGTACTTTTAGTTAGAAGTTTTGTTAATAATTGGGCTTTAAAAAAGCTATTATTAAATAAAGCTGAAAAAAATAATTCTTTAGAAGCTACAAATGAAA
Organism: Flavobacteriaceae bacterium UBA2540; assembly: GCA_002340765.1. GTDB lineage: Bacteria > Bacteroidota > Bacteroidia > Flavobacteriales > Flavobacteriaceae > Polaribacter. Next base: position 41,638 of record DDMS01000033.1, on the reverse strand, counting down.
TAAACTTGTTAGTTAATGATTATCGCGAAAGTCTTTTGATTAATAATTATAAAGAAATGTTGATTAATCAACAATTAGACACAGCAATTGTTTCTTCGGAAATTGAGTTGTTTTACGAAAATAATAAAGAAAATTTCAAGCTAAACGAAGAACTTTTAAAAATAAAATACCTTCATTTTGATCATACAGTTTTTAATAAAAGAGAGTTGATTCGTCTTTTTAAATCAGATAGAATTGATGATTTAGAATCTTTAGAAAAACAACAACTAAGTTTTAAAAAATTCCAGTTCAATCAAAAAATATGGATTTCTTTGGATAAAGTTATGTTAAATCTACCCTTATCAAGAGAGGAATTGTTAAATAAAACAAAATATCTAGAAAAACAAGACTCAATAGGTTTATATTTGATTTCTATAAAAGACGTTTTGTCAACAAATGAAATAGCTCCATTGAGCTATATAAAGCCACAAATAAAACAAATGATTTTGCACAGGCGCAAAATTCAATTAATTAAAGATATTGAAAAAATATTAATACAAGATGCCACAAAAAACAACAATTTTAAAATATATTAGATTCAATTTATTTTTAGCCTTAATAATTTTATCAGGGTTTTCAAGTCATTCTCAAAAAGTAAAAATTGATGGAGTTACAGTAGTTATTGGTAAAAATATTGTTTTAGATTCAGATATTGCCAAATTTAAACAAGAAATTGATACAAGATCAGAAGGTAAAATAAAAATTACCGATTGTGAAATGTTAGAAGAATTAATGCAACAAAAATTGTTAGCACATCATGCAATTGTTGATAGTATAAATGTTTCAGACGCCGAAATTTCTGGAAATGTTGACAGAAATATTCAATATTTTACCCAGCAATATGGTAATATTGATAAAGTAATAAAAGCTTACGGATTTAATGATGTTGATGATTTAAAAAAAGAGATATATGAAATTGAAAAAGAAAAGCTTCTAATCGGAAGAGAACAAGCAAAAATTACCGAGAAAATTGATGTGACTCCTGAAGAAGTTCGTTTGTATTTCAATGGATTAAAAGATAAAAATGAATTGCCCGAAATACCTGCAGAAGTTGAATTGGCTCAAATTGTAATCAAAACAACTCCAACCCCTGAGGAAAATGATAGAATAATTGAAAAGTTAAATGAAATAAAAACTCAAATTGAAGAAGGTGCAAATTTCAAGATGAAAGCGATTATCAATTCTGATGACCCAGGTGTTACTTCAAATGGAGGACAATATGAGGTTACAAAAGAATCCCAATTTATCAGAGAATTTAAAGAAATGGCTTTTAGTTTGGATATTGGAGAAGTATCAAAACCCTTTAAATCTGATTTTGGATATCATATTATGCAATTGCACGAAATCAGGGGAAATATAAGAATTGCTTCTCATATTTTGATGCAACTAACTGTCCCTGATGAATCAATAAAAACGACTAAAGAAAAAGCTGAGGAAGTAAGAAGAGAAATTTTAGAAGGAAAAATTACTTTTGAAGAAGCTGTAAAAAAATACTCTAATGATGAAGAAACCAAAAACAACAGAGGAATTATTGTAAATCCATACACAGGCGAATCAAAATTTGATTTAACAAGAATGGATCCAGATTTATATGCAAGGGTTGCAGAATTAAAAAAAGATGAAATTACTGATGTTTATTTTGATCAAGACGGAAGTGGTATTAAAATGTTCAAATTTATTTTGATAAAAGAAAGAACTGACACTCATGTGGCGGATTTGGTGCAAGATTATGTGAAAATTCAAGAACTCGCATTGATGAAAAAAAAGGAAGAAACAATTAATAATTGGTCAAAAGAAAAAATTAAAGATACTTATATAAAATTATCTGAAATTCATTCAAAATGTACTTTTGAAAGAAACTGGAAAAAAGAAATTAATAATTAATGTCTGATGTGCAAGCAGTAAATGATTTGGTAAAAAAATACCATTTATTACAATCTGAAATTGGGAAAATAATTATTGGACAAAAAGATGCTGTAAACCTTACTATTTTGTCTGTTTTTTGTGGAGGACATTCATTATTGATAGGAGTTCCTGGATTGGCAAAAACATTATTGGTAAATACGGTTTCTGATGCTTTGGGATTAAATTTTAAACGAATTCAATTCACTCCAGATTTAATGCCTTCGGATATCTTAGGAAGTGAAATTTTGGATGAAAATAGACAGTTTAAATTTATCAAAGGCCCAATTTTTTCTAATATCATTTTGGCAGATGAAATCAACAGAACCCCACCAAAAACACAAGCGGCTTTGTTGGAGGCAATGCAAGAGCGATCTGTGACAATTTCTGGAAATCACTACAAATTACAATTGCCATTTTTTGTACTGGCAACACAAAATCCGATTGAACAAGAAGGAACGTATCCATTGCCAGAAGCGCAATTAGATCGTTTTATGTTTTCAATCAACTTAGAATACCCAACTTTTAAAGAAGAAGTTGAAGTTGTGATAAATACGACAAGCAATCAAATTCAAAAAGTAAATGCTATTTTTTCAGGAGAAGAAATTATTGAAATTCAACAGTTAATTCGAAAAATTCCTATAACCAATAATGTTGTTGAATATGCTGTGAAGTTGGTTGGAAAAACAAGACCAAAATCACCCGAGGCGACAGAAATTGTAAAAAACTATTTAGATTGGGGTGCAGGTCCTAGAGCATCACAAAATTTAGTTTTGGCTGCAAAAGCACATGCTTCAGTTCGTGGAAAATTTTCGCCTGATATTGAAGATGTAAAAGCAGTTGCAATTCCTATTTTATCGCATAGAATTGTGAAAAATTACAAAGCAGAAGCTGAAGGAATTACGATTTCTGATATTATAAAAACGTTGTTATAGTTCTTCTTCTTCGTTTTTAAATTCAAAAAAGCTAAATACATTTCCCCCATAACGTTTGTCATGGCTATGATTTTTGTGTTTTGACAAATCAGTATTTTTAGAATGTTCAATAACTAAAATCCCTTCATTAGAAATCATTTTTTTTCGAAAAATGATTTCTACAATATCTAAAAATTTTTCAATTTCAAGATTATAAGGAGGATCAGCAAAAATAATATCCGCTTTTAAAGTTGTTTTTTCCAGAAACGAATACACATCGCTTTTATAGGTTATAATATCGAGTCCAAGCTCTTTTGAAGTATTGTAAATGTATTTGATACAATTGTAGTTTTCGTCGATTGCATAGATATTTTTGCAACCTCGTGAGGCAAATTCGTAACTGATATTTCCTGTTCCAGAAAATAAATCAATAATGGTAATCGAATCGAAATAATATTGGTTGTTTAACACGTTAAACAATCCTTCTTTTGCCATGTCTGTTGTTGGACGAACAGGTAAATTTTTGGGCGCTTGCAAGCGTCTTCCTTTGTGTTTTCCTGATATAATTCTCATCCTAATAAAAGATAATTTGAGTGTTTTTCACAATTGATTTCTTTAAAAATAGGATTATTACCTTCTAAAAAATTCACATTTTTTACATACTTATAAGTAATTTGATACAACCCGGAAGTTGTATTAATTTCTCCAACAAAATATAATTTAAATACTTTATTATCTAATTGCAATTGTTCAGAAACAAATAAAATATAATAGATAAAGTCTTCTTTCGTATTAAATAAAAAACTATTGCTAAATAGTAGTTTTTCATATTGTAAAATAACAACATCAATATTTCTCTCAGACACATTCACAAACATTGTTTTTTCTTGTGGCTGATTTTTTTTCATCAGTTTTTCTATAAATATAGTTGAATGATGCTTGTATTCAAATCCCCCAAAATTTTGAAATAAATAATTGTTGATATTTATATAAGGGATGTATACATTTTTTGCGTTTATTTCTTGTATTGTATCAAAAGTGATGAAGTCTGTTTGTAAAACTTTAATATTAAAATTCAGATAATTTCGGAGTAATTTTTCATCAAAATAACTTTCTGGAACAATTGTATTCAAATTGTTTTGATGAATAACAAAAACCTCTTGATATTCAAGATGTAAAGTGGCATTGTCTTTGAAAATATTTATTATTTCTTCTAATAATTCTTCTAGATCATTTAGTTGTTTTTCAAACAGAATTTCTGAAAAATAAAGTGTTTCTTTGGAATTAGAATCTGAAACACAAAAAGAAAATCCATCCAAACTAAATTGGATGGATAGAATATTATTTTGTGTTTTTTTTAAAGAAGTTTTACTGCTTTTTATTTTCACTTGGTTTGTCATAAGATGGTGGCCAGTTTCCTCCAGAGGTTACTTCTTCAAGTGAACCAACTGAAATATACTCACCTTTTATTTGATCTGTTTGAATGACTTCCAATTCTTGTTTTACAAGTGACTCACTCATTCCTGCTAAAATTGCTTTTTTAGGAGTCCTAGCCATAAAAGTCGAAACTATCAGACCTTGCACTTTTTCAACTTCACCAATTTCTAATTCAAATTCAGCACCTTCTACCCCCGGAACTTTAAACATATTTTTAAAATCTCTTCCTTCAAAATATTTCAAAACAGGTTCATAACCAATCGTGTCAGTTACTCTTCTTTCAACATCAACAATAATTCCCCCACCTTTGTTTATTTTATCAATGACGGTTCTCGTTTCTGTTAATGCAAGTTTTGCTTCTTCAATAAACTTAATAAGCAAAGCTTTATTTTCAGTATATTTTCCATTTTTCTCAAAAAATTTCACTTCTGCATCTCTAATTATTTTTAAATTTTCTACTACAGGAGCATATTTTTTAACTTTAGTTTTACTGAATTCAATAGGTTCCATAATCCCATTATAAATTTTGAAACCTAAAAAAACTGCCAGTAATAACATTACTATTGAAGGAATCCAACGCAAGTTTAAAGGAAGGTATTTAACAATCGCAAAAGCAATAAGAACGGCCACTAAGACAGCTCCTAAAATCATCAGAAATAAACTCATTTTATTTTGTTTTTAATAGTAATAAGGCAAATCTACAATTTTTTTTCAATCTTAAAAATTTTATTTATAAAGAAAGGTATCTTTGTTGAATTATATTTTATATGATCGAAAAACCAGCGGATTTCTACGCGCAATTACGCAATAATTTTCCTTTTTATCCAACAAAAAAACAGGAAATTTTACTTAAATTATTAAGTATTTTTACATTTGAACCAAAAAAAGAAAGTTTATTTCTTTTAAAAGGGTATGCAGGAACAGGAAAAACAACAATAATAAGCTCATTTGTAAATACTTTAAAGTTTGCTGGTAAAAAATCTGTCTTGTTAGCGCCAACAGGAAGGGCTGCAAAAGTGATTTCAGTATATTCTAAAAAGCCTGCATTTACAATTCACAAAAAAATATATTTTCCAAAAAAGCAACAAAATGGGGGTGTTTCATTTGTTTTGCAAACTAATAAGCATAAAAACACAATTTTTATTGTTGATGAAGCCTCCATGATTCCTGATGACAATCAACAACAGCAATCTTTTGATGCAACTTCGTTGTTAGATGATTTAATTTCTTATGTAAATGAAGGAGAAGATTGCAAATTGTTATTTATTGGAGATACTGCCCAACTTCCACCAGTAAAATTGGCCATTAGTCCAGCTTTGGATGCTGAAATTTTGAAAAACCAATACTTAAAAGAAGTAAAAGAAATCGAATTAGATGAAGTAATGCGTCAACATGAAAACTCGGGAATTTTATTCAATGCAACTCAACTTCGGAATTTAATTCAACGTGAAGAAAATCCATTTCAGTTTCATTTAAAATATCCTGATATCAAAAGATTAGAAGATGGATATGACATTGAAGATGCAATTATGGATGCATATAATTTAAATGGAGTCGAGGATACTACTTTGATTGTTCGCTCAAATAAAAGAGCAAATGATTACAATCAACAAATTCGGATACAAATTCGAGGACAAGAAAATTTGATTTCTGCAGGTGATTTTATCATGGTTGTAAAAAATAATTATTTTTGGCTGAATGAAACTTCGGCTGCTGGATTTATTGCAAATGGAGACATTTGTGAAGTCCTTAGAATATTTTCAATCAAAGAAATCTATGGATTTACTTTTGCAGAAGTTTCCATTAGAATGTTAGATTATCCTGAGATGATTCCTTTTGATACTGTCCTGATTTTAGATACTTTGACCAGTGAAAGTCCCTCTTTGACTTTTGAAGAATCAAACAAATTATATAAAGCAGTGAAAGAGGATTATGCTGATGAAACTTCTAACGCTAAACAATTTTTAGCCATCAAAAAAAATCCATATTTTAATGCGCTACAAGTTAAGTTTTCTTATGCAATTACATGTCATAAATCGCAAGGAGGGCAATGGAAAACTGTTTTTGTAGAACAGCCTTATTTGCCTGATGGAGTTTCAAAAGAGTATTATAGATGGTTGTATACGGCCATCACAAGAGCTCAAGAAAAATTGTATTTAATTGGTTTTAAAGACGATTTTTTCACCAATTAATGCATTAAATAATGCACTGAAATTGTTCCGAATTTATTTCCGTTTTCAAATCGTAAACCTTGAGATCTAGAGGTATTGTAATTATAAACATAAGCAAAATGAAACCTATTTGCAGTGAATTTAAATCCAACTTCAAGTTGAAAAACTAAAGGAACCAGAGCAGTTGTAACTTCGCTTCCTGGATTTAAAAAACTTCCTTGAATAGTAGCATCATAAAGTGCTACTCTTAAAGTTGGTTTTATGAACAAAAAGGATTCAATTTCTCTTACATCTTTGTTGTTTTGATTGTTTAAATTGGTTTTAAATGCAATTGAATTTGCTATTTTTTGTAATGGTTTAAAACCAATTCTGCCATAAATCCCAGAAGAAATATCTGTAAAAACTGATCCAATATTTGCCGAGTTCACCCAAGTGAGGTCATAAAATCCCGAAGGATTTTTCACTAAAAAAGCTTCATAAGAAGCATAAAAATTAATTCCTAAAGCATTTTTTATTTGATATTCCCAACCAGTTGCTCTTTTAAAACCATAAATATCATGTATAAAATTTTGTAATTCTTTTCCGAAAGCATTTTCACCAATCACACCAACTTCAACAGAAGTTGAAAAGATTTTGTTTGTTTTATAAACATTTGTAAAACCAAAAACCCCATATAAATAAGCTGCAAATGCTCTGTCATGGTAAGCTTTTGAAGTTACAACAGCTTTATAAGGAGTAAACATTTTATGACCAATTTGCCATTGAAAAATTCTCTTTTCTAGATTTTTTCTTTCTGAATTTGAGAGGTATTTGTAACTCAAAAAAATTCCATTAGTGTAATATCGGTCTTTGTCAGTAGAAACGAACAAATCATTATCATTCACAAAACTGATTTCTCTAGAAAATTTTTGCTGAGAAAACATCCAAAGGGAAAAAAAAAATAAAAAATATGAGATTGTAAATTTCATAGTTTACAAATATAATTGAACAAAAATAATTAGATTATTTTATTGCGAAATAATAAAAAAAAGGTTTTATTTTAGTGCTGTTAAATGAACGAGATGATTATCAAAGAAAAGCTGACCGCAGAAGATTTTGAAAATATAAAAAGTAATCAAGAATTACTTGCTAAAATAAAAGAAAAGGATATTTCTTATGACAAAGTGATAGATGCACTTTCTTACAATAATGAATTAAGACTTTTACAGATTGAGTTGGTAAAATTACAAAGACATATTTCGAATGAGAACATGCGTGTTGCTGTGATTTTTGAGGGAAGAGATGCTGCAGGAAAAGGTGGAAATATCAGAAGATTTATGGAGCATTTAAATCCAAGATCAAGTAGGTTAGTGGCTTTAAATAAGCCAACTGAAATTGAAAAAGGGCAATGGTATTTTCAAAGATATATCAAAGAATTGCCAAATCCTGGTGAAATTGTTTTTTTTGATAGAAGCTGGTATAATAGAGCAGTTGTTGAACCTGTGATGGATTTTTGTACTGACAAACAATATAAAGATTTTTTGGTGCAAGTTCCAGAATTTGAACATATGATGTATGAAGATGGTGTTGTGATTATTAAATTTTGGTTATCAATCACTAAAGAAGAGCAACTAAAACGTTTTGAAGGGCGAAAAGAAAATGAATTAAAACGATGGAAATTCAGTCCTGTTGATAAACAAGGACAAATTTTGTGGGACAAATACACCCATTACAAATCTGAAATGTTTTCAAAAACACACACCACTTATAGTCCTTGGATTATTATCAAAACAAATGATAAAAGATCAGCAAGATTAGAATCAATGAGACAAGTTTTATCACAGTTTTATTATGAAGGAAAATCAGAAGCTGGAACCGTTTTAACACCAGATCCAAATGTTGTTATGCGTTATTTTCGTTCAAATATTCATCAAATAGACTAATTGTATGAAATTAAATCTAAAAGAAGAAGACGTAAAAAGATTAAATACCAAAAAAGGATTTCTGGCATTGCTTTTAAAAGAACCTTATAGTGTTGAAAAAGCTCTAAGATATATTGATTATCAGAAAAAGATTGAAAAATTGCAAGGCGAATTAATTCGCCTTCAAACTTGGGCAATCAATAATGATGAACGAATTATCATTGTTTTTCAAGGTAGAGATGCTGCAGGAAAAGGTGGTGCAATTAGACGTGTTACTGAACGAATAAATCCACGTCACATGCGAATTGTTGCTTTGCCAAAACCATCAAAAGATGAGGAATCTCAGTGGTATTTTCAACGATATGTAGAGCAATTTCCAAAAGCAGGAGAAATGGTTTTTTTCGATAGAAGTTGGTATAACAGAGCAGTTGTTGAACCAGTAAATGGATTTTGTACGCATGAAGAATATGAAATTTTCATGAATCAAGTAAATGATTTTGAGAGAATGATTTTAGAATCAGGTATTCATTTGGTGAAAATCTACATGTCAATTTCAAAAACCGAACAAGCAAAACGCTTTGCTGAAATCAAAAAAGATCCACTGAAACAATGGAAAATGACTAAATTAGATGAGAAAGCCCAAGAATTATGGGAACAATATACAGATTATAAAAACGCCATGTTTTTAAGGACAAACACCAAAATTTCTCCTTGGAAAATAATTAGTGCAAACAGAAAAACGGACGCAAGAATAAACGTAATTAATCATATTTTAAAAATGATTCCGTATGATAAAAGTATTGAGATTTAGGTCAACAATTGTTTTACTTCATTGAAAATGATAAAAATTTCACCAGCAATTCTTCTATTTGTAGCAAGATAAACTTCCTCTTGTCTCAAAGTTCCATCTGCGCGTTTTGGGTCTTCAAAAGGCAATTGAAAGAGTTGATTTGCAGAGGTTATGAAAGGAATATTTTCATCAGAAACAGCACAAGTCATAATACCAATAAACGAATTTGGATTTCCAGTATCGTCAAATAATTTCGAAAAAACCATTAAGGTTTCCTTGTTGCCTTCAAATGAAATTTGGTAGGTAGGATTTTGATGCGAGAAATTATTCAACTGAAAAGAGAAACCAACTTTTTGGAGTGTTTTAATCGAACTTCTATTGAAACAACCTATTTCTGTTCCTCCTGAAAAAGAACGTATATTTAGATTAAAATAATGGGCGGCAAAAAAACTCCAAACTTGTGCTAATTGACTTCTTCTCGAATTGTTGATGCAAATAAAATTGAGGTTAACCAATTCATTTTTACGATATTTTTTGGCAATCGTTTCAGCAATTTTTATTAAATATTTATATCTATTTTCACTAATCAAAATCTTTTTTTTAGCTTTTTCAAAGAAGTTTTTAGTAGAAATAGAAGAAGTCCTCAGCATCTTAATTATTTTTGCACTAAATTAACCGTTAAGGTTTCTTTTTAAATTAATTTAATGTTAATGATGCGTTTAGAAATTGGAAATAATGTAGCTGTTTTAGATGATGTTTACAAAGGTAAAGTTATCAAAATTGAGGGAGAAAATATTTCTGTAAAATTAGAAGATGGAATGATTTTGGTTTTTTTAGCTACTGAATTGGTAAAAATTGAAAAAGATCAATATGAACTTTCTAAGTTTTCGGATATCAATCATCAACTGTTGAAAGAAAAAATTGCTTCACAGCCAACTAAGAAAAGTGCTTTTAAGAAGGAAAAAAATGAAGTCGTTTTTGAGGTTGATTTGCACATCAATCAATTGGTCAATTCCACAAAAGGAATGGATAATTATGACATGTTGAATTTACAATTAGATACTGCAAAGCAAAAAATTGAATTTGCTATTTTTAAAAGAATCCCGAAAATGGTGTTTATACATGGAGTAGGAGAAGGGGTTTTGAAATCGGAATTGATGAATTTATTTCAAAAATATTCCGTCAAATATTATGATGCTTCTTATAAAAAGTATGGTTTAGGAGCCACAGAAGTTGCGTTTTATCAAAATGTAAATTACTAATATAGAAACCGTATTTTTGCATTATGAAAGCGATTTATTTAGACAATGCTGCAACTACAATGATTGATGCTGAAGTTTTATCAGTAATGCATGCTGCGTCTTTAGAAAATTATGGAAATCCGTCTTCAACGCATCAATTTGGTCGTAAAGCAAAAACAGCTATTGAAAATGTTCGAAAAAATATTGCAGGACATTTCAATGTTGCTGCAAGCGAAATTATTTTCACTTCAGGAGGTACTGAAGCTGATAATTTGATTTTGCACAATGCTGTTTTGAATTTGGGAGTTCAACGAATAATTACTTCAAAAATAGAACATCATGCAGTGTTGCACACTTGTGAATTTTTAGAAAAATCACAAGGAATTCAGTTGGATTTTGTTGATTTAGATGCTCAAGGAAACTTAGATTTACACCATTTAGAAACCCTTTTAGCTACCTCTGATAAAAAAACACTGATGAGTTTAATGCTCATCAATAATGAAATTGGAAACCTACTTCCAGTAGAAGAAGTTTGTCATCTTGCCATTAAATACCATGCTCTTTTTCATTCAGATACTGTGCAAACTATAGGACATTATCCGCTTGATTTACAGCAATTTTCTATTGATTTTATCGTGGCAAGTGCTCATAAATTTCACGGTCCAAAAGGTGTAGGTTTTGCTTATTTTAAGAAAGGAATGGTAGTTTTACCGATGTTTTATGGCGGAAATCAAGAAAAAGGAGCAAGAGCAAGTACCGAAAATGTTGCTGGCATTTTAGGAATGGAAAAAGCATTGTCTATCGCTATTCAAAATTTAGAAAAAGACAGGAATCAAATTTTAGAAATCAAAAAATATTTTATTACTGAATTGAATCATCATTTTGAAAATATCCATTTCAATGGATTTTCTGCTGATGAAAGCAGAAGTACTTACACCATTTTAAATGTTCGATTTCCAACAAAAAATGACCTACTTTTATTTAGTTTAGATATGGCAGGAATTGCCGTTTCGGGAGGTTCAGCTTGCCAAAGTGGAAGCAATAAAGGTTCACATGTTTTAGCTGAAATATTGAACGATGAAGAAGCCAAAAAGACCTCCGTCCGTTTTTCATTTTCAAAATTTACGACCAAAGAAGAGATTGATTTTACGATTGTAAAATTAAAAGAGCTGCTTAAATAGCAGCTCTTTTGTTTACACACTACACTAAATTTATTGATATTAAAATCCAGTTCCTGGCGCTTCTGGGCTCTGTGCCTGCGCTTTTTTAGGACTTAAAATTAAGTAGGTTCCTATAGCAGTTAGAGCAGCATATTTTCCGTAATTTCCTATTTTTTTGATAGCTTCTTTACGTGTAATTTCCATGCCTTCTGCAGGCGAGCTTGTTGTGTTTTTATCTTGATTTTTCATGATGTTTTTCTAATTTACAAGGTGAATACTTATTCTAAAACGATTTTTTTGTTCAATTTTCCAGTAGCAGTTTCTAACTGTACAATATACATTCCTGTTGCTAATTTTGGCAATGAAACGTCATAAGAACCTGTTGAACTAAAAGAAGTTTGTACCACTTGTTTTCCTAAAACAGTAAATACTTTTACAGTAGCATTTCCTGAAGGCAATCCAACTACTCTTAAGGTATTGTTAGCTGTAGCATACACACTTGTATTGCTCAAAGCCAACTCATCAGTACTCAATACTCCTGAAGCTTTAGTATGCAAATAAAAACGTCCTGTTCCGTTGATAGCATCATTCAAGGTTACTTTGTAAGAAGAATTTGCTTCGTCTAAACGTGTTACAGTATTTGTCAATCTATCTTCTAAAAATACTTTCAAATCGTTAGGTAAATTCATAGCATCTGCAGTAAATGTAATTTCTTTACCAGCAGCTGCTTTTACACCAACAGGAACAATCATGGTTTCCATTTCAGCAATTGGTAATGATTGTATTTGGAATTTTTTACCCTCGTTATTTTCTAATAAATTGGTAAAAACGTCAACTTCGTTTTCAATTCCGCCAAACGTTTCACCATCAAAACCATTGTCAAAACCTTTAGTTACGTTTTCTAAATAATACATTTTTGCAAAACGATCAGCAGACCCATCATTCATTAGTAATTTTACTTCAGTTCTTGCTGATTTTTGGAAAGTTCCACCAGAAGTTGATTGATTAGATTCTGTAAAATTTACAGTTGAACCAGACAATGCTTGCACAAAAAATCCTTGGGTAGGAGCTAACATAAAATTATCCACAGTTACATGTGTGATATAATTTGAAGTTGCTTGATTCCAAACCCAAATAGTACCTGTTAAGTTGGTATTTGCAGTTAAAAAAGTTCCACTATTCATGTGACTGGTATAAGGGTTTCCAACTAAATTAAAACCATTCAAAGCCGTTGAAACTGCAACACCAGTTACATCAGCTGTGTTGATTGTTCCTGTGAAAGAAATATCTCCAGAAGCAGTTCTTTTTACTGAATATCCTTGCCCATTATTAAAAGTTCCTGAACCTGCTGCTTGTAAATAAGCCCATTGATTGGTCGAAGTTGTATAAGTTGCAATTCCTCTGTTAGAACCTTCTCCAGATGCAATTCCATTTGCAGTTACATACGCATCATTATAAGCTTGCCAAGAAACGGGTGAAGAAATCAAATACCAGTTTAAGGTTGGTAAATTTCTTTCATAAGTAATTGTTCCTGTAAAAGCATCTTGAGCAATTAATGAAGCTCCTGATTTGATAACGCCTTTGTTAATTGTTACAGCAGCAGCAGCTATTGGATGATTTGTTACAGCAGGAATATACACATTGTGTGTTGTAGAAGGTACACCTTCTGTCCAATTTGTTGCAGTTGCCCAATCAGAATCTGTTGTTCCTGTCCAAGTGTTTGGATAGCTTTTAGATTCTGTAAATGTGATATTTCCAGAAAAGCCTGGATTACCTCCAACAGTCGCAGTTCCAATTGTTTCATTTGACAAAAATGTACTTTCACTATTTAAAGTAACCACAAAATCAAATTTACTTGTCGCATTAGTTCCTAATTGTGCAAATGTTACTGAAGTTGAATTACTACTAAAAGTTAAACCACTTGCAACAAAAGAACCAGTATTTAACTCAAATAAAGCAGCCCATGCACCTCCCATTGCAATTGCATAATCTGCTGTAAAACCAGCAGGAAAGTTTACAGAAGGATTATTTGCTCCATCAATTGTTGAAACTGCTCTTCTTCCTCCATCAGAATTATCAGTAAATGATTCTGTATCAGAAAATCCTCCGCTTTTTGAATCAATATATACTACGAATACATTTCCTCCTGCATTTGAATCGAATGCAAAAGTTACATCAGTTCCATTATCAGAAACATTTAATGTAGCATTACCTAAATTTCCCCCAAACCCTGAATTCCCATTTCCAGAGTATGTTACTTGAGCTTTCAGTGCAGAGCAAAACAGCAAACTAAATAGTGTTAATAAATAATTTTTTTTCATTGTTTTTTTTAATTTAATATTAGTTAATAATTAGTTTTTTGGTTTCTATGTTGTTTGAATTTTCTTGGATTCGAACAAAATAAATTCCGGTGTTTAAATCAGTTATCGAAAACAAATTGTTTTTAATGTTTGCATTCGAAAACTGTTTTACTTGCTTTCCTGTAATGTCAAATACACGGACACTTTGCACTTCTCTAGAAAGCGAGAAGCTATTCTTGGTTGGATTTGGATACAAGGTTAATATGGATTCTTTGATTGTATTCTCATCTGTAGATAAAGTAGCTTGTTGGTTTCCAAAAATTCTGAAAGAACCAGGAGCCAAGGTAATGGTTGAAGCACTGTAAGTTGTATTTCCTGAAGGATCCATCAAATCAACCCAATTTCCGGCAAAAGGGAAATTGGTATTTACGGTTTGAGAAACCACATCAAAATTGGCTAAAACGATTACATTTCTTAAAGCAGAAGTAGGAATATTGGTATTAAAAATATCAATTCTTGGTAATAATGTTCCAGAAGTTATTGTGTAATCACCTTCAAAAACGGGTTCGTTGATTTTCAAGGCATTGATTCTTGCCCAATCATCATAAACTTTCTTTCTGTTTGGATTAGATACCCAGTTTTCAGTCCATTGAGGTTGTTGTTTGGTGTCTAATTTACAATCTCCATCAGTTCCTCCTGGTTCGTTTACAGTACCATTATTACAAGCGAAAATAGAAATATCCATTCCTAAAGAAGCAAAATGCCAAATCATTTTTGGACCAGGAATTGTTAAACTTACTGCACCAATAGCAGACATTCTAGATAGAGCTGTATTCAAATCTTTTACATTATGAGTAGAGATGGCGTCGTTTCCAAAGGTAACTGCTCTGTACATCAATCTTTCTTCGTCATGACTTTCTGGATACCCAATCAATCTTGGGCCATTAAATTGAGAACGCGATTTATGACCAATTCCATTAATATTTGAATTTGCAACATATCCCATCAATAATTGACTGTAAGGATCAGTCATTTTTCCCCACATCATGACTCCTTTTCCTTCATTATAACGATGATTTGCCCATTCTTTTTCTTCAGTTTGGTCCCCCATATGTTCAAAAATAACATAATGATTGGTATCTAAAGACCATGAATAATCGGCATATTGTTTTAAAATATCAACTCTATCTTGTTGATAGCCATTGGTACAACCATCATCTCCACCAGAGCAACTTTGCGTAAAACCTTTCGTTAAATCCCAACGAAAACCGTCAATTTTAAAATCTTCAATCCAATGTTTTACAACTCTTTTGGTATATTCTTGAGTAAAAGCAGAAGTATGATTAAAATCACTTCCAACACTATAACTGTGTTTGGCAGTTTGATTGAAATAAGGATTATCACTACTTGGATCTCCCCAACCATCATTATCAGGGTCATTCATCCACATACGAACCATCGGATTTCTTCCGAAGGCATGATTCAACGCTACATCTAAAATAACTGCAATTCCGTTTTGATGACATACATCAATAAACTCCTTGAATTTTTCTTCAGTACCATAAAACTTGTCCAAAGCCATGTGAAATGACGTGTTGTAACCCCAACTTTCATTGCCTTCATATTCCATTACTGGCATTAATTGAATGGCATTTACATTTAAGTTTTTGAAGTAACTGATTTTATCAATCAAATCTTGATAATTACGATCAGCATCAAAATCTCTGATTAAAACTTCATAAATTACCAAGTCTTCCTTTTTTGGTTTTTGAAAGTTGGTTACTGTCCAGTT
>DDMS01000033.1:0-25824 GCA_002340765.1 Flavobacteriaceae bacterium UBA2540 | reverse complement strand
GAAAAAGGATCAGCTGTTTTTACAATGGATGGAGAATTTGCAACTGGTGTTTGATCATACACCCAATATTGATACGTTTCTATTTTTCCAGATGTTAAATTACTGATTTCTAACCAGTATTTTCCTGAACTAGGATCGCGTTTCATGACATCAGAAGCAGTAGGAGTGTAGTTGTTAAAACTCCCTGCGACTTGAATAAAATCTTTACCTGGTGCAGTTAATACCAATGAGGCTTTTGTAGCATCTGTATGATAATTAATCCCATCAACCAATCCATTTGGCAGAGCTTCTTCCACCACAGTTGGTACTAAAATAATTTGGAAACTAGCTTGTCCAGTTTCAGTGGAGTTAGGTGGAGTTCCTACAACTCTTACAGTACCACCTTCTGTGATATTGGTAATAGTAGCATTACAATTAGGAAATCCACAAGTTGATGTTGCCACAGAAACATCATTTAAGAAAACTTCGATTTTACCTTGAACGGTAGTTGAACCTTGAAAATCGATTTGAGCAGTAATGGATAAATTTTGCCCTGAGCTTACTAATACCTGACTTGCAGTAGGATTGGTAATTCGAACTTGCACTTTTCCTACAGGAAAAATAAAATCTTTACAAGTATTTGCTTTTAACTCTTGAGTGCCCGTTTCATTTCTAAAAACCATTCCCATTTGAGCAGCAGTTTGAATTTGAGTTTGGGTTAAACTAAAATAAGTTTGTGGAGTAAGCGTGATACTATAGGTACCATTTCCATTATTGGTCATCAAACCAACCCCGTCATCTTGTCCCCAATTCCCAACAACGCTAAAACCAAAAGCATTTGCTTTATTCCCAATTCCAGCGTGCATATATACTTTTGTAGGGTTGTTTAAACCATTACAATTACTTTGTGTACTATTAATATCAACAGTAATTGTAACAGGTTTATCAACTTCAATAGCACTCACACTTAGAGTTACTTGAGCTTTTATAAATAGTGAAATAAAAAGAAGGGTAATAAAAAGTAGTTTTTTCCTCATAAGATTTTTTTAATTAAAAAGGCTATACAAATGATTTGTATAGCCTTTTTGGTATAAAAACTTTTAATTTAAAGTGATTGTTTTTGTTACTGTATTTACAGTCAACGTATAGGTTCCAGGAGTACCAACAAATCTTACATTTTTGTCACCATCATTTGCATTTTCAAAATTGGCATCAATCGTATAACCTTCATTTACAAAGTAAGGGAAGTTATAGCTAGGAGAACCCCATTCAAGAGTTCTATCTGTAAAGAATCTAAATGCATCATTTGCAAAAGTTACTGAACCTGAATAGATTCCTGCTCCCGTACAAGGCAATGCAACAGGAGATCCCCATCCCCAACCAGCGTCAGGAACTCCAGCACCTACTAACCAAAGTTGGTCAAATTCGCATAGTTTAATTGGGGCACTTAATGTTATTGTTTTATTAATATCATCTATAGTTAAACCATACTCACCAGGAGTACCATTAAACTTAAAATTACTATCACCATCATTCGCATTTTCCAATCTTGCGTCTATAGTATAACCATTATTTGCATAATGTGGGTAATTGAAACTAGGTGAGCCCCATTCTAAAGTTCTGTTTGAGAAAAATCGGAAAGCATCATTTGTTAATTTGATATTTCCTTCATATTTTCCTGTTCCAGTACAAGCAATTTTTACTGGAGAAGACCATCCCCAACCAGCATCCACTGCACCAGCACCAACAACCCATAACTGATCAAAGTTACAGTTAGGACCAACAACTTCAGGGCCTAAAGTGATGGTTTTTGTTTGTGTATCAATTGTGATAAAATAGGTACCTGCAGTTCCGATAAATTGGAAGTTGCTATCACCATCATTTGCATTTTTGAAATTGCTATCAATAGTATACCCTCTGTCAGAAAAATATGGAAAATTATAACTTGGTGAACCCCACTCTAAAGTTTTGTTTGTGAAGAAACGGAAGTTTCCACCATTCTCAGGAGATAACTTAATGTTTCCTGACCATTTTTTTCCTTGTAGTAATAATTCAACTGGTGATGACCATCCCCAACCAGCATCCACAGCACCAGCACCAACTACATAAAGAGCAGGAGGTAAAGCAACATCATATGGAGTAATTGAAAGTGTTAATGTTTCCGAAGTTCTGAATAAATCACCAGCAGCAGTTTTGGCTACAGCACGAATTCTGAATTCAAAATTTGCAGCAGTTCCAGCAACTCCGTTGTTATCTAACACAGCTGTATTTAAAGCTCCATGAGTCAATTCAACTGATTTATTAACAGTTTCTCCCAAGTCAGCAACTGTCACAAAATTTGTTCCTGCTTCAGCCATTTGCAATTGATATGAAACAGCAACAGTACTTACAGATGTAATTTCTGGATCATCCCAAGTAACAGTAGTAATTACTGCATCAGGATTTACGTCAGACAACACAAATGAGTCATTTGCATTTGGGCTTGTAAACACAGGTAATTGTACAGCAAATTTAGATACTTGAAATAAAATCGTGTTAGAAATGTTACTACTAGTAGAAACTCTCATATACACAGCAGTATTTGTAAAAGAAGTAACATTTAAGCCGTTTAGTACAGTATTAAAATCATTTACACTCATTGAAAAGTTGGAAGTATTTGTAGTTCCTAATGCTGTAGGATTTGCAAATTCAGGTTCCAATGACATTTGAATAGTGTAGGTAGCTCCACTATTAACCTCATCCTTCCAGCTGATAGTAAAAGCAGGATTATTAGGCAACGCAAAATTTAAGAAAATGGTGCTAATTCCTGGCGTATTTAATACAAATTCAGGTGCTGGACTTGTAATTGTTAAGCTTTCTTCTACATCACATGATCCTAATAATAAGGAGAATGAAAGTATTAGGTAGCTTAATTTTTTTATAAAATTATTCATTTTTTATCGTTTAAATTAAGTTGAAATTATAAGTTTAAAGGAATTAAAATATAACGCCCAGTTAAATCATTAAACCAGATATCATAATCATCTTCTACAATTACAGGAATTGCGCCTCCACCATCAGTTGCAACTCCAGAGAAAGAAGTTGTATTACCCCATCTTGCACCAGCTCCAGTTACAAACTCTACAGCACCAGGAGTCAATCTTACATTGTTTGCATACCATTGATGTCCATCAAAACCTAATTGGGTCATTGCAACATTGGCAGTACTTGAACCTTGTAAGCTTAGAGATGCAGGACTTGTGATTCCTGATGCATTGAAAGGAACTAAGGTGTATTTATTGGTAGCAAAATTTATTGAAAACGTATAAAACCCCGTAGTTACTACTCCAAATCTACCTGGATCACCAGCTTGAGTAGTAGGATTTCCAGCAATGTTTCCATTTTCACTTGGATCGTCACTACCTTCATTTCTAGAATCACCCCATTGAGGTTGCCAAAGTCCTTTACTCTCTAAAATTTTAAATCGACCTTCATTGTAATCACCATTATCATTTTTAAATAATCCGGTATAGTAAAATACATTACTGTCGGTTTCGTCTCTATACAGTGCCGGATTATTACTATTATTATTCCATCCTGGAGCAGTAGCATTTCCAACTAAATAATAATCATTAAAAACGTAATTAAAGAAAGGATATACATTGATTTCAATTGCATTGGAAGCAGCAGCTTCAGCAGCTTTAGAACCAATTGTAGAAACTACTCTTATGTATAATGCTTTCCATTCAAAAGGATTTAAACCTGCATTTCCTGCATTAGCGTTTACTTCGCTTACAGATAAAGTAACAGTTGTACGTCCGGTAATTGTTGCTGCGGTTACAGGAGTTGTAAAAGCATTGTCACTAGAAAACTCTATGGCATAATTGATAGAAGCTTGTTGACCGTAGTCTGCTTCTTCCCAATTTAAGGTAAGTGCTGGATTGTTTGTGTTTACGGCATCTAGTTCTAATTCCGTGAAACCCACATTCGCCAAAACTGGCGCAATTGGAGTCGAAATTGTAAACAATTCAGAGTTGTCGTCACATGCATTGAAGAGCATCATAAATACTCCAATAAATGTGATTGCTGAAAATCTTTTTATATTTTTCATCATTTGTAATTCATTTTAAAAATTAGTACCCAGGATTTTGAGTTAAATTTGGGTTAGAAGCTAAACTAGCTGCAGGAATTGGATATAAATTCATATGCGCAGGTAAAGCAATTCCGTTAGTTCCATTTCCTTTCCAAGCCCAGTTGTATGAACCTCCAGTAAATTTCCCATAACGAATTAAATCTTGTCTTCTGTGAGCTTCCCAATGCAATTCTCTTGCTCTTTCATCTAAAATAAAGTTCAAATTCAAGTCAGAAATTGTCAAATTGTTTTGAGGATTGTTTGCTCTTGTTCTGATAGCATTGATATAAGAAACAGCATCTGCAGGACTTGCTCCAGCTCCACCTCTTAAATGTGCTTCAATGTACATTAAATACACATCTGCTAATCTAAACAATGGGAAATCAGTATCTACAAATGTTTGATCAACACCAAATCCGCCTGTAGAAGTTGCATTTGAATATTTCTCTAAAATAAATCCTTGATCTCTATCAGAAATGTCTAAAATATCAATGGGTCTTGAACCTTTGATGATGGTGTTTCTAGTATCATTATTAAAAACACTTGCGTCAAATAATTGAACAAACTGTTTTCTTAAACGCAGAGCACCACCCCAACCTCCAGCACCAACTCCAAGAGCAGCACCATTAGATTCCAAACTTCCAACAGAACCATTGATCATTACTGTTGTTGGGCCATAGTTTTGTACATAAGTTCCATCAGAAATTAAAGGGAAGATAATTTCATTATTTGCAGAGTTTGTATTGTTGTCTGCCATGAAATTATGTAAATAATTGGTTGCCAATGAATAGCCTCCGCCAATAATTTTTTTACAATAATCGATACATTCAGTGTATTTGTTTTGACCAATATATACTTCAGCATTTAAGTAAATTTTTGCTAAAATCATCCAAGCAACACCTTTGCTTGCTCTTCCGTGTTCAACTGCCATTGGATCAGCTAAATCGCCTTCAATAGCTTTTAACTCAGCTTCTACAAAATCAAAAAGTTGTTGTCTATTATAAGCAGCTGGTTGTGTGTTGATGGCATCTTCTTCAGTAGTAAAATTTGCTTGACCAAAGATATCCATCATGTAGTAATAAGACATGGCTCTTAGTAATCTTGCTTCAGCTCTATAAGCTTTAACTTCTGTTCTTATAGCATCAGTAACGTTTCTTTCATCTAATTTAGCAGTAGTTGTCTCTCTTAAAAAGTTATTTGCAAATGCAATTGTAGCATGAGTTCTACCAAACATTCCTAAAAGGATAGGGTCATTTGCATTCCAAATGTTACGTTGTATTTCACGAGTACCTGGATCGTTTTCATAAGACCAAATCATTTCATCAGCGGATAAGGTTTGTAAGTATAATAATACACGTCCAAACTGACTTGTACCTGGATCTAAACCTTGAATATTTGAAGAACTAGGGCCATCTACACCTGTTAAAGAAAGATTTCCATAAACACCTGCTAATAATTCTTTGTAAGCAGTTCCGTTTGCGAAAAAATCTTCACCTAATAAATCTTGATCGTCTTGCGGAGTGATGTCAAGGTCTTTCGTACACGAAGACATCGCTACTAGCATCACAAGAAATAAGATTGCTAATTTGTTAAAATTCATAATTTTTTTCATCTGTATTTCTTTAATAATTAAAATTTAATATTTGCACCAACCAAAAATGTTCTTGGTCTAGGAAAGTTTGTATTATCAATTCCACCACTTCCTAATTCTGGGTCTAAGCCAGAGTAGTTTGTAATTGTAAATACGTTTTGTATACCTGCCCATAAACGAAAACTGTTAGAGGCAAATTTTTTGATAGGTCTATCAAAAGTATATCCTATAGTGATGTTATCCATTCTTAAGAACGAAGCATTTTCAAGAAATATATCTGAAGCAATAACATCTGCAGTTGTATTAAAATTTGTATTAAGTACTGATGTAGGGATGTTGCCTAACACTGCATTGTCTTGCAATAGAGCATATTGTGCCAAAGAAGAGTTAACATTATTATATAAATAGTTTCCTAAGCTAGCTCTTAAATTAAATGCTAAATCAAAATTTTTGTAGTTAAAATTTGATTGAAAACCAAAAGTGAAATCTGGTTGAGGGTTACCAATAGGAACTAAATCAAAAGAATCTATTGTTCCATCTCCATTTACATCTAAATAAGCTCCTTCAATTGGGTTTCCAGTAGTATCATATAGCTGTTTATAAGAGAAAAATGAGTATGGAGCAAAACCTTCTCTTAATAACTGTATTGTTCTTCCAGTTCCACCAGAAATATCACCAACAAATTGATCTGTTCCAATATTTACGACTTTTCTGTCTAAAAAAGTTGAATTAAAATTAATATTCCAATTCATATTTTCTTTTTTAATGATATCTGTGTTTAATGTAAATTCAATACCATTTACTTGTAAATCACCAATATTTTGAACTACTCTGTTTGTAAAATTAGCTCCATCAGGAACTGCTACATTTGCTAATAAATCAGTAGAATTCTTTTGAAAAACGTTTACAGAACCTGAGAATCTATTATTAAATAAGCCATAATCTAAACCAATCTCTACAGTAGCTGTATTTTCCCATTTTAAATTACTTCTAGGTGAAGCTATTGTTGATTGTATTGGAATTCCACCAAACAGGTATTGTGAGTTTTGATTTCCAAAACGATATCTGTCTAAATATAAATCTCCAGGAATTCCATCTTGTTGCCCATTAGCACCATAAGAGGCGCGTAATTTTAATTCAGAAATTACTTTACTGTCTTTTAAGAAATCTTCATCACTCATTCTCCATGCCAAAGCAGCACCACCAAAATTACCCCATCTATTTGCAGGGCCAAAACGTGAAGTTCCATCACGTCTGTAGTTTAAGGTTAAAAGGTACTTTCCGTTATACGTTAAATTTGCTCTAGCTAAAAAACCTATTAAAACAACAGGGGTATTCACATAAGAAGTAAAACCAACATCATTTGGATTTCTTGTATTTCCTGTACTGTCTCCATTACCATCAAAAGATTGGTAATCATAACCAACCATTACATCAGTTTTAAATTTACCAAAGGTGTTGATGTAGTTTATGGTTGTGTTAAAATTTTCATTGATATTTTCATTTGTATAAGAACCTTCACCACCTACAAATAAGTCTGTATAATTAGCAGGACTATTTAAAGGGTTGAAAAAAGTACCTTCTTGAATGGATTTGTCAAAACCAGCGCTTGCACTTACAGTAACCTCTGGTAAAAAGTGTAATTTATAATCTATTTTTAAATTACCAAATTGTCTAAATCTGTTTGATCTATTTTCGTTTTGTAATAAAGCAGCAACTGGGTTTCTTGTTCCATTATCTACTAAGATTCCATTTGGAGTTCTAGTAATATGCTGATAAAAACCACCAAAAGGAGATGTTCTGTCATACACAGGTTGTGTAGGATCGTAACGAATAGCTGCGTTTACCTGACCTGCGTCTGCAAATCTTTCGTTTACAAAAGCTCTGTTATAATTTAAGCTTATTTTTAAATGATCATTAAAAAATGATGGATTCATTGATAAAGAAACATTGGCTCTATCAAATTGAGAGGTTAAAATATTTCCTTCAATTTCAGAGAAATTTACAGAAAGTCTAGTTGGAATTCTTCCAAAAAGTTGTCCTCTAGCACTAATGTTGTGTTGTGTAGAAACAGATTTTTGGAATACCTCATTTTGCCAATTTGTATTCGCAG
Organism: Flavobacteriaceae bacterium UBA2540; assembly: GCA_002340765.1. GTDB lineage: Bacteria > Bacteroidota > Bacteroidia > Flavobacteriales > Flavobacteriaceae > Polaribacter. The sequence continues at coordinate 18,030 of DDMS01000033.1, read as the reverse complement.
TACCTAACATTCCAACATCATTTGGTCTTCTTGTAGCAATTAAATTTCTAAATGCATCTCCGTCAAAAACAGATATTCTGTCTCTAATTTCTCCAAAAGCAACTTGGTAGTCATAATCTAAAGAGTATTCGCTTCTACCTTTTTTAGTAGTAATAATGATTACCCCGTTAGCACCTCTAGCTCCATAAATAGCAGTAGCAGAGGCATCTTTTAAAACAGAAAAAGATTCAATATCATTTGGGTTGATACTATTCAAATCAACACCAGATAAAGGTAAACCATCAATAACAATCAATGGATCGTTAGATGCACTTAAAGAAGAACCACCACGAATTCTTATTTCTGAACCAGAACCTGGAGCACCACTTGTGGTGATGTTTACCCCAGAAACCCGACCGCTAATTAAATTTTCAGCGGTTACAATGTTACCTTTCGTCATTTCTTTAGCAGTAATTGCTTCTACAGAACCTGTAGCATCTTTTACGGTTGTAGTTCCATATCCTACAACAATAATTTCATCAAGTTGTTCTAACGCTTCTTCGAGTTCCACAACTAAGTTGCGGTTTGTTCCAATTACAACCTCTTTATCTGCATAACCCAGATATCTAAAAACAAGTATTTCACCTGTTTTTACTTTTTCGATTGTAAATTTCCCGTCGAAATCCGTTTCAGCACCTTTAGTGGTACCTTTAATAACAACACTCACACCTGGCAAAGAATCACCAGATTTTTTTTCTTTTACAACTCCTTGAACCGTTTGTTGGGCAAACATGCTAAAAGAGGAAGCTAAAAGAAATCCAATTAACAATAATTTAAAATTTTTCATGTATAATTTGTTAAGTAATAACTGTAAATTTGATTTTAATTTAACAATAAATTCACATTCCACATTGTAAATATAATTTGCGGAGAGCTAAATTCAATAAACTAAAATTTACGAAATCGGTTTCGTGTTGACAACTTTTTTTTAATAAATTTCGTTAATTTAGCAAAAAATTTATCCGTTATTTGTTTATTTACTAAAAATGAAGCAAAAAATTACCATTAAGACAATTGCAAAGGAACTAGGAGTTTCTACTTCTACGGTTTCAAAGGCATTAAAAGACAGCCATGAAATAGGCAAAGAAACGAAAGACAAGATTCAGGCTTTCGCCAATCACTATAACTATAAACCAAATAGTTTGGCCTTGCAATTACGCAATCAAAAAACCAAAGTAATTGGCGTGATTTTACCAAAAATTGTACATCATTTCTTTTCTACCGTAATTATGGGAATTGAGGCATATGCCAATGAAAAGGGCTATCATATTATCGTCTGTTTTTCTAATGAAAATTACCAAAAAGAAGTAGAAACTTTAAGAGTTTTATCCAATGGAAGTGTGGATGGTTTAATTGTATCAATAGCTAATGAAACCCTTGAAAATAAAGATTTTTCTCACTTTACTGATTTGGTTGAAGAAGAAATTCCGTTAGTATTATTTGACAGAGTTGTGGATGATATTTTGTGCGATAAAATAGTAGTAGATGATGTGGGGGCAGGATATAAAGCTACCAAGCATTTGGTTGATATTGGTTGTAAAAGAATAGGCTTGATAACTACTCCAGACCACGTTAGTGTTGGTGCTTTAAGACGTTTAGGATATGAAAAAGCACTCATAGAATCATATGTTAAAACTGACAGTAAATTGATTATTAAGATTGATGAAAAGCAAGATATCAAAAAGCAAATTGAACGATTATTTGAACAAAATTTAGATGGAATATTTGCTGTAAATGAAATTTATGCCGCAAATGCTATGCGAATTGCCAAAGAAAAAGGATTGAATATTCCTAAAGACATTTCAATCATTGGCTTTACTGATGGTTTAATTTCAGAGTATTCTTCACCTTCCATTACAACTATTGCACAGCATGGATTTATCATGGGTAGGCAAGCAGTTGAACTTTTAATCGATAGAATAGAAAATGAAACAGAGGTATTTACACCAAAAAAAATTGTGATTTCTAGCGACTTAAAATTACGAGAATCTACGAAAACGTCGTCGTAAAAATTTTAAATTTATTCTTTTTTACGAAACCGTCGTCGTAAATTTTTGGATTAATTTTTACCAACTTTACAAAAAAAAATTATATTTGTTACCGAATTAGTATTTATCAGTAAATTACATTCCACACTTAGTAATTGATAAGTCTAATACACTTATCGAAATATTCATAATAATATTCGATAATGGAAAAAAAGAAATTAAGTTTCCTTCAAATCTGGAACATGAGTTTTGGGTTTTTAGGAATACAAATGGGTTTCGCACTTCAAAACGCAAACGCAAGTAGAATTTTACAAATTTTTGGGGCTGATGTTCATGAACTTTCATGGTTTTGGATTATTGCACCTTTGATGGGATTGATTGTTCAACCCATTGTTGGTCATTATAGTGACAAAACTTGGGGGATTTTTGGCAGACGAAAACCTTACTTTTTAGTTGGAGCTATTTTAGCTTCTGTGGGATTAATATTAATGCCACAAGCCGATATGTTTATTGCTTTTCTTCCAGCACTTTGGGTAGGAGCAGGATTTTTAATGATCATGGATGCTTCTTTCAACATTGCCATGGAACCATTCAGAGCTTTAGTGGGTGATAATTTAAGAACTGATCAACGGACTTTAGGATTTAGCGTTCAAACCTCATTGATTGGTTTTGGGGCAGTTATAGGTTCTTGGTTGCCTTATTTTTTAACTAATTATTTTAGTATCTCTAACGATACCTCAGCTAGCTTTGTTCCTGCTAACTTAATTTGGTCTTTCATTATTGGAGCTATTATTTTGATAATTTCAATTTTGGTTACTGTATCAACTACACAAGAATATTCTCCAGAAGAATTAGATAGTTTTGAAGACGAACAAGCGCATTCTAAAGCATTGGTTAAAGATGGAGAAAAACAAAAATCTAGTTTATTAGATATTTTTGATGATTTCAAAAAAATGCCAGCCACCATGCGTCAATTAAGTTGGGTGCAATTTTTTTCTTGGTTTGGACTTTTTGGAATGTGGGTTTTTTCAGTACCGGCAATTGCACAACATATTTATGGATTGCCACACACTGATAGCAAAAGTGTTGCTTATCAAAATGCAGGAGATTGGGTTGGAATCCTTTTCGGAATTTACAATTTAGTTTCAGCTTTTTATGCGTTTGCATTGCCTTACATTGCCCAAAAAATTGGACGTAAAAAAACACATGCTATTTCATTAATTATTGGAGGTTTGGGATTAATTTCTATTTATTTCATGCCAAATGAAAATTTGTTGATCATATCTATGATTGGCGTTGGAATTGCATGGGCAAGTATTTTAGCAATGCCTTATGCCATTTTAGCAGGTTCAATTTCTCCTAAGAAAATGGGAGTTTACATGGGAATTTTTAATTTCTTTATTGTAATTCCACAAATTATCAATGCATTAATAGGAGGTCCACTGGTAAAATATGCTTACAATAATGAAGCAATTTTTGCATTAATGATTAGTGGAATTAGTTTTTTAATTGCTGCAGCACTCGTTTACAAAGTAAAAGATGTAGATGATGAAGTACAAACTGTTTAAATGAAAAAAGGAATTATTTTTGATTTGGATGGTGTCATTGTTGATACCGCCAAATACCATTATTTAGCTTGGAAAAAATTAGCAAATCAGTTAGGATTTGAATTTTCTCAAGAGCAAAATGAATTGTTCAAAGGAGTTAGTAGAAAACGCTGTTTAGATATCTTATTAGAAATGGGAAATTTATCAGCAACCCAAGAACAAAAAGATGTTTGGATGATCGAAAAAAACAATGATTATCAAGCATACATTAAGAAAATGGATGATTCAGAAATTCTTCCTGATGTTCCAAAAATTTTGACATTGTTAAAAGAAAATGCCATTCCAATTGCACTAGGTTCTGCAAGTAAAAATGCACTTCCTATTCTCGAAAAAGTAGGCTTAGCCCACTTTTTTGATGAAATTGTAGATGGAAATAGCGTAACCAAAGCAAAGCCAGATCCAGAAGTTTTTCTGATGGCTGCAAAAAAAATGAATCTTTCACCATCTAATTGTATTGTATTTGAGGATGCTGTTGCGGGTATTGAAGCCGCAAATTCAGCAAATATGATTAGCATTGGTATTGGTGATAAAGAGGTGCTTTCACAGGCAACATTTATTTTTAAAGATTTTACTGAAATCACTACTGATTTTATGAAAAAGTTAATTCAAATAGAAAAAAAATAATAGAAAAAAGAAAATAGAAACAAGAAACAGGAAGATGTCATATTTATGAATTCATATTAAAGTATTTTCTCTTTATTCTCGCTTCTTAATTCTAAAATAATAACAAATGAACCAAGATTATATAAAACCAAATGATTGGTCAATTATAGAGGAAGGATTTGATCTAAATAGGGTAAAATCCTCTGAAAGCTTATTCAGTATTGGCAATGGAGCCATGGGTCAACGTGCCAATTTTGAAGAAAATTTTTCAGGCGCAACTTTTCAAGGAAGTTATATTGCAGGAGTTTATTATCCAGATAAAACAAGAGTTGGTTGGTGGAAAAATGGCTATCCTGAATATTTCGCAAAGGTATTGAATGCTCCAAATTGGATAGGAATAAACATTAAAGTTAACAATAAAAATTTAGATTTATTTACTTGTAAAGAAGTTTTAAAATTTAAAAGAGAACTCAACATGAAAGAAGGTTGGTTGGCAAGAAGTTTTGAAGCTGTTTTGCAAAACGATGTCAAAATCAAAGTTGAAATCAAGCGTTTTTTGAGTTTAGAATTTGATGAAATTGGTGCAATTAGCTATAATATCACTCCAATAAATTCGGATGCAACAATCTCTTATACTCCTTATTTGGATGCTTCTATTACAAATCAAGACTCAAATTGGGCAGACCAATTTTGGAACGTTTTGGAAGTTTCTCAGCAACATCAGCAGTCATTTATCGTTGCAAAAACAATGAAAACGCATTTTCATACGTGTACTTTTATGCAATCAAGCGTTTTTGTGGATGGAAAAAAATTGTTGGTTGATACCATAAATCAAAAAGAAGAAAAGTTAGTTTCAAGCACATATCAATCAGAAATCAAAAAAAATCAAACGTTTTCAATTCATAAATTTGGCGGTTATGTTGTTGATAGAAATCATCCAAAAAACGCTTTAGTTGAGGCTGCAAAAAAGGTTTTAGACAAAGCTGTTAGTTTTGGCTTTGAGAATTTATTGGAAACGCAAAAACAATCTTGGGCAAAAATTTGGGAAATGGCAGATATTACAATTGCTGGAGATGTAAAAGCACAACAAGGTATTCGTTTTAATATTTTTCAATTAAATCAGACGTATTTAGGAACAGATGCTTCATTAAATATCGGTCCTAAAGGTTTTACTGGAGAGAAATACGGAGGAAGTACATATTGGGATACTGAAGCGTATTGTATCCCTTTTTATATGGCGACTAAAGATCAATCTGTGGCGCGAAAATTATTGGAATATAGATACAATCATTTGGAAAAAGCAATTGAAAATGCTCAGAAATTAGGTTTCAAAAATGGTGCTGCATTGTATCCAATGGTCACTATGAATGGTGAAGAATGTCATAACGAATGGGAAATTACTTTTGAAGAAATTCACAGAAATGGAGCAATTACTTTTGCAATTTATAATTATCATCGTTTTACAAATGATTATTCTTACATACCTGAAAAAGGGTTGGAAGTTTTGATTGGAATTGCTCGTTTTTGGTATCAAAGAGCCACTTTTTCATCGGATAAAAATAAATTTGTAATATTGGGAGTTACTGGACCTAACGAATATGAAAATAACGTAAACAATAATTTCTACACCAATTACATTGCCAAATGGTGTATCAATTATGCATTGGAAAATATTGAAATTGTAAAAAATGATCATATTTCTGATTTTAAAAGAATCAAAGAAAAAACAGCTATTTCTGATGTTGAATTAGCAGCTTGGAAAAATGTGGCTGATTTAATGTATTTTCCTTATTCCGAAAAACACCAAGTGTATTTACAGCAAGATGGATTTTTGGACAAAGAATTAATTTCAGTTGCAGCATTAGATAAATCGCAAAGACCTATCAACCAAAAATGGAGTTGGGACAGAATTTTACGTTCTCCATTCATCAAACAAGCAGATACATTACAAGGTTTCTACTTTTTTGAAGATGATTTTACGACAGAAGAATTGGCGCGTCATTTTGATTTTTATGAACCATTTACGGTACATGAAAGTTCACTTTCGCCTTGTGTTCATAGTATTCAGGCAGCAAAATTAGATAGAATGGAGCAGGCGTATACGTTTTATTTACGTACTTCTCGTTTGGATTTGGATGATTACAATCACGAAGTAGAAGAAGGCTTGCATATCACTTCCATGGCTGGAACTTGGATGAGTATTGTGGAAGGTTTTGGTGGAATGAGAGTTAAAAATAACACACTTTCGTTTGAACCAAAAATCCCTAAACAATGGAATTCTTATTCTTTTAAAGTAAATTTTAGAAATACAATTATAAAAATCAATGTCCAACAAGATGGCACACATTTCACCATTGATGGAAATGAAGAATTGATAATTTTAGTAAACGAAAAGCCCATAAAAGTAACACCTAATAATTTAGTAACTATTTAAATATCAATAGCATATATATAGATGTTGCATTTATTAGAAATTCTAAAACCCAAATAGTTATGAAAAATTTTGTTTTGATTTTTGTCTTTGGTATCTTGATTTCTTGCAACAATTCAAATAAATTATCTATAAATTCAATTACTAATAAGGTTTCAAATTCTTCATTAGAGCGTGTTGAACCTTCAAATTGGTGGATTAATTTCAAAGATTCTTCATTGCAATTGTTGGTGAAAGAGCCTACTATTGGTGATTCAAAACCAAGCATTTCTTATGCTGGTGTAACTATAAAAAATGTTCATAAAGCAAAAAGCAATAACTATCTATTTATTGATTTAGAAATCGATAAAAAAACAAAAGCGGGTAAATTTGATATCGTTTTTACGTTTGATGATGGGAGCATCAAAAGACATACCTATGAATTAAAAGACAGACAAAAATCTTCAGAAGAATATATAGGTTTTAACAGTGCTGATGCGATTTATTTAATCACTCCTGATCGATTTGCAAATGCAAATGAAACCAATGATGTCAATGAAAATTTAAACGAAAAAACCATCAACAGAAAAGATGATTATGCACGTCATGGAGGTGATATCAAAGGAATTACCAATCATATTAATTACATTGCTGATTTAGGTTTTACGGCTGTTTGGCCAACTCCAGTATTAACGAATGATATGTACAGTGGGTCTTATCATGGATATGCAATTACCGATTTTTATCAAGTAGATCCTCGTTTTGGAACACTTGAAGAATACAAAGAATTGGCGAACGAATTGAACAAAAAAGGCATGAAACTCATCATGGATCAAGTAGCAAATCACTGTGGTTTAGAACATTGGTGGATGAAAGATTTGCCTTTTGAAGATTGGGTAAATAACCAAAAAGATTACGAAGAGAACAAAGAAAATTGGAATAATCAAACTGAAAAAGTTTCTAATCACATACACACCACAAACCAAGATTTGTATGCTGCTGAAACTGATAAAAAAGGAAATAATGAAGGTTGGTTTGTGGATACTATGCCCGATTTAAATCAACGGAATCCGTTTATGGCAAAATACATCATTCAAAATAGTATTTGGTGGATAGAAACTTTAGGTTTGGGTGGCATCAGACAGGATACGTATCCTTATCCTGACAAGCAATTTATGAGCAATTGGGCTGGAGCCATAATGAACGAATATCCAAAATTTTCAATTGTGGGTGAAGAATGGAGTTACAATCCATTGTTGATTGGTTATTGGCAAAAAGGCGCTAAAAACAAGGATGGTTATGAGTCAAATTTGACATCAACCATGGATTTTGCTATGCAAAACAATATTGTAGAAGCTTTTAATCAACACGAAAGTTACAATTCAGGATTGACAAAAATTTATGAAGGTTTGGCGAATGACTTTCATTATGCTTCACCAAAAGACATCCTAATTTTTCCTGATAATCATGATATGAGCCGAATTTTCACGCAATTAAAGGGCGATATTGTCAATACAAAAATGGCAATAAGTTATTTGTTGATGTTACCAAGAATTCCGCAATTGTATTACGGAACCGAAATTTTGATGAATGATTTTGAAAAACCTGGTGATCATGGTTTGATTCGAACTGATTTCCCTGGAGGTTGGAAAGGTGATATCGTAAATGCTTTTACTGGTGAAGGTCTTTCAGTGGAACAAAAAGACATGCAACTCTTTTTTAAAAAAGTATTGAATTTTAGAAAAAATAATACTGCTATTCACGAAGGAAAAACCATTCATTTTGCACCGGAAAACAATACCTATTTTTTATTTAGAATAGATGAAAAAGAGACAGTTGTTCACATCATTAATAAAAATGAAAAACCAATTACAATTGATTTAGAAAGATTTTCTGAAGTTGGATTGAAAGGAAAAACGGTAGAAAATATCTTAACAGATGAAACTTTTGTTTGGGATAAATCTCTTGAAATTTCTAATAAAGGAAGTCTCATTCTTACTTTAAAACATTAGTTATGAATAAATTATATTTTTACGGAATTGTTTTTTTTATCATCGTTTCTTGTGATCTAACAGCTAAAAAATCGTTCTCTCATATACAATCCTACACACTTGAAAGTGCCAAATTAGCGGAAGGAAAATTGATTCGAATTGATAGTTTTCCATCAGAAAATATCACTCCAAGACCTGTAGATGTTTGGTTGCCAAAAAACTATTCTGACAAACAAAAATATGCAGTTTTATACATGCATGATGGGCAAATGTTGTTTGATTCAGCCACCACTTGGAACAAACAAGAATGGAGAATTGATGAAGCTGCCACAGATTTAATGGAACAAAAAATCACCAAAGACTTTATTGTTGTTGGTATCCACAACATACCAGATATTCGTTGGCATGATTTATTTCCTGAGAAAGCCATGGATTTTATGGATAAAGAGGCCAAAAAAGATTTTTTAAAAAAGGCGGAAGAAAATAACATGTCAACGGAATTTAAAGGGGATGATTATTTAAAATTTTTAGTAACTGAATTAAAACCCTATATTGATGCAACGTATTCAGTGCATACAAATAAAGAGAATACCTTTGTGGCAGGTTCTTCAATGGGAGGTTTGATGTCTATGTACGCCATTTCTGAATATCCAACGATTTTTCAAGGAGTAGCTTGTATATCAACACATTGGGTAGGAGCAATGGCTCAAGAAAATAACCCTTTTCCAGACGCCATTTTTGGTTATGTTGCTGCGAATATTCCTGATGCAAAAAATCATAAAATCTATTTTGATTACGGAGATCAAACCTTGGATCGTCAGTATCCAAAATATGCACCTATTGTAGATTCACTTTATACAAATAAAGGGTATTCCATTGAAAATTTCAGAAATATTCATTTTCCCAATACAGATCATTCAGAAAAATCTTGGAAAAATAGAATTCATATTCCTTTGACATTTTTGCTGAAAAAATAAAAAAAATAAATCAAATCGTGTCAGTTAGAAAGAAGTTGAGAACTCAAAAAACTTTTTCAAATGAAAAAAATACTTTTATATTTAATAATCTTTATTCCATTTTTATCATTTGGTCAAAATGAAAAACGAATTTTTCTAAAAGCTGATTTTGAGCATAATATTCTCAAAATATTGGTAAATGATGGTTCATACCGAATTCAATTTTATACTGAAAATAGTCTAGAAACTAGTTTTATTCCATCAAATGAAACCTATTCTTCGAATTCTCATGCTGTTGTTTTAAAACCTTCCAACATTCTTTTCGATTATAAAGAGTCCAAAGAATTTTTGTATTTTTCATCCAAAGAAATTCAAGTAATTATTCAGAAATCACCCTTTAAAATTTCATATAAATCACATCAAAAAGAGTTGATTTCAGAAAAATTGGGCTATTTTAAAGATTCAATCCATGAAAAAATACAATTTCAAATTGATAACGATGAGGTTTTATATGGTGGTGGTGCAAGAGCTTTAGGAATGAACAGACGTGGTAATCGTTTGCAATTGTACAACAAAGCGCATTATGGATATGAAACCCGTTCAGAATTGATGAATTTTACAATTCCAATTGCAATTTCATCAAAAAAATATATGATTCATTTTGACAATCCTGCTATTGGATATCTGGATTTAGACAGTAAAAAAGAAAATTCTTTAACTTATGAAACCATTTCAGGACGAAAAACCTATCAAATTATTATAGGTGATTCTTGGGAAAATTTGATGGATAATTACACACAATTAACAGGAAAACAACCTTTGCCACCAAGATGGGTTTTAGGTAATTTTTCGAGCAGATTTGGGTATCATTCTCAGAGAGAAACTGAAGAAACAATTGCTAAATTCAAAGAAGAAAATATTCCTGTAGATGCCATTATTTTAGATTTGTATTGGTTTGGAAAAACAGTTAAGGGAACTATAGGAAATCTTGCAGTAGACAAAGATTCTTTTCCTGATATGAAAGGCATGATTTCACGTTTTAAAGAAAAAGGGGTCAAAACGGTATTGATTACAGAGCCTTTTATTTTGACAACTTCCAATAAATGGAACGAAGCTGTTGAAAAAGATGTTTTGGCAAAAGATTCTGTTGGAAATCCAGCAAAATATGACTTTTATTTTGGAAATACGGGTATAGTAGATATTTATAAAAACGAAGGAAAATCTTGGTTTTGGAATATTTATAAAGATATTTTAAACTTGGGTGTGAAAGGACTTTGGGGCGATTTAGGTGAGCCTGAAGTGCTGCCTTCTTGGGTACAATTTCACAGTGCAAAAGCCGACGAAATTCATAATATTTATGGACATGATTGGGCAAAATTGATTTTTGAAGGATATCAAAAAGAGTTTCCAAAAGAGCGTCCTTTTATTTTAATGCGAGCAGGGTATTCAGGCTCACAGCGTTTTGGAATGATTCCTTGGTCTGGAGATGTCAGTAGAACTTGGGGCGGTTTGCAGTCGCAACCAGAAATTGCCTTACAAATGGGCATGCAAGGTTTGGGCTATATGCACTCAGATTTAGGTGGATTTGCAGGCGCAAATTTAGATGATAATTTATACACACGTTGGTTGCAATATGGAGTTTTTCAACCTATTTTTAGACCTCATGCCCACGATACAGTGCCAAGTGAACCTATTTTTAGAGGCGAAAAAGCCAAAAAATTAGCTAAAAAAGCCATTGAATTACGTTACCAATTATTACCATACAATTACCATTTGGCTTTCGAAAATAACCAAAAAGGAATGCCTTTAATGCGACCAATTTTCTTTGAGGAAAATTCGGATGAATTGTTTATAAAATCCACTTCTTATTATTGGGGGAATGATTTGTTAATCACACCAATTTTAAAAGATAGTGTCAAATCAAAAGAAATATATTTTCCAAAAAATTCGAATTGGTTTGATTTTTTTACAGATGAAAAAATCATTGGTGGACAAACTAAAACCGTTTCAGTTTCTGAAGAACATATTCCAACTTATGTGAAAGCAGGCGCTTTTATTTCCATGACAAATTTGGTCCAAACTACAGATAATTATTCGGGTAATCAATTGATTATTCATTATTATCATGATGATTCAATTCAAGAAAGTGAATCAGAATTTTACAATGATGACGGAATTACTCAAAATGCTTTTGAAAAAGGGAATTATGAATTGTTAGAATTTGAAGCTGAACTTTCAAAACGTTTTCTAGAAATTGATTTTGAAGCCGAATTTGGAAAACAGTGGAATCCATCAGAAAAAGAAATTACGTTGGTTATTCACAATATAGATTGGAAGCCTAAAAAGATTAAAATCAATGGAAAAAGAAAACAATTTTCTACTGAAAATAATATATTATCAATTCCTTTAAAATGGAATTCTAACAAAGAATTAAAAATAAAAGTATCATTAAGAGAATAAGGAATATGAACACACAAAAAAGCATTATTAGCGCATTAATTGTATTGGTTTTATGGAGTTGTTCATCAGAAAAAGGTTCAGATAGGAAAATGAATTCGAATCAAAAAAATAAAAAAATCGTTGTTTATCAGGTGTTTACGAGATTATTTGGCAACACAAATACAACTAACAAACCATGGGGAACTATTGAAGAAAATGGTGTTGGGAAGTTCAATGATTTTACAGACAGCGCCTTAACTGAAATCAAAGATTTGGGTGTTACACATATTTGGTATACAGGCGTTCCACATCATGATGTAATTACGGATTATACTCAATTTGGCATTTCAAATGATGATCCTGATGTGGTAAAAGGAAGAGCAGGTTCGCCTTATGCAGTGAAAGATTATTACAACGTAAATCCTGATTTGGCTGAAAATGTTGCCAATCGTTTGCAAGAATTTGAAGCGTTAATTGAACGAACTCACAAAAACGGGTTGAAAGTCATTATAGATATTGTGCCTAATCATGTGGCGAGAAATTACCGAGGATTAACAAACCCAAAAGGAGTAAAAGATTTTGGGGCTAATGATCATAAATCTGTAGTATATGATGTAAATAACAACTTCTATTACAATCCAAACGAACCTTTTCAAGTGCCAGATTTTTTAGATGATTTTCAGCCTTTGGGTGGTGAAAAGCATCCTTTATCTGATCGTAAATTTGATGAAAATCCTTCAAAATGGACAGGAAATGGTTCTCGACTTTCAAAACCTGATAGAAATGATTGGTACGAAACTGTAAAAATCAATTACGGAATTTCTCCTGAAGGGAAAAAGGATTTTAATGAATTGCCAGCAGGTTTTGAGAACGAAAATTATGAAAGACATTTTGAATTTTGGCAAGACAAAACGGTTCCAAACTCATGGATAAAGTTTAGAGATATTGCTTTATACTGGTTAGAAAAAGGAGTAGATGGTTTTCGTTTTGACATGGCAGAAATGTTGCCTGTTGAGTTTTGGAGTTACCTTAATTCAAGCATAAAAATAAAAAAACCAGAAGCTTTTTTATTGGCAGAAGTATACAATCCAAGTTTGTACAGAGACTATATCAAAAAAGGAAAAATGGATTATTTGTATGACAAAGTTCAGTTGTATGATACGCTTAAAAATGTCATTCAAGGCCGTGGTTTAACAGACCACATTCCGCCAATTCAAACAGATTTGAAAGATATTGAACACCACATGTTGCATTTTTTAGAAAATCATGACGAACAACGAATCGCAAGTCCTGAGTTTGCTGGAAATTTTGAAAAAGGCAAACCTGCAATGGTAGTTTCTGCAACCATTTCAACATCACCAACCATGATTTATTTTGCACAAGAATTGGGTGAAGATGGTTCTGAAAATTCAGGTTTTGGAACTTCTTCTAGAACTTCAATTTTTGATTATATTGGAGTTCCAACTTTGCAACGCTGGGTAAATGACAAGAAATTTGATGGAGGAAAATCAACAACAGAAGAGTTGGCATTAAGGGATTTTTACAAACGATTGCTAAATTTTACGATTAAAAGTGATGCTTTAATGGGAGAATACCAAGATTTGCATCATTTCAATAGAGAAAATACAGAGAATTACAATGCTAAATTGCTCTCTTATACTCGTTTTTCAAACAATGAAAAGTTAATAATTATTGCAAATTTTGATGCAGAAAAAGCCTTTGAATTTGAGTTGAAAATTCCGTTGGAAATCATCAAAAAATGGAATATAAACGAAGGTACTTTTCTGTTGAAAGATACATTATACAATAAAAAATCTTTTGACTTGAAAGTAACTAGTACAGGAGCCACTGCAAAAATTCTAGTAAACCCATTAGAATCATTTATTCTAAAACTTCAATAGAAACATGAAAAAATTACTTTTTATTTTTGCAATTTTATCAATAATTGCCTGTAAAAACGAACAAGTAGCGCAAAAAAACACATCAGAAAATGAATTCGTTTGGCAAGCTGCAAACCTATATTTTTTATTGACAGATCGTTTTCACAATGGAGACATTTCCAATGATTTGAATTTTGACAGAACCAAAACTCCTGGAAAATTCAGAGGTTTTGAAGGAGGAGATTTGAGGGGAATTACTCAAAAAATCAAAGAAGGATATTTTACAAAGTTGGGTATCAATGCCATTTGGATGACACCAATTGTAGAACAAATTCATGATGCAACTGATGAAGGAACAGGAGTTACGTATGCTTATCATGGGTATTGGACAAAAGATTGGACTACAATTGACCCCAATTTTGGAACCAAAGAAGATTTGAATGAATTGGTTGAAACTGCTCATAAAAATGGGATTCGTATTTTGTTGGATGCTGTCATCAATCACACAGGACCTGTTACCGAAAAAGAGCCTGTTTGGCCTTCTGATTGGGTGAGAACCTCTCCAAAATGTGAGTACAACAATTATGAAAATACCACTTCATGTACACTTGTTGAAAATCTACCAGATATTAGAACTGATAGTAATAATCCAGTTGATTTGCCTCCACAACTCATTGAAAAGTGGGAAAATGAAGGAAGATTGGCACAAGAAATGGCTGAATTGGATGCTTTTTTTAAAAGGACAGGCTATCCTAGAGCGCCCCGTTTTTACATCATGAAATGGTTAACAGATTATATTACTGAATTCGGAATTGATGGTTATAGGGTTGATACTGTGAAACATGCAGAAGAATATGTGTGGCAAGAATTCAAAAAAGAATGTGATTTCAGCTTTGCAGAATTCAAGAAAAACAATCCTGAAAAAGTGTTGGACAATAATGACTTTTATTTAGTAGGTGAAGTATATAATTATGCCATTTCTCATGGAAAATCCTTTGATTTTGGAGATAAAAAAGTGAATTATTTTGATGAATCATTCAATAGTTTGATCAATTTTGAAATCAAATGGAATGCAAAACAAATGACATCCAAAGCAGTTTTTCAAAAGTACGATTCTCTTTTAAATTCTGAATTAAAAGGTTATGGCGTATTGAATTACATGACTTCTCATGATGATGGACAACCTTTTGATAAAGAACGAGAGGATCCTTACAAAACAGCAATTATGTTATTGTTAACTCCAGGAACTTCGCAAGTATATTATGGAGATGAATCTGCTAGAAGTTTGACAATTGATGATACAATTGGTGATGCTACTTTGCGTTCTATGATGAATTGGGATGAAATCAACAGTTCAGATGACACAAAAAAAATACTTATGCATTGGCAAAAATTGGGAAAGTTTAGAGCAAATCATCCTGCAGTTGGCGCTGGTAGACATCACGTTATTTCAGAAGATAATGGGTTGATTTTTTCACGAGTTTATAAAAATGACAGGATAATTATTGGAATTGATATGTTTGAAAGTTCTATAAATATTGATGTTTCGTCTATTTTTAAAGATGGGGATATTTTAAAAGACAGTTATTCAAATCAAGAAGTCGTTGTGAAAAATGGAAAAGTTGATTTCATTTCTAAATTTAGTATTGTTTTATTAGAAAAAAAATAAATTATGAAAATCAAATTCAATTTAACCATCTTTTTGCTGTCAATTTTAGCTGTTGGATGTCACAAAAAAGTTGAAACAAGTGTTTTTTCACCTTCAAAAAACATCAAGGTTTATTTTAATCTTTCATCAGTAGGGAAACCGTATTATTTCATTTTAAAAGCCTCAGAAAAAGTAATTGACACCTCTTATTTGGGTTTTGATTTTAAAAATACAAAATCGTTTGTTGATGATTTTCGGATCGTAAAAACATCCATCACTGAATTTAATGAAAACTGGCAAATGCCTTGGGGAGAGCAATTGGATGTTGTAAATCATTACAATGAATTGAAAGTTGAGTTACAAGAAAAATCAGATTTAAAAAGAAAATTACATCTTGTTTTTAGAGTGTATGATGACGGTGTTGGATTTAGATATGAATTCCCATCTCAAGATAACTTGAATGAGGTTTTAATCACAGAAGAAAATACCCAATTTAATCTATTAAAAGATTATAAAACCTTTTGGATTCCTGGTGATTGGGATATTTACGAGCATTTATATAGTACTACAAAACTATCAGAAATTGATGCAAAATCATACATTCCAAAAACAAATTTAGCTCAAACGTACATTCCTGAAAATGCGGTAAATACACCTGTAACTTTGATTGGTGAAAACGGACTTCATTTGAGCTTTCATGAAGCAGGGTTGATTGATTATTCAGGGATGACTTTAAAAGTTGATACTAAAAATCTTAGTTTTCAAAGTAATTTGGTAGGATCAAGAAATAATGATTTTAAAGTAAAAAGATCCTTGCCTTTTCACACACCTTGGAGAACGATTCAAATTACAGATAATGCACCAGATTTAATTGAGTCAAAATTAATTGTTAATTTGAACGAACCCAATAAATTAGGCGATGTTTCTTGGTTTGAGCCTATGAAATATACTGGTGTTTGGTGGGAAATGCATTTGGGAAAATCTTCTTGGGATTATGGAATGGAATTGGTAGATGGAAAATGGACAGATACTGGAAAAGCGCATGGAAAACATGGCGCAACTGCTCAAAATGTAAAACGATTTATTGATTTTTCTGCAAAAAACAATATTGGTGGTGTTTTGGTAGAAGGTTGGAACACAGGTTGGGAACGTTGGATTGGTTTCGAAGATAGAGAAGGAGTGTTTGATTTTGTGACACCTTATCCTGATTATAATTTAGATGAAATTACAGCCTATGCAAAAGAAAAGGGTGTACAAATTATTATGCATCACGAAACTTCTGCAGCAACGCAAACTTATGAAAAACAGCAAGATACAGCCTATGCTTTCATGAAAAAATACGGGATGCATACAGTAAAATCAGGTTATGTAGGAAAAATTTTACCAAAAGGCGAATATCACCATGGACAATACATGGTGAATCATTACAACAATGCAGCCATTAAAGCAGCTCAATATGAAGTGGCTGTAAATGCTCATGAACCAATAAAAGCAACTGGTTTGCGAAGAACCTATCCAAATATTATTTCTCGCGAAGGTTTGCGGGGACAAGAATTTAATGCTTGGTCTCAAGATGGAGGAAATCCTCCTGAGCATATATCAATTGTGGCATTTACAAGAATGTTGGCTGGCCCTATTGATTTTACTCCTGGGATTTTTAATATCAAATTTGATGAATATAAAAACGATAATCAAGTAAACACAACTATAGCACATCAATTGGCATTGTATGTGGTTATTTATAGTCCTGTGCAAATGGCAGCAGATTTGGTTGAGCATTATGAAGCAAATCCAAAACCACTCCAATTTATAAAAGATGTGGGTGTCGATTGGGAAACTACCAAAGTTTTAAATGGAGAAGTTGGAGATTATGTAACTATTGTAAGAAAAGAGAGAAAAACAGGTAATTGGTTTTTAGGAAGTGTCACTGACGAAAACTCTAGAGAAATTGAAATATATTTTAGTTTTTTAGATGAAAAATCAATCTATGAAGCAAAAATCTATAAAGATGGAAAAACAGCTCATTGGAATGATAACCCCTTAGAAATTGAATATGAAACTTTGAAAATTAATAAGTTATCAAAATTAAAATTTAAGATGGCTGCTGGTGGTGGTTTGGCTATTAGTATGAAAAAGAAAAATTAATTTTTTCCAACTTTGTCATATTCTTTTATCATAAAATAGGCCCAAATAATCACACAAAGCCCCACAAAGATAGAAAAGTAAATTACAAAATCATCTGCGTTCATTCTTCACTAATTTAAGGTAAATCATCACGCCTAACAAAGTTGGCGCCCAAAGACCAATAAAAATCCCGTGTAATTCTTCGCCTGTTAAAAAAAGAAATTCAGAAATAAGAATAATTATTACACACAATCCCAACATTAAAATATTAGACAATCCCAAATTTTTTATCAATTTCATTCATTTATTTATTTAAGTATAAAAATAAAAAAAATATTTTTAGTT